>NZ_JBEYXZ010000085.1:0-1031 GCF_040645305.1 Streptomyces sp. NPDC046831 | reverse complement strand
CCGTGGACGATCCCGACCAGGCCACCACCCTGGTCCTGGGCTGGGGATCCACCTACGGGCCGATCACGGCGGCGGTGCGGCGGCTGCGCGCGCAGGGGCGGGCGATCGCGCAGGCGCATCTGCGGCATGTCAACCCCTTCCCCGCCAACCTCGGCGCGGTCCTCGCCCGCTACGACAAGGTGGTGATCCCGGAGATGAACCTCGGCCAGCTCGCCACCCTCATCCGCGCCCGGTATCTGGTGGACGCGCACAGCTACAACCAGGTCAACGGCATGCCGTTCAAGGCCGAACAGCTGGCGACGGCCCTGAAGGAGGCCATCGATGACTGAGACGCCCACCGAAGGCAGCAAGACGGTCCAGGCGCTGTCGCTGGTGCCGAAGGCGGAGGCCGCGCAGTCCATGAAGGACTTCAAGTCCGATCAGGAGGTGCGCTGGTGCCCCGGCTGCGGCGACTACGCCATCCTCGCCGCCGTGCAGGGCTTCATGCCCGAACTCGGCGTGGCCCGGGAGAACATCGTCTTCGTCTCCGGCATCGGCTGCTCCTCCCGCTTCCCGTACTACATGAACACCTACGGGATGCACTCCATCCACGGCCGCGCCCCCGCCATCGCCACCGGCCTGGCCACCTCACGCCGTGATCTGAGCGTGTGGGTCGTCACCGGCGACGGCGACGCCCTCTCCATCGGCGGCAACCACCTCATCCACGCCCTGCGCCGCAACGTCAACCTCAAGATCCTGCTGTTCAACAACCGCATCTACGGCCTGACCAAGGGCCAGTACTCCCCCACCTCCGAGGTCGGCAAGATCACCAAATCGACGCCGATGGGTTCCCTGGACGCCCCCTTCAACCCCGTCTCCCTCGCCCTGGGAGCGGAGGCGTCCTTCGTCGCCCGCACCATCGACTCCGACCGCCGCCACCTCACCGACGTCCTGCGCGCCGCGGCCGCCCACCCCGGCACCGCCCTGATCGAGATCTACCAGAACTGCAACATCTTCAACGACGGCGCCTTCGACGCCCTCAAGGACGCCCA
>NZ_JBEYXZ010000084.1:0-1064 GCF_040645305.1 Streptomyces sp. NPDC046831 | reverse complement strand
TGACCTTCGTGCTGAGTTGCTTCTAGGTCACTTTCCTGGTCTTCATAACTTCTGTGATCGACACGTTCATCAAATCCATTTTGTTCCAGGTGATGATTGCATAACTCTGCAAATGATTCTCTCCAGTGGCTTACAGTTTCTGTGCCATTGTCACGACTGAAGTCCCTATATTTTTTTGCTGAAAAGCCACCCTGCTCATTAATACTTCGGGTTGTGAACATGATGTGTGCATGGTAGTTGCGTTCATCACTTCCACTGTCTGTATGAGGTGCATGAATAGCAGCATCAACGATGACACCGTATTTTTTAACGAGGTTTCGGCAAAGTTCATTGAGCATATTTTCACGCTGTTCAGCGTTTAACTCACTGGGAAATGCAATCTCAAACTCTCTTGCAAGTAATGCATCTTTTCTACGTTCAACCTTTTCGACTTCATTCCAAAGTGTTTGGCGCTTGAGTAACTCAGTATTTGTATTTTCAGGTGCATAGATTTTTGTAAATTCGACACCAGTTTTTCTTGTGTAGTCTTGTTCTTTTCCATAAAAATCGCATACCAATTTTTCACTTGAACGATATGCAGCACAAGCAACGGCCGATCGTCCATTACCTCTACTAATCGTTTTAACTGAAAAATGATATATCGCCATTTTGCTTTTGCTCTTTATTTCGATTTATCGAAATTACCAACATGTATATGTTGGTCAGGGGATTACAAAGGGGATTTACCCCTTGTCGCACCATTGGATGAAATCCAATGGCTAAGTGCGCCCTTCGGGAAAACCACGATAGCATGGGCTGTCTTGAATTTCAATTCAAACAGACCTATGCTTGAGGGGGATTCCTTGAGATGGTGATGGTATGAGTGTTGAAACTTTAGAGCAAAAAATTGCAAAGCAAGAAGAACGATTAAGACAACTAAAAGCACAAAAACAAGCTATTGCTGCTCGTGAAAAAAAGAAAAATTCTGATCGACAAAGAAAAGATGATACTAGACGTAAAATTCTACTGGGGGCTTGGGTTCTAAACAAACTGAAAAATGATGAATCTTTTAAGGGTCAACTAAC
>NZ_JBEYXZ010000083.1:0-1068 GCF_040645305.1 Streptomyces sp. NPDC046831 | reverse complement strand
AAGGACGTCCGTCGTCTGGACCGGGTGATCATCCGGTTCGCGGGTGACTCGGGTGATGGTATGCAGCTCACGGGGGACCGGTTCACGTCGGAGACGGCGTCGTTCGGGAACGACCTGTCGACGCTGCCGAACTTCCCGGCGGAGATCCGGGCGCCCGCGGGGACGTTGCCGGGGGTGTCCTCGTTCCAGCTGCACTTCGCCGATCACGACATCCTGACTCCGGGGGATGCGCCGGATGTGCTGGTGGCGATGAATCCGGCGGCGTTGAGGGCGAACGTCGGGGATCTGCCGCGGGGTGCGGAGATCATCGTCAACACGGACGAGTTCACCAGGCGGGCGATGCAGAAGGTCGGCTATACGGTCTCGCCGTTGGAGGACGGTTCGCTGGACGGTTACAGCCTGCATCCGGTGCCGTTGACGACGTTGACGGTGGAGGCGTTGAAGGAGTTCGGTCTCAGTCGCAAGGAGGCCGAGCGCAGCAAGAACATGTTCGCGCTGGGGTTGTTGAGCTGGATGTATCACCGGCCGACGGAGGGCACGGAGAGGTTCCTGACGAAGAAGTTCGCGAAGAAGCCGGCCATCGCGGCGGCGAATGTGGCGGCGTTCCGGGCGGGCTGGAATTTCGGGGAGACGACGGAGGATTTCGCGGTCTCCTACGAGGTGGCGCCGGCGGCCGCGGCGTTCGAGGTGGGTACGTACCGCAACATCTCGGGGAATCTGGCGTTGGCGTACGGGTTGATCGCGGCGTCGCGGCAGGCGGATCTGCCGCTGTTTTTGGGGTCGTATCCGATCACGCCGGCGTCGGACATCCTGCATGAGCTGAGCCGGCACAAGAATTTCGGTGTGCGTACGTTCCAGGCGGAGGACGAGATCGCCGGGATCGGCGCGGCGCTGGGTGCGGCGTTCGGCGGGTCGCTGGCGGTGACGACGACGTCGGGTCCGGGGGTGGCGCTCAAGAGCGAGACGATCGGGCTGGCGGTGTCGTTGGAGTTGCCGCTGCTGGTGGTGGACATTCAGCGGGGTGGGCCGTCGACGGGGTTGCCGACGAAGACGGAGCAGGCGGATCTG
>NZ_JBEYXZ010000082.1:0-1137 GCF_040645305.1 Streptomyces sp. NPDC046831 | reverse complement strand
TAAGGGGAGGATTCCCCTTACTCATGAACTTTCAATGTACCTTTAGGTGCTTTGAAAGTGGAGTGAGTCCACTTCGCTATCGCAAAGCTCAAAAAGCTCTGCTATCGTGTGTTTTTTGCGGTGTCGGATTTCGCCCATGTCATTTGCTATTTTGCGTATTCAGAAACTCAAATCATTTGCCGATGTTGGAGGCAGTCTTTCGCATAATTATCGCAATCGAGAAACGTTAAATGCCGATGATGCTCGTACACATTTGAATGAACATGCCTTGGATACCAACGAAAAATGTATGACCGCTATTCGTGATCGTATTCCTGAAAAAAGACGTAAAGATGCGGTTTTGTGTATTGAACATTTGATTACAGCGAGTCCGGAGTGGGATGGCTGGGGAACTGAAAAAGAAACCGCATTTTTTGAGCAGTCGAAAAAATGGCTTGAAAATAAATATGGTAAAAATAATGTCGTCAGCACCACCATTCACCGTGATGAAACAACCCCTCACCTTGTCGCCTACGTTGTTCCAGTGGACGAAGAAACGGGGCGATTGAATGCTAAAAAATATATCGGTGGATCTCGACATACACTTTCACAAATGCAGACTGATTTTGCAGTTGAAGTAAAAGATTTAGGACTAGATCGAGGGATCCAAGGGAGCAAGGCAAAACATACGTCTATTCAAGAATATTATGAAAAATTGAACAATTACGAGAATGAACCAGGCATTGAAAAAGGACTCACCTATGAAGTGCCTGAACCTGAGTTTTTTGAATCTAAAAATGCCTACGGTGAGAGAGTCGCAAACGCTATGATTGATCAGATATTTGATCAAATTGCGCCACGATTTGACCGAGCGAATGCACTGGCTAGTCAAACGGAAAAATTAAAAAAAGAACTGTCTGATACCAAAAAAACACTCGATGAGGTTCAGCAACGAGCAAAGCCATATTTAGACATAATCAACGAATATAATCATCCAAATCTTGAGAAAGAATTTAATAAGCAAGTTGCTAAATTAAAAGATAATTTTGATTCAGCACTTGAACATCATAAATTCCTAAAAAGACAGGAAGAACAAGAAAGATTTAACCAACAACGTGAACTTCGCAATCAATTACACTTAGAGCACGAACAAAAAAA
>NZ_JBEYXZ010000080.1:0-1489 GCF_040645305.1 Streptomyces sp. NPDC046831 | reverse complement strand
CCCCGTTATCTTCTTCGCGGTCCTGCAAGAGGGCCGCTGGCCTCCGGGCCCGGCATGACTGTTGCCCCCTGTCGAAGGGATGACCTGGGGGGTGGTGTCACCGGGCCCGAGGGGTGCCGTCGGAGACGCTGATCAGAGGTCCGACCACCGCCTGGCCGGGCGCAATGCCCGGCCGTTCGCGGGCGGCAGGTCTGCATAACGTGGCTGCGCGAGAACGGCTCCCGACCTCGGGGCCGGCACGCGTCGACACATGTGGGGGCACGGTGATCAGCATCGACGGGGTGGGCGTCTTCCTGGGCCTGGACGTCGGCAAACAAACACATCACGGCCACGGGCTGACCCCGGCCGGGAAGACGGTCTTCGACAAGCCGCTGCCGAACAGCGAACCGAAGCTGCGGGCCCTCTTCGACAAGCTGAGGGCCAAGTTCGGCACCGTCCTGGTGGTCGTGGACCAGCCCGCCTCCATCGGCGCCCTGCCACTGACCGTCGCCCGGGACGCCGGCTGTCAGGTCGCCTACCTGCCCGGCCTGGCGATGCGCAGGATCGCCGACCTCTACCCCGGCGAAGCCAAGACCGACGCGAAGGACGCCGCCGTCATCGCGGACGCCGCCCGCACCATGCCCCACACCCTGCGCACCCTCGACCTGACCGACGAGGTCACCGCCGAACTGACCATGCTCGTCGGCTTCGACCAGGACCTCGCCGGAGAAGCCAACCGCACCTCCAACCGCATCCGCGGCCTGCTCACCCAGTTCCACCCAAGCCTCGAGCGCGTCCTCGGCCCCCGCCTGGACCACCCCGCCACCACCTGGCTTCTCGAGCGCTACGGATCCCCGGCCGCTCTGCGCAAGGCAGGCCGCCGCAAACTCGTCGAGGTCATCCGCCCCAGGGCACCACGCATGGCCGAGCGACTCGTTGACGACATCTTCACCGCACTCGACGAGCAGACCGTCACCGTCCCCGGCACCGGAACCCTCGACGTGATCGTCCCCTCGCTGGCCAAGTCGCTGGCAGCCGTCCACGAGCAACGACGGGCCCTGGAAGCCCGGATCGAGGCCCTGCTGGAGGCCCACCCTCTTTCCCAGGTCCTGACCTCGATGCCCGGCATCGGCGTCAGGACCGCCGCAGTCCTCCTGTCCACCGTCGGCGACGCCAGCTCGTTCCCCAGCGCCGCCCACCTCGCCTCCTACGCCGGCCTCGCCCCGACAACCCGGCAGTCCGGCACCTCGATCCACGGCGAACACGCCCCCAGAGGCGGGAACCGCCAGCTGAAACGGGCGATGTTCCTCTCCGCGTTCGCCGCCCTGCACGATCCCGCCTCCCGCACCTACTACGACCGCTGCCGAGCCCGCGGCAAAACCCACACGCAGGCCCTCCTCCGCCTCGCCCGCCACCGCATCAGCGTCCTGTTCGCCATGCTCCGCGACGGAACCTTCTACGAACCCAGAACCCCACAGCCTGCTTGACGAAAGACATAGAGGCACCCCCC
>NZ_JBEYXZ010000079.1:0-1572 GCF_040645305.1 Streptomyces sp. NPDC046831 | reverse complement strand
GGGCCCGTGGTGGGCCCGCCGGTTCTACTGCGGGGGGTTGCCGTGTTTGCGGGAGGGCAGGTCGGCGTGTTTGGTGTGCAGCATCGCCAGGGAGCGGATGAGGGTCTGCCGGGTGTCGGCGGGGTCGATGACGTCGTCGACCAGGCCGCGTTCGGCCGCGTAGTAGGGGTGCATCAGCTCGGCCTTGTACTCCTTGACCATCTTCTGCCGCATCGCCTCGGGATCCGCCGCCTCGGCGATCTGCCGGCGGAAGATGACGTTGGCCGCGCCGTCGGCGCCCATCACCGCGATCTCGTTGGTCGGCCAGGCAAAGGTCAGGTCCGCGCCGATGGACTGGGAGTCCATCACGATGTAGGCGCCGCCGTAGGCCTTGCGCAGAATCAGCGAGATCCGGGGCACGGTCGCGTTGCAGTACGCGTACAGCAGCTTCGCCCCGTGCCGGATGATCCCGCCGTGCTCCTGGTCCACCCCCGGCAGGAAGCCCGGCACGTCCAGCAGGGTGACCAGGGGGATGTTGAAGGCGTCGCACATCTGCACGAAGCGGGCCGCCTTCTCGCTGGCCTCGATGTCCAGCACACCCGCCAGCACCTGCGGCTGGTTGGCGATGATCCCCACGACCTGCCCGTCCAGCCGGGCCAGCGCGCAGATGATGTTGCGCGCCCATCGCTCGTGGACCTCCAGGTACTCGCCGTCGTCGACGAGCTCCTCGATCACCTTGGCCATGTCGTAGGGGCGGTTGCCGTCCGCCGGGACCAGGTCCAGCAGCACCTGCGAGCGCCGCTCGACCGGGTCGGCGCACTCCACCCGCGGCGGCGTCTCCCGGTTGTTCTGCGGCAGCAGCGAGAGCAGGTACCGCACCTCCGCCAGGCACGTCTCCTCGTCGTCGTAGGCGAAGTGGCACACCCCGGAGGTCTCCGCGTGCACGTCCGCCCCGCCCAGCCCGTTCTGCGTGATCTCCTCACCGGTGACCGCCTTGACCACGTCCGGGCCGGTGATGAACATCTGCGAGGTCTCCCGGACCATGAACACGAAGTCCGTCAGCGCCGGACTGTAGGCCGCACCCCCCGCACACGGGCCCAGCATCACCGAGATCTGCGGGATCACCCCCGACGCACGCGTGTTGCGCTGGAAGATCCCGCCGTAGCCGGCCAGCGCCGAGACACCCTCCTGGATCCGGGCCCCCGCACCGTCGTTCAACGACACCAGCGGCGCACCCGCCGCGATCGCCATGTCCATGATCTTGTGGATCTTCGTCGCGTGCGCCTCACCCAGCGCACCCCCGAAGATCCGGAAGTCATGGGCATACACGAACACCGTGCGCCCCTCCACCGTCCCCCACCCGGTGACCACACCATCGGTGTACGGCCGCTTCGCCTCCAGACCGAACCCCGACGCCCGGTGCCGCCGCAACTGCTCGACCTCCTGGAAGGAACCCGCATCCAGCAGCAGCTCGATCCGCTCCCGCGCCGTCAGCTTCCCCTTGGCATGCTGCGCCGCGGTCGCCTTCTCACCCGGACCCGCCACCGCCTGCGCACGAATCCCGTGCAACTCGGCGACCCGCCCACGGGCGTC
>NZ_JBEYXZ010000078.1:0-2205 GCF_040645305.1 Streptomyces sp. NPDC046831 | reverse complement strand
CGAGCGCCGCCTGGTGCTGGGCGAACCAGTCGATGCCGGTGCCGAGCACGTTGTTCAGGAGCGCCGCCAGGACCAGGACGGCGGCCGCGAGGGGGCCCCGGCGACCGCCGCCCTCGCGTCGTGCTCGTGCGCGGGTGGCCCCGCCGGCTCAGCGGTCGGCGTCCAGCGGCTCCAGGTCCTCGTCCTCGTCGGCACCGAGGCCGGCGTCCAGGTCGTCCTCGCCGTCGACGTCGTCGACCTCGTCCAGGTCGTCCACGTCCGCGTGGAGGTCGTCGTCGAAGACCGCGCTGACGTCGAAGCGGCAGACGATCTGCTGCGGATCGACGTGCTCGAAGGGCGCCTCCAGCCACTCCCCCGGCTCGGCGGGCTCGTCGGCCGCCGTGACCCACAGGGTCGAGTCGCCCTCCTCCAGCCCGAACTCCTTGTGCCGGGAGGCGATCTCGTCCGGTTCGAACTCGCCGAACAGGATGCCGAGCGCCCCGTGGACCGTGCCGGAGGTCCCCCCGCCGCTCGCGTCGTTGCCCTGGTCCGCCGCCTCCACCCGCCGGGCGTGGGCCCGCAGCCGCTGCGGCTCCACCACGGCGTAGTCGCGGCGGATCAGCACGCTGATCGCGTTCGGTTCCTCGGGGCCCGTGTACGGCGGCAGCGAGTCCTCCGCACCGGGGATCTCGAACGGGGTGACCTCGTCGTAACGGTCGTAGAGCAGTTCGTCGTACGCCTCTGCGGCCGCGGCCAGCTGGTTGAACGCCTCGTAGACGGCCGGGTCGTCCTCACCCGACCTGCGTTCGACCGCGGCCAGGTGGCGGTCGAGCGCGGTCTTGACCGCCTCGGCGGCGGCGCGTACCTCGGCAGCGGTGGGCTGCGCAGCATCAGACATAGTGCAGACGCTATCCGTACCGGGCCCCAGCCCGCACAATAGATGCGATGGCGGAATACGAATTTGTCGACGTGTACGTCCCTCGCGGGGTCTCCCGCAAGGAGACGGCACGTCTGCTGACGGACCATGCAGAGTACGGACACTGGGAGTTGTACCGTCTGAGCCTGCTGCGCGACGGCAGCCGCAGGGTGCGGCTGCGCCGGCGGATCATCCGCCAGGTACGCGCCACATGGTGAGCTGAGACGGCCGGAACGACAGCGGGCCCCGCCATGCGGGGCCCGCTTCGTGTCGGGACGCCGTCCCGCCGGCCCGCGCCGGCCGCGGCGCCGCCCGCACCGCCTACGCCGCGGCCCGCGCCCTGCGGTACATGACCGCGCCCGCGAGCAGCGCCCCGGCGCCCACCGGCAGGACGACGCCCATCGGCAGCTCACTGCCGGTCCGGGCGAGCTCTCCGGCGCCGCGCGGGGCGGTGACCGTCTGCGTGCCCGGGTGGTTCTGCGAGGAGCCGCCGGGGGTGGCCGGCGTACCGGGCAGGCCCGGGTGTCCGGGCGTACCGGGCACGCCCGGAGTACCGGGGTTGCCCGGCTTCTCCGGCGTACCGGGGTTTCCCGGGGTGCCCGGGTTCCCGGGGTTGCCGGGGTTCCCGGGGTTGCCGGGGTTGCCGGGGTTGCCGGGGTTGCCTGGCGGCTCCTCCCCGCCGCCCGGCGGCGTGGTGCCGCCCCCGCCGCCGGGACGCGTCCCGTTGGCGCAGGCGTTGCCCAGCGCCGCGTCGCCCACGCCGACGACGTTCACGCTGTTGCCGCAGACGTTCACCGGGACGTCGACCGGCACCTGGACGTGGTTGCCGGAGCCGACGCCCGGCGAGTGGCCGGTGCGGCCGCCGGCGTGCGCACCGCCCCGCCCGGACCCGGCGTGGTCGCCGTGCCCGCCGGAGGTGCCACCGCCCTGGTTGGCGCACTTGTTCCCCGCCGCCGGGTTGAGCAGCCCGACGACGTCGACGGTGTTGCCGCAGACGTTCACCGGCACGTGCACCGGCGCCTGCACCGTGTTGCCGGAGAGCACGCCCGGTGAGTGGGACGCCGCGCCGCTCGCGCCGGCGTCGGCGTGGGCGTAGCCGCTCGCGGCGGCGATCACGCCGGTGGCGGCGGCCACGGTCATCAGGCCCTTGCGGGTGACCTGTCGCATCGCTGAAATACCTGCCTTCGACCTTTTCTCAGAACCTTCCGGAACCGCGCACCGCACTGACCGGGCCAGGGCGACGCGGGTGACGTGTCGTAGGGCACAATTCGCTGTCGTCGCAGGGGAGTTGTCTGGCGGTCCGGGTGGTG
>NZ_JBEYXZ010000077.1:0-2405 GCF_040645305.1 Streptomyces sp. NPDC046831 | reverse complement strand
ACCGCCGCCCACTGGACCCACCACATCCGCACCACCGTCCGCTACCACGACGCCGTCCAGACCCTCACCACCCACAACACCACCACAGTCCTCGAGATCGGACCCGACGCCGCCCTCACCCCCCACACCCCCGACGCCATACCCGTACTCCGCCGGGGGCAGCCGGAGCCCGATTCCGTTCTGCGGGCGCTGGCCACCGCCCACGTACAGGGCGTGCAAGTCGACTGGGCGGCCGGGCTGGGTGGTTGGGGCGGTCAGGCGGTGGGGCTGCCGACGTACGCCTTCCAACGGCAGCGGTACTGGCTGGACTCGGTGCCGGCCCCGGCGACCGCGACGCCCGCGGTCACGGTCGTGGAGGAGCCCGTGGCGGAGGACCGGTCCGACGCCCGGACCGAGGCCGGGACCGTCCTCGAGCCCGCGGGGCTGCTCGACCTGGTGCGGACGCAGGCCGCGATCGTGCTCGGCCATGTGACCGGCGACGCGGTGGACGCGGAGCGGTCGTTCAAGGATCTCGGTTTCGACTCGGTGGCGTCGGTGGAGCTGCGTGACCGGTTGCAGGCCGCCACGGGACTGAGCCTGCCGTCCGCGCTCGTCTACCACCACCCCACGCCCGATGCCGTCGTACGGCTGCTGCGTGAGCGGCTTACGGGCGGGGGCGGCGCGACGGCGGCGGCCGGGTCGTCCGAGCCTGCCACCGCCCCCGTCGATCCGGTCGATCCGGTCGATCCGGTCGATCCGGTCGTCATCGTGGGCATGGCCTGCCGTTTCCCGGGCGGGGTGGGCTCACCCGAGGATCTGTGGGACCTGGTGTCGACCGGCGGTGACGCGATCGGCCCGTTCCCCGACGACCGCGGCTGGGACCTGGACGCGCTGTTCGACCCGGACCCGGACCGGCCGGGCACGACGTACGTCCGCGAGGGCGGGTTCCTGCGGGACGCGGGCGCGTTCGATCCGGCGCTGTTCGGGATCAGCCCGCGTGAGGCGGAGGCCATGGACCCGCAGCAGCGGCTGCTCCTGGAGACCGCCTGGGAGACGTTCGAGCGGGCGGGCATCGCACCGGACGCGCTGCGCGGGAGCCGGGCGGGCGTGTTCGTCGGGGCGACCGCGCAGGACTACGGGCCCCGGCTGCACGAACCGGCGGAGGGTTTCGACGGGTATCTGCTCACGGGCAGTACGTCCAGTGTCGCGTCGGGCCGCCTGGCCTACGCGTTCGGCCTGGAAGGGCCCGCGGTCACGGTCGACACGGCGTGCTCGTCGTCGCTGGTCGCGCTGCATCTGGCCGCGCAGGCGCTGCGGCAGGGCGAGTGCGACCTCGCGCTCGCGGGCGGCGTCACCGTCATGGCGACGCCGGGGATGTTCCTGGAGTTCAGCAGGCAGCGCGGTCTGTCGCCGGACGCCCGCTGCAAGCCGTTCGCGGCGGCGGCCGACGGCACCGCGTGGGCCGAGGGCGTGGGCCTGCTGCTCGTGGAGCGGTTGTCGGACGCGCGCCGCAACGGCCATCACGTCCTGGCCGTCGTGCGCGGCTCCGCCATCAACCAGGACGGCGCCAGCAACGGACTCACCGCCCCCAACGGCCCCTCCCAGGAACGCGTCATCCGCCAAGCCCTCACCCGAGCCCGCCTCACCCCCGCCGACATCGACGCGATGGAGGCGCACGGCACGGGCACCAAACTGGGCGACCCGATCGAGGCGGATGCGCTGCTGGCCACGTACGGGCAGGACCGCCCGGCCGAACGGCCGCTGCTCCTCGGTTCGTTGAAGTCGAACATCGGGCACGCGCAGGCCGCGGCCGGGGTCGGCGGTGTCATCAAGATGGTGATGGCGATGCGGCACGGCGTGCTGCCGCGCACTCTGCACGTCGACGAGCCGACCCCGCACGTCGACTGGTCGGCGGGCGCCGTCCGCCTCCTCACCGAGGACCACACCTGGACCACCCCCGACGACCGGCCGCGCCGCGCCGCCGTCTCCTCCTTCGGCATCAGCGGCACCAACGCCCACGTCATCCTCGAACAACCCGTGGGTGAAGGGGAGTCGGCGACGGAGCCGGACATCCCCGCCCTGTGGCCGGTCTCGGCACACAGCCCCGAGGCGCTGCGCGAACAGGCGGCACGACTGCGCTCGTACGTCACGGACGCGCCGACGGCCGACCCGAGGGCGATCGGCCGGGCCCTGACGAACGGACGGGCGGCGCTGGAGCACCGGGCCGTCGTCCTGGCCGACGACCGCGACGAGGCACTGGCCGCGCTCACGGCCCTGGCCGAGGACCGCGAACACCCGTCCGTCATACGCAGCCGGCGCACCAGCGGCCGTACGGCGTTCGTGTACTCCGGGCAGGGCAGTCAGCGCTCGGGGATGGGACGTGAACTGTACGAGACCTACGGAGAGTTCGCCGCCGCCTTCGACCA
>NZ_JBEYXZ010000076.1:1400-2967 GCF_040645305.1 Streptomyces sp. NPDC046831 | reverse complement strand
AGAAACCGTTGATGTAGGCGAAGGACATGCGAAAGGTCCGGCGTAGAGGGTAAGACCCCCGTAGTCGAAACGTCAGCGGCTCGTTTGAGAGACACCCAAGTAGCACGGGGCCCGAGAAATCCCGTGTGAATCTGGCGGGACCACCCGCTAAGCCTAAATATTCCCTGGTGACCGATAGCGGATAGTACCGTGAGGGAATGGTGAAAAGTACCCCGGGAGGGGAGTGAAATAGTACCTGAAACCGTGTGCCTACAAGCCGTGGGAGCGTCGGAATGGAGCTTGCTCTGTTCTCGTGACTGCGTGCCTTTTGAAGAATGAGCCTGCGAGTTTGCGGTGTGTTGCGAGGTTAACCCGGGTGGGGAAGCCGTAGCGAAAGCGAGTCCGAATAGGGCGCTGTAGTAGCACGCTCAAGACCCGAAGCGGAGTGATCTAGCCATGGGCAGGTTGAAGCGGAGGTAAGACTTCGTGGAGGACCGAACCCACCAGGGTTGAAAACCTGGGGGATGACCTGTGGTTAGGGGTGAAAGGCCAATCAAACTCCGTGATAGCTGGTTCTCCCCGAAATGCATTTAGGTGCAGCGTCGTGTGTTTCTTGCCGGAGGTAGAGCACTGGATAGGCGATGGGCCCTACCGGGTTACTGACCTTAGCCAAACTCCGAATGCCGGTAAGTGAGAGCGCGGCAGTGAGACTGTGGGGGATAAGCTCCATGGTCGAGAGGGAAACAGCCCAGAGCATCGACTAAGGCCCCTAAGCGTACGCTAAGTGGGAAAGGATGTGGAGTCGCACAGACAACCAGGAGGTTGGCTTAGAAGCAGCCACCCTTGAAAGAGTGCGTAATAGCTCACTGGTCTAGTGATTCCGCGCCGACAATGTAGCGGGGCTCAAGCGTACCGCCGAAGTCGTGTCATTGCAGCATAACGGCCAACGCCGGCTGTGATGGGTAGGGGAGCGTCGTCTGCCGGGTGAAGCAGCACCGGAAGGTAGTTGTGGACGGTTGACGAGTGAGAATGCAGGCATGAGTAGCGATTCACACGTGAGAAACGTGTGCGCCGATTGACCAAGGGTTCCTGGGTCAAGCTGATCTGCCCAGGGTAAGTCGGGACCTAAGGCGAGGCCGACAGGCGTAGTCGATGGATAACCGGTTGATATTCCGGTACCCGCTGTGAAGCGTCAAACATCGAATCCAGTGATGCTAAGACCGTGAAGCCGTCGGTGATCCCTTCGGGGTGATCCGGAGTGGTGGAGCCGTCGAACCAGGCTGGTAGTAGGTGAGTGATGGGGTGACGCAGGAAGGTAGTCCATCCCGGGCGGTGGTTGTCCCGGGGTAAGGGTGTAGGACGGTGTGCAGGTAAATCCGTGCACCTTGTGTCTGAGACCTGATGCCGAGCCGATTGTGGCGAAGTGGATGATCCTATGCTGTCGAGAAAAGCCTCTAGCGAGTTTCATGGCGGCCCGTACCCTAAACCGACTCAGGTGGTCTGGTAGAGAATACCGAGGCGTTCGGGTGAACTATGGTTAAGGAACTCGGCAAAATGCCCCCGTAACTTCGGGAGAAGGGGGGCCACT
>NZ_JBEYXZ010000076.1:0-1306 GCF_040645305.1 Streptomyces sp. NPDC046831 | reverse complement strand
GTTCCTGAGCTGGGGGTGGCCGCAGAGACCAGCGAGAAGCGACTGTTTACTAAAAACACAGGTCCGTGCGAAGCCGTAAGGCGATGTATACGGACTGACGCCTGCCCGGTGCTGGAACGTTAAGGGGACCGGTTAGCTCCATTTCGGTGGGGCGAAGCTGAGAACTTAAGCGCCAGTAAACGGCGGTGGTAACTATAACCATCCTAAGGTAGCGAAATTCCTTGTCGGGTAAGTTCCGACCTGCACGAATGGCGTAACGACTTCTCGACTGTCTCAACCATAGGCCCGGTGAAATTGCACTACGAGTAAAGATGCTCGTTTCGCGCAGCAGGACGGAAAGACCCCGGGACCTTTACTACAGTTTGATATTGGTGTTCGGTTCGGCTTGTGTAGGATAGGTGGGAGACTGTGAAGCGGGCACGCCAGTGTCCGTGGAGTCGCCGTTGAAATACCACTCTGGTCGTGCTGGATGTCTAACCTGGGTCCGTGATCCGGATCAGGGACAGTGTCTGATGGGTAGTTTAACTGGGGCGGTTGCCTCCTAAAGAGTAACGGAGGCGCCCAAAGGTTCCCTCAGCCTGGTTGGCAATCAGGTGTTGAGTGTAAGTGCACAAGGGAGCTTGACTGTGAGACCGACGGGTCGAGCAGGGACGAAAGTCGGGACTAGTGATCCGGCGGTGGCTTGTGGAAGCGCCGTCGCTCAACGGATAAAAGGTACCCCGGGGATAACAGGCTGATCTTCCCCAAGAGTCCATATCGACGGGATGGTTTGGCACCTCGATGTCGGCTCGTCGCATCCTGGGGCTGGAGTCGGTCCCAAGGGTTGGGCTGTTCGCCCATTAAAGCGGTACGCGAGCTGGGTTTAGAACGTCGTGAGACAGTTCGGTCCCTATCCGCTGTGCGCGTAGGAGTCTTGAGAAGGGCTGTCCCTAGTACGAGAGGACCGGGACGGACGAACCTCTGGTGTGCCAGTTGTCCTGCCAAGGGCATGGCTGGTTGGCTACGTTCGGGAGGGATAACCGCTGAAAGCATCTAAGCGGGAAGCCTGCTTCGAGATGAGGACTCCCACCCACTTGATGGGGTAAGGCTCCCAGTAGACGACTGGGTTGATAGGCCGGATCTGGAAGCACGGTAACGTGTGGAGGTGACCGGTACTAATAGGCCGAGGGCTTGTCCTCAGTTGCTCGCGTCCACTGTGTTGGTTCTGAAACCACGAACGACCCCGCACATCTAGTGGTGTGTGGTGCGGTTGTCAGTTTCATAGTGTTTCGGTGGCCATAGCGTGAGGGAAACGCCCGGTTACATT
>NZ_JBEYXZ010000075.1:0-3063 GCF_040645305.1 Streptomyces sp. NPDC046831 | reverse complement strand
TAAGGGGAGGATTCCCCTTACTCATGAACTTTCAATGTACCTTTAGGTGCTTTGAAAGTGGAGTGAGTCCACTTCGCTATCGCAAAGCTCAAAAACCTCTGCTATCGTGTGTTTTTTCGGTATCGGATTTATCAAATGTCATTTGCTATTTTGCGTATTCAAAAATTGAAATCGTTTGCAGACGTTGGCGGTAGTCTTTCGCATAATTATCGCAATCGAGAAACGTTAAATGCAGATGATGCTCGTACTCATTTGAATGAACATACGCTAGATACAAACGAAAAATGTATGTCCGCAATCAGGGACCGAATTCCTGAGAAGCGAAGAAAAGATGCGGTTTTGTGTATTGAACATCTTGTGACTGCATCACCAGAATGGGACGGCTGGGGAACTGAAAAAGAAACTGCATTTTTTGAACAGTCAAGGAAATGGCTTGAAAGCAAATATGGTAAAAAAAATGTGGTCAGTACAACGATTCATAGAGATGAAACAACTCCACATTTAGTTGCGTATGTTGTTCCCGTTGACGAAGAAACGGGACGTTTAAATGCTAAAAAATTTATTGGTGGATCTCGACATACACTTTCACAGATGCAGACTGATTTTGCAGTTGAAGTAAAGGATTTAGGATTAGATCGCGGGGTACAGGGGAGCAAAGCAAAACATACGTCTATTCAAGAATATTATGAAAAATTGAACAATTATGAGAATGAACCAGGTATTGAAAAAGGACTCACCTATGAAGTGCCTGAACCTGAGTTTTTTGAATCTAAAAATGTTTACGGTGAGAGAGTCGCAGAAGCTGTGGCTGCTCAGATAATTGATCAAATTGCACCTCGATTCGACAATGCTAATTTATTGGCTAGTCAAACAAAAAAATTAAAAAAAGAACTGTTAAACACTAGAAAAACGCTTGATGAAGTACAGAAACGAGCAAAACCCTATTTGGATATAATCAACGAATATAATCATCCAAATCTTGAGAAAGAATTTAATAAGCAAGTTGCTAAATTAAAAGATAATTTTGATTCAGCACTTGAGCATCATAGATTCCTAAAAAGACAGGAAGAACAAGAAAGATTTAACCAACAACGTGAACTTCGCAATCAATTACACTTAGAGCAAGAGCAAAAAAAACAACTGGTTGAGCAAGAAAGGCAAGAAAAAGAACGTTTAGCACTTTTAAGACGTCAAGAATTAGAAAATCAGCGGAAAAATGAGCCTAAAAAACCTGATAATGGCAATAATAACGACTACTCACCCTCATAATACCCGTTTAAACGCAAAAAAACGGGGGTTTTAGCCCTGTTTGGCCTTTTATGCATAAAAGTATAATTGAAATAAAAAAATGCTCTTAGAACGCAAATGATGAGCATTTAGCGAGTGTCTACGAGCGACACAATGAAAATTCGCCTATTCCCCCTCTGAAAAACTGCTTTTGCTCTTTTTTGCTTCTGGAGAGACTTGTTAGCGAGTGTCTACGAGCGAAGTATTGATGCTTTTGCTCTTAAAAAAGCATGAGCATAGCGAATGCATTATCTATGCTTTTGACTTTGATTTTGCTCTTGAAACGACACGAGCAACGCGAGTGCCATAGCCTTTGATTTTGCCTTTTTTGGGCTTTTAATGTTTTTAAATGCTTTTAAATGCTTTTAGATAGCCTGAAAGCATTGCTATACATATGTTTCAGAGCTTATAAAGATACAGATTCCTTGCTATAAAGATACAGATTCCTTGCTATAAAGATACAGATTCCTTGCTATAAAGATACAGATTCCTTGCATTAAGGTACATAGTCATATAATGTATCTTTTAATACATGATTGTATGAAATAACTAATATGAAAAATGGGTTAGTAGTGAAAGATAATGCGTTAATGAATGCCAGCTATAATTTAGAAGTAACAGAACAGCGCTTAATACTTCTAGCAATCATTAGTGCAAGAGAAACAGGGCAAGGGATTACGTCAGATAGCAAATTAGAAATACATGCTAGTGACTATGCAATTCAGTTCAGTGTTGCAAAAGAAACAGCTTATGAGGCACTAAAAAGTGCTGTAAATAATTTATTTGAGCGTCAATTTTCATTTAGAGAAGAAACAAAAAAAGGCACTGGCATTGTACGGTCACGATGGGTTAGCAGAATTAAATACATTGATGACGCAGCAATACTTGAAATCACTTTTGCGCCTGACGTTGTACCATTAATCACTAGACTTGAAGAACACTTCACAAGTTATCAAATCAAGCAAATAGCACAGCTTACAAGTAAGTACGCTATCCGTTTATATGAACTTCTTATTGCTTGGCGAACTACAGGCAAAGTCCCTGAGCTTGAACTATCAGAATTTAGAAATAGATTAGGCATAGCTAGTAATGAATACACAGCAATGAACAACTTTAAAAGCCGTGTATTAGAGCCGTCTATTAAGCAGATCAATGAACACACAGACATTACTGTGACGTATGAACAGCATAAAAAAGGGCGGACAATTACAGGCTTTTCATTCAGATTTAAGCAGAAGCAACAAGCAAAAAAAATAGAAACTAACAGAGATCCAAACACACCTGACTTTTTTATCAAAATGACCGATGCTCAACGGCATTTATTCGCTAACAAAATGTCTGAAATGCCCGAAATGGGGAAATACTCACAAGGTACAGAAAGCTACCAACAATTTGCTATTCGCATCGCCGACATGCTTTTACAACCTGAAAAATTCAGAGAGCTTTATCCAATTTTAGAAAAAGCCGGATTCAAAGAATGATTGAAAAAGAGATAACAAAATTTGAGAAAGAGATTTTGCTACAAGACAAAATCTCTCAGCTCGAAAATGAACTAAAAGAATTTTCTGATCTTCAAAAAAAAGCATATAGCGAACGGCTTCAAAAAAGTATCGTGGGTTTAGAAAATAGAATCTATCGAATCAAGAAAATGCTTTATACAACCTGAAAGGTTGTCAGGGGTTAAGGGGAGGATTCCCCTTACTCATGAACTTTCAATGTACCTTTAGGTGCTTTGAAAGTGGAGTGAGTCCACTTCGCTATCGCAAAGCTCAAAAA
>NZ_JBEYXZ010000074.1:0-3959 GCF_040645305.1 Streptomyces sp. NPDC046831 | reverse complement strand
CTGCTTTCTAACGAAAGTAAAGTCAAAGGCAATCCATTGGAAATTGGAAAATTCTTTGCAATGTTTAAACGTCCAGACTCAACTTTTCCAATTGTCACTCGACCAAATGATTAGGATGAAATGACTGGGCTTAAAGAACCCTACCAAATTAAAGTCTCCGCTTTTATGTGCACACATTAGTGCACATAAATACAAAATTAGTTTAATTATTTCAATAATTTACAATCAATAAAAAAGCCTAACTTGTCTAAGTCGGGCTTTTTTATTGATTCTTCACGTTTCACGCCTAATATTTAATCATTGTTCCATATTTTTGATTAGCAACAGTCGGAATCGAGCATAAACCCTACATGCCAAAATTCATGCCCCGATCTCGCTTAGGTTGGGGCTGCTCCATTTCCTTTTTCCGTTCCTTCATTTGGACGATATTCGCTTCAATAGTTCGGACGTTTCGAGCAAATTCTGCTGAGCTTTGGCTACTTGTGACGAGACTGACCGTTGTGTGGTTGAGATTTTCTCCAGTACGTCCTCGTAATTCGTTGTAATTTGGCTCATCTCCCTGACTTTGCCATTGATCTGCTCGGTATAGGTCGCTGTATTTTTTTCCAATTCGTGAAATTGTGTCTGTATTGTCGATAATGACTTTTGTGTTTGCACTAAGTCTGTCTGTACGCTCTCCATTGCCTTTGATTGTGCTGATAAGGCTTGGATAATTTTCTTTTGCATCACGTCTAAACTCTGCTGTTGCTGCTGCAACTGAGTTTGTTGTTGCTGTAATTGCTGCTGTTGTTCTTCGATGATTTTCAATAACTGTGTTTCTAATTCGGTCATCACTTAATACCCCATCGGCACCATGAAGTTGTTCTGCCAATCCCCTGCGTCCTTGTTGATCTGAATACATAGACGTTGGGCTTTGCTGTTTTGCTGTCTGCATGTGCTGAACGTCAAACTGCCCCCCGATCGGTTCAGGTGATCCACTCGCATTTGTTTCTCGTTGATGGTCATATTGAGTGTCCGTATCTCGTTGTACTTGCTTTTGCCCATAAAACCGAGCGCAATAATGAGAATAATTAAAATAGCAGCTCCCAAAATCATTGCCATATTCAAAGTGGTAAGCTGTTTCAGTAGGCTTTTGTTCTGAACTTGCTGTTCTTTTGTCTGTATCTGCTCGTTCATTTGCTTTAAACGGCTCAATTTGGACTGTAGCAAGGCTTGGTACTGGTCGAGCTGCTTCTCGATCTGCTGTGAGCTGTTCTGTAGGTTCTGCGCTAATTTCTCGTCTGACTGCTGGATAGCGGTCGCTGTGATATTGGCTCTTGTGCTCAAGCTGTCTTTGATAATCTGTGACGTTTGCTCGATACCGCTCAGAAGTTGTTCCTCGGTACGTTGCAATTCGCTGTTGTACTTCTTGTCGATATTCGCCAGTAGCGCTAAAGCCTTGCTCATAAACCTCTCCACTTAAACGGATAGGACGTGTTGCGCCCTCGTATGGATTTTCGATTGATATTGATTTTTGGGTTTGTCGGGTGACTTTGATTTCATTCGATTCAAGCCATTCAACCAATTTTTGCCGATCGGCAACTTTGCCATCGACTACAGCTTGGTAAATCCTTTGGTGTAACTGATCTTTAAAATCCTTCACATCCTTGGGTAAGTTCTTCTTATTGATTAAAAGCTGCTGATTGTTCGGATCATCGGGATCATATAGTTGATGTTCTGCATTGGTAATCTGCTTAAACAGATCCACTCGATCTAAATCCACTGGCGCATAAAATGGCTGTAGCCGTTTGCCTGTCGAAAGCTCAACGTTTGGAATCACAAAATTCAGCTCAAGCCGTGTCTCTCCAGTATCTTGATTCACCTTATCTTGGTGCTGTACCCATAAAATTTGGTACTGATCTTTATCGAGACCAGGGAAAAGGCATTCCTCAAAATTTTGCATGATCTGCTGTTTATCCTGGTCAGATAAAGCATGCTCGTAAAAGGATAAACAACCACTGGTATATTTCTTGGCAAAAGGACTGCTATCAATCAGTTGAGCGGTCAAGTCAACATCACCACTTAAAACCTGTGCATGTTCTCGCTCTCTATCTTCACCAAGCAAATAATCTAGACAACCTTTAGATAATCCTGAACCATGTCTAAAAAAATCAACGATCATCTGGTCGTAACTCCCGAAGTTGTTGATCTATGGAAATCAACAAATGAAGTAACTTCACTTTGTCAAAAGTACCTGTCCCTGCAATATCCGTATTAATCGCTTTGGCAATCTGATTCACGTTATTACCTATACGACCCAATTCTAGGATTAAATTTCTCTCTGTCTTGCTATATGAAGATTCAACAATCTTTGTTGATTTAATTTTTTCAGCATCATCTGCTTTGGAATTATAAATCTTTGTTGCTTTATCTACTGCTGACTGACGTAGCAACTTTGCGATTGAACCAAAAGGATTATTGGCATCGAGCAATTGATATTCTGATTCTGAAAGTCTGACTTTAAACGTCCGTTCCCGTACTACTTTCTGTTTAGTTACTGAATCTATTTCCACTTGAACAATCCCATTCTTGGTCTAACCGGTTTAGAGGAAAATCTTTGATTTTTCTTTAAACCGGTTTTCGGGGGTATCGGGGGTGAAGCCCCTGATCAAGGTCACAGCTTAGCACTATTAAACGAAGTGAAATAGGGGTAACTGTGTATCCTTGCTTATTTAAAAAGGGAAAGAATTATTTATACTAAAATTTAATCAAATGATACAGTATATAAACCCTAATAAGAACTGGCATAAATCTTGTAAAACAATAGCACTCAACTCTTTCTCACCACCACCACAGCCCTCGCTTTGCTCAGGCAGATGGTGAGCGTTGAGAGAGTTTCGGCAATACTCTCCCTAAGGGCTGTCATTCAAAAAATAACACATCCCCTAAGTATTGCCGATTTAACCTGATTAGGCTGACGGAGCCACGCATCGGTCGTATCCGCACCATGCTTCACATACATGGCAGACAAGGACTAAAGGTACTGCACCTCTCCCCACGCGCTCCCTGTCGAAGTATGGCGGTATCTCTGCGAGGATTTCTCCAACATGCAACTTAACCAACCTATACAACTACTCTCAACGCTCCGCTTTTGTGGGATTCCCCTGTAACGGTTCAGCTCCTGCTTCTCAGCTTTCACTATCGCTACGATGCACCAGTGACACTTATTCCCTCCACATGCACCGCATATCTTCCTTAAAAAGGATGCACAGAAGCTGATAAGGCTCGAATACTGTCTATGTATTGCTTATTGGATGAACGAGAGTCAGGTAACGAAAGACTTTTTACTGATACAATGCTTGCCATTTTTTATCAATTTGATAGAATTTGAAAAGCGGTACAAGCCGAAAGGTGAAATCATAACGGTCGTCAAACCTTATGATCTTCGTTACTTGATGCTCGAACATCAAATAACTGCGTACCACCAAATTTAAGACAAAACCCCTCTAAGTTGCAAGACTCAGAGGGGTTTTTCTTTAGGTTTTAACAAAATTTTTATTTTTCTCTCCTACTAACTCATGCCCAATAAGGACTGCGTAGTTTTAATAAAAACAGGTATATTCTTGTAAAATATTATTTTATGATTCCATCATAAAAAATGATGGCTGTTATTATAATGTTTGAATTGAAAAGCTTCTATTAATTCAACACATATCAAAAATAGTATAGACAAGGAAATCAACATTTATGGATATTTTGAAGAAGGAAAGACAATGAAAGTTAAATTTTTAACGGTTTCATTGATGTTTATTTTGCCATTTTCTGTTTTTGCAGCAAATGGACAAGTCGAAAAAGCGGTCATTGAATCAAATAATGCGTATAAAACGAAATATAATTTAGACGATATGACAGAGTTTAATTATGCGCAAAAAGGCTTTATTGCCAAGCCAACAGGTCAAATTAAAAGTGAAAAAGGCAAT
>NZ_JBEYXZ010000073.1:0-4233 GCF_040645305.1 Streptomyces sp. NPDC046831 | reverse complement strand
TTTTAAGGGTCAACTAACCGATTTTGAAAAGTTTTTAAGCACGGAAAGTAAGACTGAAGAAAATAGGCAGAAAGATAAAGATCTTTTTAATGGATTTATTTGGGATAAGACCTAAATTTCGCATAAGAGATTTTATGTTAAATAGGTTCGATTAAGCAGATCGTCTTCTAATTTTGAACATTGCTCATCATCAATGACTCCGGTAATACTTTGTAGCCACAACCCATCTGCTGCTAAACGAAGTAACTCTAAATCAGGATGACTATCCGTTTCTGCATGTTGAGATAATCTATTTTTTAGCCATTCCATCCAAATTTTATTAAAGGTAGGCTCTGTGATCATAGTCATTGATAACGCTGACCAAGCAGAAACCACCCCATCTATTTGATGGATAAAAGAACTATGAATATAAGCTCGTGTGAATTTACCATATTCTGTTTGATCGCGTTTAATCAAGTATTCAACTGTTTGATCTAAATCAAGAATTATTTGATTGAACATTTCTTCTATCAAATTTTTTTTATTCGGGAAATGGTGAAATACCCCCCCTTTTGTTATACCTACTGCTGTAGCAATATTTTGAATAGAAACACCAGAAATACCCTTTTGAGAAACAAGAATAGTTGCCTGTTCAAGGATGCGCTTTCGAATAACCTCTGGTTGCTTCTTTTGTTGCCGAATTTCTTTCACTTAATGACCTGCTGATTGCGAAAATAAATTAATAATTATTACGCCAGATACGATAAAACCAATTCCAATTAAAGCAGGATTATCTAGTGTCTGTTTAAAAACAAAGTAGCTAACTACAGCAGTTAGAACAATCCCAACACCAGCCCATATAGCGTATGCGATACCTAAAGGGATTGTTTTAATAACTTGTGATAATAAATAAAATGCCGTGCTAAAAAAAATAAAGACCATCACGCTTGGAAAAAGTTTTGTAAACCCTTCCGATTTAACTAAAAAACTACTTCCAATCACTTCGGAAACTATTGAAAATCCAAGTAATACATAAGCGAGTAACACACTGTTCATAAGTAATCATACCTAAAATACCCATCGGAAGGTATGTTAAATTTTCAAAAAAAAATTATCAATAATTATTTTAGATTTTCTAAAATTAACATAATACACCTTATACGAAATGCTTTGATTTATCCCTTCTAAATCATTATCTTACTTTGAGCCGTTCCAGTATTCAGCGCACTGGAACGGCTTTTTTGTGACTATTCACGTTCCACGCCTATTCTTTGATCAATGTTTCACGGTTTTAATTAAATAAACTGAATAATTCAATCTGCACGATTTAAGCGATTATCTTGAATAAGATCATCCAATTTATCTTCTAAATCTTCAATCTTATATTTGAGCGATAAAATAGAATTTTTTAAACGCTCATTTTCAGGAGCATCAGGATTTTTTAATTGATTAAAAATTTCTAATAATTCGTTGCGATTAGTGCTTAACCTTTCAATGTCACTTTCAATAGCCATTCTTGGTGTCCACAGAGCAAGTAAAATTTGCTCATAGTCTTTGAGTTCTTGATGGCTCATTGCATCTAATTCAGCTCTAGTTTTCATGGTTTAAAATCCGTCTTGCTATGAAGAGCTTTAAAAATCCGCTTTGCTGTTTCCTCTCTTACACTTTTCGGATCTCGTAAGATGCCACTAATCCAAAGGGCAAAACTAGGATAGTCCTGGAAGTTACTTAGGTCTGATAGCTCAGAAAGTTTAGATAAAATAGCACTGTACTTGTTAATTTGAGCATCAGACAGGTTGCAGAACATATCTATTGTTTTTGGATCTCGCTCAGGAGCTATTAATTTTGGCTTAGATTTTTCTTTCACAGTGAACTTAAAGCCGACAACAGAACGTCCTTTTTTAACTGGACTATAGTCAACTGTTACATCGGTAAATTCATTAATTTCATCTAATGAGCTCTTCAAAACTCTTCGTTTTAAGTTCCTCAAATCTCTATAAGATTCTGGTAAACCAAACTCTGTAAACATTTCATCTAGCGTTAATTCAAAGCCATTTTTTGCCTGATTTTTTTTCGCTAAATGGTAAAAGTCTATTGAGTAGTCTTTTTTTAATTTTAGAACTACATCTTTTTTATAACGAGTGTATGGATTGTATTTATCTAAAATTTTCAACATCACCAAAACAATAGATGTAAACCTTAAAGATATCCCTGCATCTTCATAAGTAGCATCAATTACCCAGTTAGAGTAGACCTTTTTCCCCCTATCATTAACGTATGAAAAGGACCGATCTACTAGTTTTTTTGACGCATTTTCAATTTGTTTATAAGCAGAATTGACTTTGATACCACAGTCATCAGCAAATTGTTGAGCAGATATTAAGATTTGATCTTGTTCACTTGCATCGACATTTCTAGCAATCGGAGAAGCCATAATTAAAATTCTTTTTTCATCTACAGACATGCTTTTAAAGCATTCAGTAACTTTGTTTTGAATAGCCATTGTTGTTACTGGATAAGATTTATCATAACTATTTTCTTTATTCATTCAGATATCAAACCTTATAAAAAATGAACATGATTTTTGTACCCTTATGAGAAAACAATGTACACCAATAAACATAAGGGTACAATAATTTATTTGTACCCTTTATCATGCTATTTGTACCCTTTAATCATGCTATTTGTACCCTTTTAAACGATAAAATCATGCTATTTGTACCCTTTATCATGCTATTTGTACCCTTTTAACGCTTGAAACTATTGCTGCATAAGGTTTTCAGAGGGTCTAAAAGCTTTTAAAAGCTTTTTAAAAGAATAAAAGGGAATTTATTTCCAAAGTGAGTTATTAAAACTGCCCTTGGTACTCGCTAAAGCTCGTACTCTATTGAAGCTCGTTTCACTCGCTTCGTGGGGGCAGTTTTTTGCATATATGATCAAGGATTCAAAAAGCAAAACATGAATAATGCATTCGCTATGCTCATGCTTTTTGACGAGCAAAAGCATCAATACTTCGCTCGTAGACACTCGCTAATCACTGTCCCCAGTAATTCAATAAAAAACGGTTTTTCAGAGGGGGAATAAGCAACCTTTCGTTGTGTCGCTCGTAGACACTCGCTAAAAGGCTCTCATTTGCGTTTTAAGCGATTTTATTTTTATCAACTATAGTTTTACTGTATTTCTATCAAAAGTCGCTAAAACCCCCGTTTTTTTGCGCTTAAATGGGATTTCTAAGGCGTGTAGTCATGGTTATTGTCATTTTCTGGCTTTTTAGGCTCATTTCTCTGCTGTTTTTCTTGTTCTTGGCGTCTTACAAATGCCAAATGTTCTTGTTGCTCTCGTTCTTGTGCATAGCGTTGTTCTTGTTGCTCTCGTTCTTTACGTAACTGCTGTTCTCTAGATTCACGATCTTTTCGGTCGTTTTCGAGCTGTATTGCTCTTTTTTGGGAAAACTCTTGCTGCGCTTCGGTCTCAATTTTTTTTGTAAAAGCCGCATGCAATTCTTGGATTTTTAGATCTTCCATTTCTTCTGCATATAGTCGCTTTTGTTTTTCACCATTTTGAGGACTAAAGTATTTATTTCCATAGTTATCTTCTTCAAATATATAACTATTTATGATCTCCAGTCTTTGATCGCGTACATACTCTTGATACTCAGTTTCTCTGCGTGATATTTCAGAAATTTGATGATCTATATTTGAAATTTGATCATTAAGTTTTCGTTGTTTAACAGTGATGTTCGGTTCGTCAAATTTTGCAAAAGACTTTTTAGGCTGGAGCAGCTGATTTTCTTCTGTCCATTTATTTAAATGATCAGAATATCTCTCTTTTTTTTCTATTTCACTAAGACCAGAAATATGCTTTTGGATGTCTAGTTGGGTGTTGTGTTGGTCGATCAGGTCATTTATTTGATTGATCCATTTTGTTTTAAAAAATAAAGGCTCTTTTTTGCGTAGTTCTGATATTGCAGAACTCATCGTGTCTAATTTTGTTGTTAATTTTGATAATTCTTCATTTTGGAATTCATAAAGTTTCTGAGAAGTTTTTTCTGAATACTCAGCTTGAGAGTATTGAAACTGAAGCTCACTTCGTACTTTTTGAACAAGATCCTCAGATACTTTGATGTTTTCATCCAGTGCGATGACCTTTTTGATTTTTAAATTACGTAGCTTAATTTCATCATTTTTCAGACTAATTTCTGTAAATATCCCTCGTCTCCGGAGGTATGTCGCTTGAGGACCTTCGTGCTGAGTT
>NZ_JBEYXZ010000072.1:0-4309 GCF_040645305.1 Streptomyces sp. NPDC046831 | reverse complement strand
GGGTGAGGTGGTGGGCGAAGACGGGTGAGGTGGTGAGGAGGTCGCGGGCCATGCCGTCCCATTGCGAGCCCTGACCGGGGAACACGAACACCGTCTTCCCCAGGGTCTCGGCCCGGGTCCCGCGCACCACGAGCGGGCTCGCGGCGTCCGTCGCCACCGCGTCCAGCGCGGCCAGCAGCTCCGTACGGTCGTCGGGGACCAGCACCGCGCGGTGGTCCAGCGTCGTGCGCCCCTCGGCCAGCAGACCGGCGGCGTCCGCCGGGTGGAGACCCGGGTGCTCGTCGACGTAGGTGCGCAGCCGCTTGGCCTGGGCGCGCAGGGCTGCCTCGGAATGGGCCGACAGCAGCCACGGCGCCGGGCCCCGCGACTCCGACGGCGACCGTCCGGCCGATTCCGGCTCCTGCGGGGCCTCTTCGATGATGACGTGGGCGTTGGTGCCGCTCATGCCGAACCCCGAGACACCCGCCCGGCGGGGACGCCCGTCGGCGGTCCATTCCCGCGCCTCCGTGAGGAGTTCGACCGAGCCCGCCGACCAGTCGACGTGGGGGGTCGGCTCGTCGACGTGCAGGGTGCGGGGGAGCACGCCGTGACGCAGTGCCTCGACCATCTTGATGATGCCGCCGACCCCGGCCGCGGCCTGCGTGTGCCCGATGTTGGACTTCAGCGAGCCCAGCCACAACGGCCGTTCCGGGGTTCGCTCCTGGCCGTACGTCGCGATGATCGCCTGCGCCTCGATCGGGTCGCCGAGCGTGGTGCCGGTGCCGTGCGCCTCCATCGCGTCGACGTCGGCGGGGGTCAGGCCCGCGTCGGCGAGCGCGGCGCGGATGACGCGCTGCTGCGACGGGCCGTTGGGGGCGGTCAGGCCGTTGCTGGCGCCGTCCTGGTTTGTCGCGGTGCCGCGCACGACGGCCAGTATGTGGTGGCCGTTGCGGCGGGCGTCGGAGAGCCGCTCCACCAGCAGCAGGCCCACGCCCTCACCGAACGCGGTGCCGTCCGCGGCCGCCGCGAACGCCTTGCAGCGGGCGTCCCGGGCGAGCCCGCGCTGGCGGCTGAAGCCGATGAAGATGTCGGGGTTCGCGAGCACCGTCGCCCCGCCCGCGAGCGCCAGGTCGCACTCGCCCTGCCGCAGCGACCGTACCGCGAGGTGCAGGGCGACCAGCGACGACGAGCACGCCGTGTCGACGGTGACCGCCGGGCCCTCCAGGCCGAGGGTGTAGGCGATACGGCCGGAGGCGATGCTGCCCGCGCTGCCGATGCCGAGGTAGCCCTCCATGTCGGCGGGCAGCCGGACCCGGGACCCGTAGTCGGTGTAGACGACGCCCGCGAACACACCGGTCCGTGAGCCCTGCAGCGACGCGGGGTCGATGCCGGCCCGTTCGAACGCCTCCCACGCCGTCTCCAGGAGCAGCCGCTGCTGCGGGTCCATGCTGGTGGCCTCGCGCGGGCTGATCCCGAAGAACGCCGGGTCGAACTGGTCGGCGTCGTGCAGGAACCCGCCCTCACGCGCGTACGACGTGCCCGCGTGCTCGGGGTCGGGGTCGAAGAGCCGGTCCAGGTCCCAGCCTCGGTTGTCGGGGAACGGCGAGATCACGTCGGCCTCGTCGGCGACCACGCGCCACAGGTCCTCCGGCGAGCGGACCCCGCCCGGGTAGCGGCAGGCCATGGCGACGATCGCGACCGGTTCCCGGTCGTACGCCCCCGGACCCGGCGCGGCGGGAGCGGCGTCGGCGCCGAGGCCCAGCAGCCCGGAGCGCAGGAAGTCCGCGAGCGCGCGCGGCGAGGGATGGTCGAAGATCAGTGTGGTGGGCAGCTCGAGGCCGGTCGCGGCGGTCAGCCGGTTGCGCAGCTCCACCGCGGTCAGCGAGTCGAAACCGAGGTCCTTGAAGGCGCGGGCCGGCGCGACGGTGTCGGACCCCGACAGGCCGAGTACGCCGCCGACCTGGGCGCGGATCAGGTCGAGGAGTTCCCGCGTCTGCTCCTGCTCGGGCAGGCGGGCGAGCGAGGCGGCGAAGGTGCCCGTTCCGGCGGCGCCCGCCGACGCGGCGGTGCGCACGGTACGGACCAGGGACCGCAGCGGCGGCGGCAGCAGATCCGACCCGGCCCAGGTCGCGAGCGCCGGACGGTTGAAGCGGGCCGCGACGAGGGCGGGCCGCGCGGAGCGCAGGGCGAGCCGGGACAGCGCCGCGCTCTGCCCCGCCGCGAACCGGGCGAGACCGCCACGCACACCGGCGTCCTCGGCCGCCGCCTCGGCACGCGGGCCCCAGGCCACGGAGAGGGCGGGCAGGCCGAGGGCACGCCGGTGGTGGGCCAGCGCGTCCAGCTGTGCGCCGACCGCGGCGGCCACCGCGAGACCGGTGCCGCCGAGCGTCGCCGACGCCTCGGGCGCCAGGACGGTGAACGACGCCACATCCTGCCCCAGGGTGAGCTCGTGGAGGTTCCAGGCGGCGTCGGCCGCCCGGCCCAGACTGTCCGTGAACGAGCCCTGCTCCAGCGAGGTCAGCAGCTCCGTCGGCGCCTCGGCGGCGACATGAATCACGTCCGTCAGGTGCTGTTCCGCGGGCAGCGCGGCGAGAGCGGCGGCCACCGCGTCCCGATCGGCCGCCGTGCCCTCCGTCACGATCACCTCGGCACCCAACTCAACGAGACTGTCGGCGAGGTCGGCGTCGGTGCCGAGCAGCAGCAGGCGGCGCGCGCCCAGTTCCGTGACGGCGTGGGCCGCGACGATCGCGGCGAGATCCCCGCCGCCCGACACCAGCACCGTGCCCGCCACCTCGCCGTCGGCGCGCCCGGCACCGAGGTCCTCGTCGTCCAGCCGGGTCAGCCGCGGCACGTACGCGACCCCGGCCCGTACGGCGACCTGCGGCTCGCCCGAGGCGACCACGGACTGCAGTACGCGCAGCGACCCGGCGTCCCCGTCGAGGTCCACGAGGGCGACGCGGTGCGGGTGCTCGGACTGCGCGACCCGCACCAGACCCCACACCGGCGCGGGCGCCAGGTCCGGTACGTCGTCGGGGCGGGTGGTGACGGCGTGCCGGGTGAGCACCACCAACCGGGTGGCCGCGCTCCGCTCGTCGGCCAGCCAGCTCTGCAGCGCGGGCAGCACGGCTGTGGCGGACGGCGCGGGCAGCAGCGCGTACGCCGGGGCGCCGGCTTCGGCAGTGCCGTCGAGGAACGCCTCGACCGTCTCGTACGACGTGGCCCCGATACCCGGCACCGGGTCACCGATGACGGCCCAGGAGGCCGCCTCCTGCACCAATTCGTCCTCGTTCAGGTCGAGTTCGGGCCAGTCGAGCGCGGTCAACCAGTCGGCCCGCACTCCGCTCACGGCCCGCGCACCAGTGTTCGCCACTGGGGCGAGGGTGAGTGCTGCGGCCGTCAGGACGGGGGCGCCCTGGGCGTCGTACGCGGCGAGCGCGTAACCATCACCGTGCCGGGTGAGCGAGACCCGCAGCGCGGTGGCCCCGACGGCGTGCAGCGCCACGTCCCGCCAGGAAGCCGGCAGTACGGGCGGCTCGCCCGCGCCGGCGAGCACGGGCTGCAGTGCGGCGGCGAGCAGCGCCGGATGCACCCCGAACCGGGCGGCGTCCGTGTCGTCCTGGTCCGGCAGCACCACCTCCGCGTGGACCGTGCCGTCGGCCTCCCGCCACACCGCACGCAGCCCGTCGAATGCGGGCCCCGGGAGGAGCCCCAGCTCCGCGAGCCGCTCCCGTACGTCCTCGGGGCCGGTGTGCGTGGCGCCCGCGGGCGGCCACACCGCCTGGTCCGGCGGGAGCGCGGCGGGCGGCGTGAGCACACCCGTCGCATGCGTCGTCCAGGGCCGCCGCAGCGGATCCGAGTCGGCCGTGTCGTCGTCGAACGGACGAGCGTGCAGGGCGAGCTCCCGCCGCCCGTCCTGCCCCGGCGGGCCGACGGCCAGCTGCAGATCGAGACCGCCGGACGCCGGAAGCGTGAGCGGCGCACCCAGCTCCAGTGCCCCCACCGTCAGCCCGTCCAGCAACTGCGCCGCGTGCAGCGCGAGGTCCAGGTGCACAGTGCCCGGCAGGACAGGCGTCGAGTCCAGCGTGTGATCGGCCAGCCACGGGTGGGTGCGCGCCGAGATCCGCCCTGTCAGCAGTAGCGCGTCCCCCTCGGCGAGCGTCGTCGCCGCGCCCAGCAACGGGTGCCGAGTGGCGTGCAGCCCCAGACTCTCCGGATTCCCCCCGGTCGCCGCGTCGTCCAGCCAGTAGCGGTGGTGTTGGAAGGGGTAGGTGGGGAGGTGGTGGGGTGGGGTGGTGGGTTGGGGGTGGTGCCAGTGGGTGGGGTGGCCGTG
>NZ_JBEYXZ010000071.1:0-4412 GCF_040645305.1 Streptomyces sp. NPDC046831 | reverse complement strand
AATCTTCCGCAGATCCCGATGCAGTCCAAACCGCATGACGTCAATCGCCAAAGCCGTCCTCACCCTGGAGCGGCAACGCTGAAGAAGCTCACTGAGCGTGCAGGTCGCCGGGCCCCTGCCACTGCGGCAGGGTTGTTTCGAAGCCGTAGTCCTTGGCGATCCGCTCAAGCTCGCTGGTCCACGGCTTGCCGGTGAGTATTTCGTTGAATGCCAGCATGGCGAAGTGGAAGATCCACAAGCAGAACAGCTGGCACGCGACCATCTCCTCATGGAGTGGTGCCTGGCTCATGTGGAAGGCGTCGCCCTCGGTCTTGAAGAACAGCTGAGCGCTGGTAGGCGTCGGATGCGTGAAGCGGGACTCGACCGTGTAGAAGCTCCACACGTTGGCCAGCGCGTACCCCTTGATCAGGTTGTCGATCTTGGCCAGCCGCTCATTGGGGTCTGGTGCGATCGTCTTCCTCACCGTCTCCACGGTGTGGGCCATGATCTTGTAGGCGTCCTTGTAGCGGTCCTTGGTGCCGTCGGCCTTCAGCGCCTTGGCAAGCTGGATCTGGTCGTTACCGAGCTTGCGGTTGTAGATGTCGCCTATTCGATCACCCTGGTCGACACACCACCGCAACGTGATCGCGTACTCCAGCGCGCTTCGCCGGTTGGGGGACGCGGCCCCACAGGCGCCGGCCTGGTGCAGGGTGAGCACCGCTCGGATTTGGTGCGCCACGTTGAAGAAGAGTCCCCAGCCGATGATTGCGGCCCGGTTCATGGGGTCGATGTTCTCGTGCAGGTCGCCGGTGATCAAGTTTTCGAGACGGATCAGGCCATCTCTCGGGTCTGGTTCAGCCACCGCGCCATCATGGCGAACCGAAGACCGTCGCCGCCACGAGTTTCCGGCAGACGTCGAGATTCTGGATCTCCTTGACGTCCCTGGTCGTACTCTGGAGACACCGGTTTTTACAGCTCACAAGAGTGGAGGCTGTCGTGGCATCAGGTGAGCAGCCTCAGGTTGCTAAGATCGCGATTTCTCCGCTGCCGATCGCCGCCCCTTTGTGCCGCAGGCTCGTCACTGACGCCCTTCGCAGGTGGGGTCTGGAAGAGCTGATTCACGATGCACAGGTTGTCGCCACGGAGTTGGTGACCAACGCCATCGCGACAAGCGCTCCGGCTGACAGCGACGTGACCCTGCGGCTCCGCAGGGACCGGGGCAGTCTCGTCATCGAGGTAGGTGATCAGGCTGAGGCGGTACCGGTTCTGCAACAGACGACCTTCTACGTCGAGTACGGACGCGCCTTGAGCGTCTTGGCCTCTCTGAGCACGTTCTGGGGCCTTCGGCAAGGCGCCGGCGGCAAAGGTCATGTGGGCGGAGCTGCCAGCTGCCGCCTGAGGGGGAGAGGGGGCGCGGCCAGCAGCGCCACTGGCGGATCACCCTGAGGCTTTATCCACCTCTCTCGCGCTGGGGCCCACGCCAGCTCGACCATGTTCGGGCTTTATCGGGCAGGGTGTCCTGCCCGTACGGCGGGCAAGCCTGCGGCCGACCTGCCTCCCAGCACGATACAGGCCACCGGCCAAAGCCTCAGGGCGGAGGTGCGTGAACGCCTCTACGGTAGCTCGTCGCGAAGGCGGGCTTCTAGAAAATGGCGAGTAGCCGCAGTGTCCGCTTGCAGCCGGGCTGATTCCCCTTCGTACGGATCACTTCTCCAGCTACATGGGCCCTTGCCAAACATCTTGCCATTTTCGGTTTCGATCGTGACCTCTTCCAACTCGACATGCTTGAAGAGCCGGCCAGCCCTACTTGCATGCTTCATGCAGCATGGAAGCCTTTTGCTCTGCAGTTTACAAACGGCGGGGTAGGGCCGACCCAGCAGTGCCAGCGAGGCACCCGCTTCAGCCGCGAACTGTCGCGTCACACCAATAAGCCGTGAGCCCGCAAGCGTTCTGTCGCCATATGGCGACGTTGCTCATCGGTCGGCTACGAGGCTTTACCCCAAGCCCGGGCAGTTAGGTCGCTGGGTGCGGTGTGAAGCGGTTTGGTGAAGTCGGGGTTGGCGAACGTGGCTCCGCGTAGGACGGGAGTCGACCAAGACACCGTTCCTGCAGGAGCCCCGTTGCATGTTCAGCCTGGCCGTCGGCCGAAGTGTCTCCCCCTGTCGGCCACCTTGGAGAGCTGACACAGATCGCCACGCCGCACCTGGTGGACGAAGTACTCGCCGTGACTCCACGGGTTCAGAAGCGCGTGCGCAAGCTGCCCTCTCGGGTGGTGGGGCACTCCTGCGGCCGACCTGGCTCCCAACACAATACAGGCCACCGGCCCAAAGCCTCAGGGCAGCAGGGGCGCGTCCCCTACGCTCGTCTTGCCCCAGGTGCGAGACGAGCTATCTCGCGAGATTATGAGGTACGTAGAAGTTGTACAGCGGCGGTTAGCCGATAATAGATCCACCGGGACGACCACCAAACCTATATATTTTCCGTTTCCACCAAAGGCGTTTTTCTCGCCATACCAGGATCGAATGCGGCTCTTTGGGGCGACTGAGGTTGATGAACTCCAAATCCCGCCCCCCTTTTTTGAATTCCACACCACTCCCCAAGTATGCGCGTCTGTTCGGTGAACCTTTCCTTTACGGTGATCGAGGGCGTATCTAGAGTCTAAGGGGATAGGTTTACTTGGGTCATTCGCATCAGTTCCTCTTCCATCCAGCTCTTTGGAATTCTATCTGGGATGGTTGTCAATAGGTATTTTGGGTAGGCCATCATGCGGCTTCGGTTTTGGCGCCTCAGTCGACTCCATGGCGAGGATACACACGGGGAGCAACTTACTTTCCAGCTCCTTGATAACCTAGCTGGTTGGCGATTGAGGGCGGTCGAAAGGATATCACTAACAAGTGCCCTTTGGTCGGAGAGGGAACGCGAAGTCCACGTCAAACCTCTTCGAGAGGTTGCTTCTATATCCAATGCCCTTCGCGACCAGTTCGGTACAAACTTGGATGCATCCGTACTCTTGCCTATCGGGGACTTCCCCAAGGTCTCTCAAGTCGATTTCTCTATCACTGTCGCCGGAGAGCAGGTCCACCGCATCTCAAGGGAATTTAACGGGCAGATTCAGGCGCGCTACTTTCGGCACCTGGCACAGCAAACACCCTTGTGCACATTGGGTACCAGACGCCTTGAGCCTTTGTTGGCCGCCATATTTACTTTCAACCCAGGAGTCCTGCGCGGCAAGCTTAACGATGAGTATCGCAAGCCCCTTCGGCACCCGCGGCAATGGAACGAGAGGATGAAGGGGGCTCTTGTTCCGGTACGCGCTTATGTCGAAAATGCTATCGACGTTGGGGTTCGCGATGCTGCGATGTTTGACCGGTGTGATCAAGTGGCCAGAGACATTGGAGGCTTGCTTGATCAGTACGTCCTTTCAACATCCGAAAGCGCTGCAGAGTATCCCCTTCTCGCCCTGCCTGAACTCTTTAGAGCGAACCCTGGTCTCACAGAAAGAGATGCGCTGCGTCTTCTGAAGAGGTTGCATCGACTGCTCGTCCGGGCAGACCAACGACGCCATTTTGATTCCCGTGCAGAAAGACTGTTGCATACCTACTTTAGCTACGGCCGGCGGTGGGAGGCCCTTGCTTGGTGCAAAATTCCCTTGAACGCTTCTTTCTTGATTGAGGTATACGAGAAGCGAGAGATCTTTTTTGACACTCCGGAAGAACCACTGAAGCGTCGCTTCTGGCTATGGAGACGGCTTTGCGATCGGCTAGTTCCCAAAGCAAGGCAGTATGTCGCTTTCGCTGACGCTAAGTCAAACCACGTAAATATTCGCGTCGACGACACCAGTGTTCAACTTGGGCGTCGCGGCACTTGTGTCCGAGACGAGCTGAATCGCGAAATTACATCACCACCTCAGGAGCCTGACGACGAGCACAAGACCCGGGAATACTACTCACGATATGACTCCAGAGCTGATCGCCTAAAGCCTGACAGTCGTCGACAACGGCTTTGGATCGAGTGTCGACTTCTGCCGACGTGGTTGCGACTCTTTACAGGGTGGGGCTTCATTGTAGCCACATGGTCGGCTATTTGCTTGATCGTGATGTATGGCTTTATCGGCCGCCCTCAACAACTCAACTCGGCCGATATTCTGACTATTCTCTTCCCGGTGACATTTGGGGCATCTCTACTTTTGGTTCAGGAGACCACAACGTTGGGGCGCCACATCAAGAGGGCGAAGCAGGGACTGCTCCTGTTCTTTCTTCTTTCCCTTTGGGGGTTGGTCTTTGTTCTATATGTCATGGGTAGAGTAAAAATTGGCTAGGTTTACCACTCGGCTTGTAACTGGACGGCACCCTCGCCGAGTGCGACCGGGTCGGCGACTCACGCGCGGACTACTCCCACAAGCACCGTCGGCACGGGGCGAACGGGCAGGTGGT
>NZ_JBEYXZ010000070.1:0-4475 GCF_040645305.1 Streptomyces sp. NPDC046831 | reverse complement strand
CGAGCGGTCGAGGTGGGGGTCGAAGGCCGCGCACACCTGGTCGAAGGCGGCGGCGAACTCTCCGTAGGTCTCGTACAGTTCACGTCCCATCCCCGGGCGCTGACTGCCCTGCCCGGAGTACACGAACGCCGTCCCGCCGCCGGACGGTGTGCCGCTGGTGGCGAGTCCGGGGTGGGTGTCGCCCTCGGCCAGGGCCGTGAGGGCGGCGAGCCGGTCTGTGGATGTCTCGGCCAGGACGACGGCCCGGTGCTCCAGCGTGGCCCGGCCCGTCGCCAGTGCGTGGCCGATCCCGGTCGCCGGAACCTGCGGCGTGGCGTCCGCGAGCGTGCGCAGCCGCGCGGCTTGCTCGCGCAGCGCCTCCGGGCTCCGGGCCGACACCACCCACGGCGTGAGCCCGTCGACGCCAGGTTCCTCGGTCAACACGGCTTCGCCCGCGGGTTGTTCGAGGATGACGTGGGCGTTGGTGCCGCTGATGCCGAAGGAGGAGACGGCGGCGCGGCGCGGCCGGTCGTCGGGGGTGGTCCAGGTGTGGTCCTCGGTGAGGAGGCGGACGGCGCCCGCCGACCAGTCGACGTGCGGGGTCGGTTCGTCGACGTGCAGGGTGCGGGGGAGGACCCCGTGGTGCATGGCCTGGATCATTTTGATGATGCCGCCGACGCCGGCCGCGGCCTGTGTGTGGCCGATGTTGGACTTCAGCGAGCCGAGGAGCAGGGGCCGTTCGTCCGGGCGGTCCTGTCCGTAGGTGGCCAGCAGGGCCTGTGCCTCGATGGGATCGCCCAGTTTGGTGCCCGTGCCGTGCGCCTCGACCGCGTCGATGTCGGCGGGGGTGAGGCCGGCTCGGGTGAGGGCTTGGCGGATGACGCGTTCCTGGGAGGGGCCGTTGGGGGCGGTGAGTCCGTTGCTGGCGCCGTCCTGGTTGATGGCGGAGCCGCGCACGACGGCCAGGACGTGGTGGCCGTTGCGGCGCGCGTCCGACAACCGTTCGACCAGCAGCAGGCCCACGCCCTCCGACCAGCCGGTGCCGTCGGCCGCCGCCGCGAAGGACTTGCAGCGGCCGTCCGCCGACAGGCCGCGCTGCCGGCTGAACTCGACGAAGGTACCGGGCTGCGCCATGACGGTGACGCCGCCCGCGAGCGCGAGGTCGCACTCGCCCTGCCGCAGCGCCTGCGCGGCCAGATGCAGCGCGACCAGCGACGACGAGCACGCCGTGTCGACCGTGACCGCGGGCCCTTCCAGGCCGAACGTGTAGGCCAGGCGGCCCGACACGACGCTGGAGGTGTTGCCGGTGAGGAGGTAGCCCTCCAGCTCCTCCGGCGCCTTGTCGAGCCGCGCGTCGTAGTCGTTGTACATGACCCCGGCGAAGACACCCGTACGGGATCCGCGTACCGCGGTCGGGTCGATCCCGGCCCGCTCGAACGTCTCCCACGCCGTCTCCAGGAGCAGCCGCTGCTGCGGGTCCGTGGCCACGGCCTCGCGCGGGCTGACACCGAAGAACTCCGCGTCGAACTCGCCCGCCCCGTAGAGGAATCCGCCTTGACGGGTGTACGAGGTACCGAAGTGCTCCGGGTCCGGGTGGAACAGGCCGTCCAGGTCCCAGCCGCGGTTGTCGGGGAAGGGGCCGATCGCGTCGGCGCCGGAGGCCACCAGCCGCCACAGTTCCTCCGGCGACGTGACACCGCCCGGGTACCGGCAGGCCATGCCGACGACGACGATCGGGTCGTCCTGGACGAACGCCGGTAGGGGCGGCACGGGCGTGCCGGCCGGGAGCGGCGCTTCGCCGCCGGGCAGCAGGCCGAGCACGTGACGGGCCAGGGACTCGGGGGAGGGGTGATCGAAGACGACCGTGGCGGCCAGCCGCAGACCGGTCGACGAGGCCAGCCGGTTGCGCAGTTCGACCGCGGTGAGTGAGTCGAAGCCCAGTTCCTTGAAGGCACGGCCCAAGTCGATGGTCGCCGGCGTGGCGTGACCGAGCACGGTCGCCACCGTCGTCCGCACCAACTCCTTGACTATGCGGACACGTTCGGCCTCGGGCAGCGTGGCCGTGCGGCCCGCCCAGGACGCGTCGACAGGCGCGCCCGAGGCCGCCCGGCGGCGCTGCTCCCGCAGCTCGCCGCGCAGGACGACGGGCAGCGGCCCCGCCGCGGCCCGCGACCGCAGGGCGGCGCGATCGAGACGTACGGGCACCAGGGCCGGCCCCGACACCGGCGCCGAGACCAGGGCGCGGTCGAGCAGCGCCAGCCCTTCGTCCGCGGTCAGCGGCACCAGGCCCGAGCGCTCCCAGCGCTGCCGCTCCGCCGACCCGAGGCCCTCCGCCATGCCACCGGCGTCCGCCCACAGCCCCCACGCCAGCGATGTGGCGGGCAGCCCGAGCGCGTGCCGGTGCGCGGCGAGCGCGTCCAACTGGGCGTTCGCGGCCGCATAGTTGGCCTGTCCGGCGTTGCCCGTCACACCGGTGACCGACGAGAACAGCACGAACGCGGTGAGGTGGTGGCCGCGCGTCAGCTCGTGCAGGTATTGCGCCGCGTCCGCCTTGGGGCGCAGCACCGCGTCCAGACGTTCCTCGGTGAGCGAGGCGACCGTACCGTCGTCCAGGACACCGGCCAGATGGAACACCGCGCCGAGGGGATGCTCGTCCGGTACCGACGCCAAGGCCTCGGCCAGCGCGTCCAGGTCGGCCACGTCGCAGGCCGCGAACGTCGCCTCGGCGCCCGTCGCGGCCAGCTCCCGGGCCAGTTCGGCGGCGCCCGGCGCCTGTGGCCCACTGCGGCTGAGCAGCAGGAAGCGGCGCGCGCCGTGCCGGTCGGCGAGGTGCCGTACGAGTCGCCGCCCGAGCCCACCGGTCGCCCCGGTGACCAGGACGGTCCGCCCGGCGAACCCGTCCGGCGCACGCTCGTCCGCCACGTCGGCGGGGACGAGCCGGGGCGCGTACGACACACCGCCGCGCAGGACGACCTGGGACTCCTGGACGACCAGCCGGGCCAAGGCCGACAGGACGCCGACGGCCTCGTGCGCATCGACGTCGATGTCGGCGACGGCGAACCGGTCCGGATGCTCGGCCTGCGCCGACCGGACGAGACCCCACACGGCCCCCGCCCACGGATCGTCGACCGTGTCGCCGTCGACGGCCGCGACCGCGCCCCGCGTCAGCAGCAGCAGCCGCGCGTCCGCGCACCGCTCCTCCGCGAGCCAGGCCCGCACCAGGCGCAGCGCGACCGCGGCGGCGCCCCGGCCCGCCGGAACCGGCACGGCGACCACGGACGGCACCCGCTCCGGCAACTCGTCCAGGCCCTCATCCAGCCCCTCGACCAGTTCTACGGTGGTGACGTCGCCGTCCGCCGACGCCCCGGACACCGGCACAGGCGCCCACGCGATCCGGTGCAGATCACGTACTCGCGCGGCACCCGACACCTGCTCGGGCCGTGCGGGCAGCAGCGTCAGCGCGTCCACGCTCAGGACGGGCAGCCCCTGAGTGTCGACCGCCGTGAGCGCACCGCCCGACCAGCAGACCCGCAACGTGTCCGCCCCCGTCGCCGACAGTTCCACCCCCGCCCACGCGAACGGCAGCGGCAGCCCCTCGGCCCCGCCCTCCTCGGCGGCACGGGCGACCAGCGGGTGCAGGGCCGCGTCCAGCAGCGCCGGGTGCAGCAGATAGCCCGCCGCCTCCCGGGCCCCGGCCAGCGCGAGCTCGGCGAACAGCTCGTCCGCCCCGCGCCGCCAGGCCGCCCGCACCCCTCGGAACGCCGGGCCGTAGGCGTAGCCCGACGCGTCCAACGACGCGTACAGCGCCTCGACGTCGACCGCCTCGGCACCGGCCGGCGGCCATGCCATCCGCGCGTCCGCCCCCGGCGGCGCCGATGGGGCGAGCGTGCCCGACGCGTGCCGCGTCCACTCGCCGCCCTCGGCCCGCGCATGGACACCGAGCGTCCGCCGCCCGTCCGCATCGGCACCCGACACCGACACCTGCACCTGGACGGAACCCCCGGCCGGCAGCGACAGGGGCTTCTCCAGCGTCAGTTCCTCCACGCGCGCAGCGCCCGACCGCTCCCCGGCCACCAACGCGAACTCCACGAACGCCGTGCCGGGCACCAGGACCGACCCGAGAATCGTGTGGTCGCCCAGCCACGGCTGCGTGCCGCGCGCCAACCGCCCGGTGAGCAACAGCCCGCCGTCCTGGGCACGTTCGACCGCGGCCCCCAGCAGCGGATGCCCCGACGCGTCGAGTCCCAGCCCCTGCGCACCCGCCACCGGCACGGCCGGCACGAGCCAGAGACGCTGCCGCTGGAACGCGTACGTGGGCAGACCGTCCGGCACCGTACGGCCCGGGCGACGCGGCAGGGCGAACGCGCCGGCGAGCGCGAACGCCAGCGCGCGAACCTCCGGCTGCCCCCGGCGGAGTACGGGTATGGCGTCGGGGGTGTGGGGGGTGAGGGCGGCGTCGGGTCCGATTTCGAGGACTGTGGTGGTGTTGTGGGTGG
>NZ_JBEYXZ010000069.1:0-6502 GCF_040645305.1 Streptomyces sp. NPDC046831 | reverse complement strand
CCCGTACGAGGGCCTGGGGCCGGCACGCCGAGAGCACGCACCTGACGCCGCGCGGCCGCCCTTCGGGCGACGACGCGCATGGTCAGACAGGACCTGGCTAGAACCCGTCCGCCGGCGCCCGACCCCGGCGCCGGGTGCGCGGCCCCCTCCCGGGGCCGCGTCGCTCACGTCCGGGCGCGGCGGCGGCGCTGCCCCCGCCAGAACCACTTCTGGGCCAGCAGGGTCAGTATCCCGGCGACGACGATGCCGAGCAGGTTCAGCAGCAGCTGCTCGGTGGACCTCCAGGTCTGGACGGAGTCGCCGTAGCTCAGCGCGACGGCCGCGTTCGCGGCGGCCGGGACGGTGGTCACGGAGATGGCGACGCCGACCAGGGCGCCGGACTTGGCCGACGTCAGGGAGAGCGTGCCGGCGGCTCCGGCGAGCAGCGCCACCACGAAGGAGAACCAGTCGGGGGCGTACACGAACCCGGTGTTGGGCCGCTCGCCCCGCAACTTCGCCTCGGTGAACAGGCCGGCCGCGTCCATGAAGAGGCTGAAGCCGACCGTCACGGCCATCGCCACGGCGAATCCCGCCACCAGCGCGGTCAGCGAGCGCAGCGCCAGCCGCGGGGCGCGCTGCACCAGGGCCGTGGCGATCCCGGCCAGTGGCCCGAACTCCGGTCCCACCGCCATCGCGCCGACGATCAGGATCGCGTTGTCGAGCACCACGCCGCAGGCCGCGATCATGGTCGCCAGGGTGATGAACGCCAGGTAGGTGACGGAGAGCGTGGACTCCTCGTGCGTCGCCTCGGTCAGGTGCTCCCACAGCACCGCGTCCGCCGGCTCGCCGGGAGCCTCCTCCTCGGCCTTCTCGGCCCGCTCGGACAGGGTCAGGTCGACGTTCTCGACCGCGATGGCACCGGTGCGGTCGATGCCCAGCTCCTGCAGCCGGCTGAGCAGCTCGTCGCCGGCCTCGCGGGCGACGTCGCACAGCACCACGTCCCCGGCCGGACTGCGCGCGGCGCCCGGCAGCACGACGAGGTGCGTGGTGCCGACCGTCTCGTCGATCAGGCGGACCACGTCGTCGGTCCGGTCGGCGGGGGTGATCAGGCGCAGATGCAGCATGGGCCCATCCAAGTCCATCGGCCACGCGGCGCGGCAGGCGCCCTACAGCTTGCGCAGGCTCAGCCGCTGGACCTTGTGGTCGGGGCCCTTGCGCAGCACCAGCGTGGCACGGCCGCGGGTGGGGGCGATGTTCTCGACCAGGTTGGGCTTGTTGATCGTGCGCCACATGGTGCGGGCGTAGTCGAGGGCCTCGTCCTCGGACACCTGGGTGTACCTGCGGAAGTACGAGGACGGGTCCTGGAAGGCGGTGGCGCGCAGCTTGCGGAACCGGTCCAGGTACCAGTGCTCGATGTCCTCGGCGCGGGCGTCGACGTACACGCTGAAGTCGAAGTAGTCGGCGAGGCCCACCCGGGTGCGGCCGTCCTTGCCGGGCTGGGCGGGCTGGAGCACGTTCAGGCCCTCGACGACGAGGATGTCGGGGCGGCGCACGCTGAGCTTCTCGCCGGGGACGATGTCGTAGATCAGGTGGGAGTAGACGGGGGCCGTGACCTCGGCCTTGCCGGCCTTGATGTCGGCGACGAAGCGGGTCAGGGCCCGGCGGTCGTACGACTCGGGGAACCCCTTCCGCGACATCAGGCCGCGGGCCTCCAGTTCCCGGGTGGGCAGCAGGAAGCCGTCGGTCGTCACCAGCTCCACCCGCGGGTGCTCGGGCCAGCGGGACAGCAGGGCCTGGAGCAGCCGGGCGACGGTCGACTTGCCGACGGCGACGGAGCCGGCGACCCCGATGACGAACGGCGTGCCGGACTGGGAGCCCTGCTCGCCGAGGAAGGTGTTCAGGGCGCCGCGCAGGCCGTCCGTGGCGCCGACGTAGAGGTTGAGCAGCCGGGACAGCGGCAGGTAGATGTCCCGCACCTCGTCGAGGTCGATGACGTCACCGAGGCCGCGCAGCCGCTCGACCTCCGCGGCGGTGAGGGGCAGCGGCGTCTTGTCGCGCAGCGCGCTCCACTCGGCGCGGGTGAGATCGACGTAGGGAGTCGCCTCCGGCCGGGACCGGTGGGCGCTCCGGGGGATCGAGGGGACCGGAGAGATCACAGTCCATTGTTAACGGAGTTCGAACAGGGCGCGGGGTGGGGTCCGTCACGTGACGGGCCCCGGCGAGCGCCGGCGCCACCGCGAGATCACGTCGGCGTCACGGTCGGATACCGGGTGGTACGTGCTTGATCAACTATGGGCCCGCCGTGTCTAAAGTGCGGGCAGAGCGCGGGGAGACCCGCGCGCACTGACAAGAAAGAGTGCCCCTTGAGAACCCTCGCCCTGCGCCGCACCGCCCTCGCCGCCTCCGCCGCCGCTCTGGCCCTGCTCGCCACCGCCTGCGGCGGCTCCGGCGACGGCGAGGACAAGGGCGGCGACGCCCAGGCCTCCCCCCGGGCGGCGAAGACCGAATCCGCCGCGCCGGCCGCCGCCAAGGCGCTGACCGCCGCCGAGCTGGAGAAGGCGGCGCTCACGCAGGCGGACGTCAAGACCGGCAAGGTCGTCGAGAAGGTTCCGGCGGCGGAGCTCGTCGCGCAGGACAAGGTGGCCGCGCAGAAGCAGGACTGCGTGCCCCTCGCCCAGCTCCAGGTCGGTTCCTACGTCGGCAAGCCGGCGGCCACCGTGCAGCGGGAGTGGAAGGGCGACCCGAAGAAGCCCGCCGCGGACGCCACCGCGGAGGAGCAGTTCCTCGCCGGCCTGGACGCCACGCAGGTCCTGGTGACCCTGGCCTCCTACGAGGACGGCGGCGCGGAGCAGGCGATGAAGGAGCTGAACGCGGCCGTCACGTCGTGCGCCGGCGGCTTCACCTTCACCTCGCCCGGTGACAGCACCGACGTCACGAAGGTCGCGAAGACCGACGCGCCGCAGGGCGGCGACGAGGCGCTGGCCGTGACCTCGGCCGTTGACGTCGACGGGGACACGATGCCGGTGAAGGCGGTCGTCGTCCGCGTGGGCGCCACCCTCGCCTACTTCCCCGCGCTCAACATCGGCGCGGCCTCCGCCGGCCAGGACTACGACTTCCCGACGGAGATCCTCGACGCCCAGCTCGCCAAGCTGAAGTGATCCGGTACCCACCGGGGCCGTCGTGCCCCGGTGGGAATTTCTGATTTCGGGCACGCGGCGGCCCTTTCGGACGCCCGCCGGGCCGTAGGCTGCCGCCCATGTGCGGAATCGTGGGATACGTGGGGGCGCAGTCGGCGCTCGATGTCGTGATGGCCGGGCTCAAGCGCCTGGAGTACCGGGGCTACGACTCGGCGGGTGTCGCCGTGCTCGCGGACGGCGGTCTCGCCGCCGCGAAGAGGGCGGGCAAGCTCGTCAACCTGGAGAAGGAGCTCGTCGACCGGCCGCTGCCGACCGGCACCACCGGCATCGGCCACACCCGGTGGGCCACCCACGGCGGTCCCACGGACGCCAACGCGCACCCGCACCTCGACAACGCCGGCCGCGTCGCCGTCGTCCACAACGGCATCATCGAGAACTTCGCGGCGCTCCGGGCGGAGCTGGCGGAGCGCGGCCACGAGCTGTCCTCGGAGACGGACACCGAGGTCGTCGCCCATCTGCTCGCCGAGGAGTTCTCCTCCTGCGCCGACCTCGCCGAGGCGATGCGGCTGGTGTGCCGCCGCCTGGAGGGCGCGTTCACGCTGGTCGCCGTGCACGCCGACGCGCCGGACGTGGTCGTGGGCGCCCGCCGCAACTCGCCGCTGGTCGTCGGGGTCGGCGAGGGGGAGGCATTCCTCGCCTCCGACGTCGCCGCCTTCATCGCCCACACCCGCTCCGCGATCGAGCTGGGCCAGGACCAGGTGGTCGAACTGCGCCGCGACGGCGTCACGGTCACCGGCTTCGACGGCAGCCCCGCCGAGGTCCGGTCGTACAACGTCGACTGGGACGCGGCGGCCGCCGAGAAGGGCGGCTACGACTACTTCATGCTCAAGGAGATCGCCGAGCAGCCCAAGGCCGTCGCCGACACGCTGCTCGGCCGGATCGACGCGGCCGGCAACCTCACGCTCGACGAGGTCCGCATCTCCGCCTCCGAGCTGCGCGAGATGGACAAGGTCGTCATCGTCGCCTGCGGCACGGCCTTCCACGCCGGGATGATCGCCAAGTACGCCATCGAGCACTGGACCCGCATCCCCTGCGAGGTCGAGCTGGCCAGCGAGTTCCGCTACCGCGACCCCATCCTCGACCAGCAGACCCTGGTCATCGCCATCTCGCAGTCCGGCGAGACCATGGACACGCTGATGGCGCTGCGGCACGCCCGGGAGCAGGGCGCCAAGGTGCTCGCCATCTGCAACACCAACGGCTCGACCATCCCGCGCGAGTCGGACGCCGTCCTCTACACCCACGCCGGCCCCGAGGTCGCCGTCGCCTCCACCAAGGCGTTCCTCACCCAGCTGGTGGCCTGCTACCTGGTCGCGCTCTACCTCGGCCAGGTCCGCGGCACGAAGTGGGGCGACGAGATCCAGGACGTCATCCGCGACCTGTCGCAGATCTCCGGCGAGGTCGAGCAGGTCCTGGAGACGATGGAGCCGGTGCGCGAACTGGCCCGCTCCCTGTCCGACAAGAACACCGTGCTGTTCCTGGGCCGCCACGTCGGCTACCCGGTCGCCCTGGAAGGTGCCCTCAAGCTCAAGGAGCTGGCCTACATGCACGCCGAGGGCTTCGCGGCGGGCGAGCTGAAGCACGGGCCGATCGCCCTGATCGAGGAGGACCTGCCGGTGGTCGTGGTGGTGCCCTCGCCGCGTGGCCGGTCCCTGCTGCACGACAAGATCGTGTCCAACATCCAGGAGATCCGCGCCCGGGGCGCCCGCACGATCGTGATCGCGGAGGAGGGTGACGAGGCGGTCGTGCCGTACGCCGACCACCTCATCCGCATCCCCGTCACCCCGACCCTGCTCCAGCCGCTGGTCGCGACGGTGCCGCTGCAGGTCTTCGCCTGCGAGCTGGCGACGGCGCGCGGCAACGAGGTGGATCAGCCGCGCAACCTCGCCAAGTCGGTGACGGTGGAGTAGTCCCCGCCGTCGCCCTTCAGAGCGGCCACGAAGGCGGTGAAGGCCCCGGCCGGGAAGCGGAGGACCGCCCCGGCCGGGGCCTTCGAGTCGCGGACGGCGACGTGGTGACGGCGTTCCGAGATCTCCACACAGGCGTTGCCGTCGCCGCCGCCGGAGTACGACGACTTCCGCCAGTTGTCACGACTGGTCACGGTCTGCCTCACACTTCCTTCGCGAGCCTGTGGATGAAGTCACGCGTCCGCTTCGGGTCGAGTGACACAGCCTCAACTCTACGGAAGAGTGTTCGGAAGACGATGAGTTGTGCCTCGGAGTCGATGAACACCGTGCCGTGCGGGCCGTCCCGGACGACCGTGTCGAACTTCGGGACTGCGCCACCCGCGTACACCATGGCGCTTCCGATGTCGGAGAAGCTCTCCAGATCGAAGGGGACGACGCGCACCGTGATGTGGTCCGCCTCGGAGAGTTCCAGAAGGCGGGCGAGCTGCCCCCGCGAGGTGGCACGCCCGCCGACCCTCATGCGCAGCGCTGCCTCGTGCACCACTGCCACGTACGGCACGAGTGGCGCGTTCTCGATGATGGTGCGGCGCTGCATTCGGTGGCGGACGCGCAACTCCAATTCCTGCGGCGGAAGTTGCGGTACACGGCTGGCGAACAAGGCCCGCGCGTAGGCCTCTGTCTGGAGCAGGCCCGGAACGTGCAGGAAGTCCACGTCCCAGCGGTAGCCGGCGTGGTGCTCCAGCTCTGAGAGGTCGAGGAAGGAGTTGGGCAGGAGGCCGCGATACTCCTCCCACCAGCCACGCGTGCGATCGGTCGCCATCGCCACGAGCGCGTTGACCAACTCCTGGTCCGTGCAGGAGTAGTGAGAGGCGAGGCGCCGTACTCGTTCTCCGCTCACGCCGGCGTACCCCGACTCCATCTGACTCATCTGGGCCGAGTCGGTACCGAGCAGTGCCGCTGCCTCACGCGCTTTGAGGCCTGCGGCCTCACGGAGTTTGCGTAGTTCCGCACCCAGGCGCTCCTGGCGGGCGGTGGGTTCCTGCCTGCGCGCCATGGTGTCTTTCCCTGCTTCCAACTGCCGCGGAGTGACGCTTCGATCGGACGGCAGAATACGAGAGCGACTTGCAGCGGCACAAATTTTGGCCCTACTGTCGGTGACGCGACGCACACACTGCGACACGCCGGGGGTCCCCCGGAAGCGCACCGCTCCGTCCTGCCTCGACGGGTGCGGCAATGCCACCGCACGCCCCCCGGCGTCCTCCCCCATTCCTCTCTCCCCGGCAGGAGTCACGCATGCCCATGCCCGAAGACGCACCCTGGGAGTACTGCCTGTACATCCCGAACGACCCGCGCGCGGTCACCGTCAGCCGCCGCACCCTCCGTCTGATCCTGACCCTGCACGGTCTGATCGGGCTGGTCGAT
>NZ_JBEYXZ010000068.1:0-8666 GCF_040645305.1 Streptomyces sp. NPDC046831 | reverse complement strand
GATCCCCTTCAGCCGCCAGACCACCAGCGCGTAGAACTTCATCTGGAACAGCGCACCCTCGGCGTACTCGGGCCGGGGCGCCTTGCCCGTCTTGGCCCCGTCGCCGGGCGAACGTTGCCTGCCGCGGCACCAGCACGTGCTTGCGCGAGCCGGTCGATGCCCACCCCGCAATCCAGGGACCACCGGACAGCGGCCCGGACCGGCGCCCGCCCCCTGTGCGCCGGGCCGGGCCGCGGCGGCCGGCCCAGCGGCCGCTCACGTCCGCTGCCCGGCGCGGGAGTCGGCGTCGGGCACGGCCCCGAACGCCTCGCCGCGGCCGGCTACGAAAGTTCCGCCGACGCGGTAGGGGCGATCAGGGTCCTGCGGCAGGCGGTACCGGGCCGGGCCTGCTCTCCGCCGTCCAACTCCCCGAAGGGGGCGGTGGCGCACCGGCCGCGGTGCCGGAGTCGCCGACCGGGCGGCGCGGACGGCGTGGCGGCGCCCGGCCAACCGCCTTTCAGCCTTTCGGGTAACGCGACCGGAAACCGCGTGCCCCATGCACGCCACGGCCCTAGTTTCGACAGGGCGCGGGACGCGCGTGCTGTCGGGCGTCCCGCACGGTCCGGGATCGTGCCGGCGCCGGCCGACCACCGGCGCCGCATCCGACGAGGGGAATCGGATCCATGAGTACACGCAAGCGCCTTGCCCTGGCCCTGGCCACGACCGCCCTGCTGGGCGGCACCGTCGCCCTCGCTCCGGCGGCGACGGCCGCACCCGGTGCGCCGGCGGCGGACTCCTGCACCAACAACTGGTCCATCTCCAGCCGCCAGGGCTTCGCCAACGGCAAGTGGTGCAACTACAACACGAAGGTTGTCGGGACGGTCCACGACACCAACTCCGACGGCCGCTGCCCCTTCGTGCGCGGCGGGCTCCGCGGCGGCGGCCACGTCGACAGCGACTGGGCGGGCCCGAAGGGCGACTCCTCACCGGTGCGGCTGCAAGCGCCCCGCGGCAAGTCGTTCGAGCGGCTGCAGATGATGTACATCAACTGCTGAGTCCTCCCAGCGAAGCACCGCACTCCGTACTCGGGCCACCGGGTCGCCCTCCGCCGGCCGACCCGGTGGCCCGAGCGCGTCTCCGGCCGGCCGGAGGGCTCGGCTCCGGGGCGACGCGCCGTCACCGGAGGGCCCCGGCCGGCCCCACCGGGCGAGTGAAACACCGGCCCCCGGCGCCGTGATCGACCGCGACCACCGAAACGGCCCGGGTGCCTGCCGCAGGAGCGGGTACCCGCGCCACACAGCGTCGATTGTCGGCTTTGCTCGCGGTGACAGTAACGGAGAGACGAATGAACGGCCCCCGAACAGCCTTCCCGCCGACGCAGCGGGTGTCCGCCGAGACTGTGGGTGGCCGGTACCAGCTGGGCGCCGGTATCGGCCGTGGCGGCGCCGCCGACGTCTACGAGGGCGTCGACGTCCGCCTGGGACGGCAGGTCGCCGTGAAGGTCTTCCGGGCGGGCGCCGACCCGGACATGGAACGGCGGTTCGCCGAGGAGGCCGTCCTTCTCGCCCGCCTGCAGCACCCCGGGCTGGTGACCGTCTACGACGCCGGCCGGCACCAGGGACGCGCCTACCTCGTCATGGAGCTGGTCACGGGGCAGACGTTGCGCGAGTGTCTCGCGGCCGGTCCGCTGTCCCCCCGGCGCGTCGCCGAGCTCGGCGCCGCCCTCGCGCGGGCGCTGGCCCACGTGCACGAGGCCGGCATCGTGCACCGCGACATCAAGCCGTCGAACGTCCTGCTGGACGCGTCCGGCGTTCCCCACCTCGCGGACTTCGGCATCGCCCGGCTGGTGAACGCCACCCACCACACCGCCTCCGACGTCCTCATCGGAACCGCCGCCTACCTGGCGCCGGAACAGGTCATGGGCCGGGAGGTCCGGCCGGCCGTCGACGTCTACGCGCTCGGTCTGGTCCTGCTCGAATGCCTGAAGGGATGCCTGGAGTACGAGGGAACCCCGCTGGAGGCGGCCGTGGCACGCATGCACCGGCCCCCCGTCGTCCCCGACTCGCTGCCGCCCGAACTGGCCCGCCTGCTGCGCGCCATGACGGCTCAGGACGAGACGGAGCGGCCCGACGCCGCGAGTTGCGCCCGGACGCTGTCCGCCCTGTGCGCCGCACCGCTTCACGCCATAGCGGACGCCCCCCTGTCCTCGCTGTCTCCCGTCACCCTCTCCGCGCGGGCGGACGCCGAGACGCGCAGCAGGGCCCGGCACACCGGCCGGACGAAGCACACGCGCCGCCTCGCCGTCGGCACCGCCCTCACCGCGCTCTCGGCGGCTCTGGGAGCGACCCTCGCCATGACTCCGGGCACCGGCGCGCACAGTGACGAACGGGCGGGATCCGGCTCGCCCACCTCGGAAATGGCCCAGCCCCCCTCCGACTCCGCCTCTCCCGAGGCGTCCCCCGGGACAGCCGCTGCCCACCCGAACACGCCCGGGCCCGCGTCCCGTCCGGCGTCCGGACCGTCCCGCTCCACCGCCACCGAAGCGCCGGCCGGCGGCACATCCCCGGCCGGCGGCACCGCCTCGGCCGGCGGCACCGACGTGACCGAGGCCGCAGCCCGGGCCGCCACACACCGGACGTCCTCCGGCGAGAAGGAGGGCGGCGCCTCCCGGCACGACGTCCCGGGCCTCGACAAGAAGGCGGCCGAGGGCGCTCCCGCCCACGCCGGGCCCGGCCGCGCGCGCTAGGCCCTGTCCGACCCTGCGCGTCTGCCGCGCGAGGCCCTGCACGCTCCCCCAGGCTCTCGGCTTGGCTCGGGCAGGGGGTACCCCCGCTCGCCGCACCGGCCCCGGACCCGAGTACGTCCAGTACGAGGGCCTGGGGCCGGCACGCCGGGAGCACGCACCTGACGCCGCGCGGCCGCCCTTCGGGCGACGACGCGCAGGGTCGGACAGGACCTGGCCGGCCGGCGCATCCGGCAAGGCGCAGGGCCGGACAGCAGGGAAGGGCCACGGCTGATCGGCCGCGCGGGATCATGGAAGACGGCTCACGGGGTACCCACGGAACATGACGGATGCTCTGGTCGCCGGTGGGTGGGGCCTGCTCGCCGGATCGGCCCTCCTGCTGGGGGCGGCGCTCGGCTATCTGGTGCGGGTGCCGCAACGCGTCATCGCGTACGTGATGGCCTTCGGCGCCGGCGTGCTGCTGGCCGCCGTCTCCTTCGAACTGCTCGACGAAGCCCACAAGGAGGCGGGCCTGGTGCCGACGGCGGTCGGCACGCTCCTCGGGGCGGCGGCCTACACGGGCGGCAACGTGTGGCTGGCCCGCCGCGGCGCCCGGCACCGCAAGCGGTCCGGCCACCGGGAGCAGCAGCCGTCCGAGGAGCAGCAGGCGGGCTCGGGCAGTGCCCTGGCGCTCGGCGCGCTGCTGGACGGCGTCCCGGAGTCGGCGGCCATCGGCGTGAGCCTGCTCGACGGCGGCGCGGTCAGCCTGGTGACGGTGGCGGCCGTGTTCATCAGCAACGTGCCCGAGGGGCTGTCCAGTTCGGCGGGCATGCGCGCGGCGGGACGCGGGTCGCGCTACGTCTTCGGGGTGTGGGGGTCCATCGCCGCGGCCAGCGCGCTTTCCGCGCTGCTCGGGTACGCCGTGCTCGGCGGCCTGTCCGCGGCCGTGGTGGCCGCGGTGACGGCCGTCGCGGCGGGCGCCATCCTGGCCATGGTCGCGGACACCATGATCCCGGAGGCCTTCGAGGAGACCCGCCTGGCACTCGGACTGATCATCGCCTGCGGCTTCCTGGTCTCCTTCGGGCTCTCCCATCTGTGACCACGACCGGGCGGGGCAGGCCGCCGACGGCGCTCGCCGGCTTCGTGACCAGCCGCGCCGCGTCGCCCCTGCGCGGCGGGAGGGGGCCGCGGAAGCGCGCGGGCGGGAAGGCCCGGCGCGCCGCGCGGAGTCGGCGACGGCCCGCCCGCGCACGGGCCGGCGCCGACCGGACCACGCCCCCCCCACGCAGCAGGCGGGCCAGCCGTCCCGGACCGCCGCCGCCGCCACGGGCTCACCGCACCGGGAAACCGAACGAGTAGCCCTGCTCCTTCAGCCACGGCAGCACCTCCCGCAGCGCGGCCACCGTCTGGGAGCGGTCCCCGCCCGCGTCGTGGAAGAGGACGGTCGGGCCGTTGGAGATCTCGTTCTCGACGGTGGCGACCATGGCCTGGGTGCCGGGCCGTTCGAAGTCCTTGGAGTCGACGTTCCAGCCCAGCGGCCGCATGCCCCGGGCCGCGGCGAGGCGGCGGCTGTACGGGGTGAAGGCACCGCCCGGGGCCCGGTAGTACAGCGGCCTGACCCCTCCCGACGCCTCAGTGATCATGCGTTCGGCGTCCAGGATCTGCTGGGACTGGTAGGCCTCGGACCGGGTGTCCATGGTGGTGTCGTGGGACACGGTGTGGTCGCACAGCCGGTGCCCGGCCGCCACGACCGCCCTGACCAGGTCCGGGTGCGCCTGTGCCTGGGTGCCCACCATGCAGAACGTGGCCTTCACCCCGTTCTCCCGCAGCACCCGCAGTACCTGCGGCGTCCAGACCGGGTCGGGTCCGTCGTCGATGGTGATGTTGACGCCCCGGGGGCCGTGGTCCGAGGCGTGCGCGATGTCCGCCGGCACCGGTGCCCCCGCGGGGCGCTGCGGTCCGCCGCCCGGTGCCGAGGGGCGCTCGACGCCCGCTCCGGTGTGCCGGCCGGCGACGGTGTCGGCCTGCGCGGTCCACACCGACGCCGCGGCCGCCACCGCCGTCACTCCGAGCGCCGCCGCGAGCACCCGGCCGTGCCATCCCCGTCCGCCACGCCTCGTCATGTCCGCCCCTTTTCCTCGCCGTGTCCGTGATCTGCGCACACGTCAGGACGGAGGGAGGACGCGGCGGGATCCGTCCGTTACCGATCACGGACCATTCCGCGGGCGTTCGGCGACAGGCGGTGACACGACGCCGGCCGCGGCCGTCACGCGCCCCGCCGGGGGAGCGGTCCGGGAGGCGGACGCGCGTCCCGACGGCATCGGCTCGGTCCGCCGGGGCCGGAGCGCCACGGCTCCCGGGGGCCCGCCCCCGCGCGGGCCGCCGGACAATCCGCACCACACCGGGTCAGTGGCCCGGCTCACATGGCGTCGGGGAGGCGTCGCGGACACCATGGTCCTCGTCATCGGCAGGCCGAAGGGATCCAGGATGTTCCGCAAGGTGCTGGTCGCCAACCGTGGCGAGATCGCGATTCGCGCGTTCCGCTCCGGCTATGAGCTGGGTGCGCGGACCGTTGCCGTCTTCCCGCACGAGGACCGCAACTCGCTGCACCGGCTGAAGGCCGACGAGGCCTACGAGATCGGCGAACCGGGGCACCCGGTGCGGGCCTATCTCTCCGTCGAGGAGATCGTCCGCGCGGCGCGCCGGGCGGGAGCCGACGCCGTCTACCCGGGGTACGGGTTCCTGTCCGAGAACCCGGAGCTGGCCCGGGCCTGCGAGGAGGCGGGCATCACGTTCGTCGGGCCGGACGCGGGCACGCTGGAGCTCACCGGGAACAAGGCCCGCGCGGTGGCGGCCGCCCGGGCCGCCGGTGTGCCGGTGCTCGGGTCCTCGGCGCCCTCCACTGACGTCGACGCCCTGGTCCGTGCCGCCGACGACATCGGCTTCCCGGTGTTCGTCAAGGCGGTCGCGGGCGGCGGCGGACGCGGTATGCGGCGGGTCGAGGACCCGGCGACGCTGCGCGAGTCGATCGAGGCGGCCTCCCGCGAGGCGGCGTCCGCGTTCGGCGACCCCACCGTCTTCCTGGAGAAGGCCGTCGTCGACCCCCGCCACATCGAGGTGCAGATCCTCGCCGACGGGCAGGGCGACGTCATCCACCTCTTCGAGCGGGACTGCTCCCTCCAGCGCCGCCACCAGAAGGTGATCGAGATGGCGCCGGCCCCGAACCTCGATCCGGCGCTGCGGGAGCGGATCTGCGCCGACGCGGTGCGGTTCGCCCGCGAGATCGGCTACCGCAACGCGGGCACCGTCGAATTCCTGCTCGACCGCGACGGCCACCACGTGTTCATCGAGATGAACCCCCGCATCCAGGTCGAGCACACGGTCACCGAGGAGGTCACCGACGTCGACCTGGTGCAGGCGCAGATGCGCATCGCCGCCGGCGAGACCCTCGCGGATCTCGGGCTCTCCCAGGACACCGTCACCCTGCGCGGGGCCGCCCTGCAGTGCCGCATCACCACCGAGGACCCGGCCAACGGCTTCCGCCCCGACACCGGCAGGATCAGTGCCTACCGCTCCCCGGGCGGCTCCGGCATCCGTCTGGACGGCGGAACCACGCACGCGGGCACGGAGATCAGCGCCCACTTCGACTCGATGCTCGTCAAGCTCACCTGCCGGGGCCGCGACTTCACGGCCGCGATCGGCCGGGCCCGGCGCGCCGTGGCCGAATTCCGCATCCGCGGCGTCGCCACGAACATCCCCTTCCTGCAGGCCGTGCTGGACGACCCCGACTTCCAGGCCGGGCGGGTCACCACGTCGTTCATCGAACAGCGGCCGCACCTGCTCACCGCCCGCCACTCCGCCGACCGCGGCACCAAGCTGCTCACCTACCTCGCCGACGTCACGGTGAACAAGCCCCACGGCGAGCGCCCCGCGCTGATCGACCCGGTGACCAAGCTGCCGCCGCTGCCCGCCGGCGAACCGCCCGCCGGTTCCCGGCAGCGGCTCGTGCAGCTCGGCCCGGAGGGCTTCGCCCGGCGGCTGCGCGAGTCGCGGACCCTCGGCGTCACCGACACCACCTTCCGTGACGCGCACCAGTCGCTGCTCGCCACCCGGGTGCGCACCAAGGACCTCCTCGCGGTGGCCCCGGTCGTGGCGCGGACGCTTCCCGAACTGCTGTCCCTGGAGTGCTGGGGCGGCGCCACCTACGACGTGGCCCTGCGCTTCCTGGCCGAGGACCCCTGGGAACGCCTGGCGGCCCTGCGCGAGGCCGTGCCCAACATCTGCCTGCAGATGCTGCTGCGCGGCCGCAACACCGTCGGCTACACCCCCTACCCGACGGAGGTCACCGACGCCTTCGTCCAGGAGGCCGCGGCCACCGGCATCGACATCTTCCGGATCTTCGACGCGCTCAACGACGTCGGCCAGATGCGCCCCGCCATCGACGCCGTGCGCGAGACCGGGACGGCGATCGCCGAGGTCGCCCTGTGCTACACCGCCGACCTGTCCGACCCGTCGGAGCGCCTGTACACCCTCGACTACTACCTGCGCCTGGCCGAGCAGATCGTGGACGCCGGCGCGCACGTCCTGGCCGTCAAGGACATGGCCGGCCTGCTGCGCGCCCCGGCCGCCGCGACGCTGGTGTCGGCGCTGCGCCGCGAGTTCGACCTGCCGGTGCACCTGCACACCCACGACACCGCGGGCGGCCAGCTCGCCACCTACCTCGCCGCCGTCCAGGCCGGCGCGGACGCGGTGGACGGCGCCGTCGCCTCGATGGCGGGCACCACCTCGCAGCCGTCCCTGTCGGCGATCGTCGCCGCCACCGACCACTCCGAGCGGCCGACCGGTCTGGACCTCCAGGCCGTCGGCGACCTGGAGCCGTACTGGGAGGGCGTCCGCAAGATCTACGCGCCGTTCGAGGCGGGCCTCGCCTCGCCGACCGGACGCGTGTACCACCACGAGATCCCTGGCGGTCAGCTGTCCAACCTGCGCACCCAGGCGGTCGCCCTCGGCCTCGGCGACCGCTTCGAGGAGATCGAGGCGATGTACGCGGCCGCCGACCGCATCCTGGGCCGTCTCGTCAAGGTCACCCCCTCGTCCAAGGTGGTCGGCGACCTCGCCCTGCACCTGGTCGGCGCCGGGGTGACGCCGGAGGACTTCGAGGCGACGCCGGACCGGTTCGACATCCCCGACTCCGTGATCGGCTTCCTGCGCGGCGAGCTGGGCACACCGCCCGGCGGCTGGCCCGAGCCGTTCCGCACCAAGGCACTCCAGGGCCGCGCGCAGGCCAAGCCGGTGGCGGAGCTGACCGACGAGGACCGCACGGGCCTGCAGAAGTCCCGGCGCGCGACGCTCAACCGGCTGCTGTTCCCCGGGCCGACCCGCGACTTCGAGACGCACCGCCAGGCCTACGGCGACACCAGCGTGCTGGACAGCAAGGACTTCTTCTACGGGCTGCGGCCCGCCAAGGAGTACGCCGTCGACCTGGAACCCGGTGTCCGGCTGCTCATCGAGCTCCAGGCCGTCGGCGAGGCGGACGAACGCGGCATGCGCACCGTGATGTCCACGCTCAACGGCCAACTGCGCCCCATCCAGGTACGCGACGCCGCCGCGGCCTCCGAGGTGCCGGCGACGGAGAAGGCGGACCGGACCAAGGCCGGACACGTCGCGGCGCCGTTCGCCGGTGTGGTGACGCTCGCGGTCGCCGAGGGCGACCACGTGGAGACCGGCGCCACCGTGGCCACCATCGAGGCGATGAAGATGGAGGCCGCGATCACCGCCCCCAGGTCCGGCACGGTGACCAGGCTGGCCATCAACCGCATCCAGCAGGTGGAAGGCGGCGACCTGCTCGTCGAGGTCGGCTGAGGCTGGGGCCTCCCGCGCGGTCGCGCTGTTCGTCTGGCTGGTCATCTGCTTCTCGCAGCTGCGCATGCGCAGGATCATCCAGCGGGAGGCGCCGGAGAAGCTC
>NZ_JBEYXZ010000067.1:0-9265 GCF_040645305.1 Streptomyces sp. NPDC046831 | reverse complement strand
TCGGGGAGCGTCTGGGGGTGTCGCAGATGCACGTGTCGCGTCTGCTGTCGCGCACGCTGAAGAACCTGCGCGAGGGCATGCTCTCCACCGGCTGATCCGGGACCGCGCGCCCGTGCGCCGCCCGCCCGCGGCGGGCCGCACCGGAGGCGCGCCGGCGTCCCGCCGCATCGAACGGAACCGGCCCGGGCCGGCGGCTCACCCCGCCGGCCCGGGCCGTTCACAGTGTGTGGAAGGACACCGCTCGAGACATTTCGGACGGCTGCCCGGCCCGTGAGGTGCACAGCCACGGACCAGAGCGGAGCAAGGATGCGAGGCTCCCACGACGGCACGGGCGGCAGGCCGCCCGGCGGCCGGGTCCACCCGTCCGGCACCCTGGTGCTCGGCGAGCGGAAGCCCTGACGACCCGGCCCGACGGCCGCTCCGGATCGCCCCGGCCCCTCCTACGGCTGCGCCATGGCCTGCGCGTACTGCTGCGTACCGCGCCGCAAGGGATACGCCAACCCGATCACCGTCTTCACCAGCATCGACGCGCTCCTGGCCCACGTGGGACGGCACATCACGCGGCTCGGCCCCAAACCGGAGCCCAACCAGTGCGACGCCCAGGCGTGGGCGCACGACATCGGCGAGAACGGCGACTGCTCGGTCGACGCGCTGATTACCGGCGGGGCAGCGGGGCGGCCCCGGCAGCACCGGGCCACCGCGCCCGGTCAGCTCCGCACGGGAACCTCCGCCGGGCGCTCGCAGTCCAGGAAGAGCTGGGGCTCCGGCATCGCCTCGGGGTGCGCGGGAGTGAAGACCTGGCTGTCCGCGGACAGCACCGTCAGACCCGCCTCCTCCACCATGGCGGTGAAGGCACCGGTGGAGAAGCTTCTCACCCGTACGGGCTGCCCCATGAAGACCCCCTCGGCGTCCTCCAGGTCCAGCGGCACGGTGGCGAGCACCATGGCGCCGCCCGGCCGCAGCGCCCGGGCCAGGCGGCGCACCAGTCCGGACTGCTCCTTACGGGACATCTGCAGCAGCGAGAAGTAGGCGCACACCGCGTCGAACGAGTCGTCGTCGAGCGGCACCGCCCGGATGTCGGCGCAGCGGAAGGAGGCCCCGGGCACCCGGCGGGCGGCGAGGCCCACCATCACGGGGGAGACGTCGACCCCCAGCACGTCGTGGCCCGCGGCGGCCAGCGCCGCGGCCGTGGGCCGGCCCGTGCCGCTGCCGACGTCCAGCACCCGGCTGCCGGGCGCGAGCCGGGCGAGCAGCCGCTCCAGCGAGGCCGCGTGCGCCGCCGAACCGGCGAACGCCTCCTCGTACCGTGCCCCCAGCGCGTCGAACACCGCCGCGGCCGGCCGGTGCTGATCCGCGTCGCCACCCACGATGCTGCCTCCCCTCGCGACGGTCACTGCCCGGCATCGTGGCATCCGCGGCACCGGGCCACAACCGGGTCCGGGGCGGCCGCCGTCCTGCCGGGGCTCACCCGTGACGGGTGATGCGTCCGCCGGGCGGCACGGCTGTCCTGGAAGGGGCCGCGGCCGGACGCCGGCTCGGGGACGAGGAACGGAGGGGCGCACATGTGCCGCTGGATCGCCTACTCGGGATCACCCATCCTTCTCAGCCGGGTCCTGTTCCAGCCGAAGTACTCCCTGATCGACCAGAGCCTGCACTCCCGCCTCGGCGTCGAGACGACGAACGGCGACGGGTTCGGGATCGGCTGGTACACGCAGGAGCGGTCCACTCCCGCCGTCCTGCGGGAGATCGACCCGGCGTGGAACAACCGCAATCTGCGGGAGGTCGCCCACCACGTGCGCTCGGGCCTGTTCTTCGCCCACATCAGGGCCTCGACGGGGACGGCGGTGCAGCAGACCAACTGCCACCCGTTCCGTTACGGCCGCTGGATGTGGATGCACAACGGGGCGATCGCCGGCTTCCGTGAGCTGCGGCGTGATCTCACGCTGGCCGTGGACCCCGCCCTGTACCCCGACATCGAGGGGTCCACCGACTCGGAGCTGATGTTCTTCCTCGCTCTCACCTTCGGCCTGCCGGAGGACCCGCCCGGTGCCGTGGCCCGCATGGCGGGCCTGGTCGAGCGCACGGGGCACGCGCACGACATCGCGCACCCGCTCCAGATGACCGTCGCGGTGACCGACGGCCGGTCCGTGTGGGCCTTCCGGTACTCCACCGTGGCCGCCTCGCGGTCGCTGTACTACAGCACCGAGGTCGGCGACCTCCGCGCTCTCCATCCGGACGCCGCCCTGCTGCGGGAGCTGTCGGACGACAGCCGCCTGATCGTGTCCGAACCGCTGGGCGACCTCCCCGGAGCCTGGAACGAGGTCCCGGAGAGCAGCTACAGCGTCGTCCAGCCCGGCGGGGACGCGATGCGCCCCTTCCGCCCCGACCTCGCCCACGCGTCCCGGAGCTAGCGCTCCGGGCGACGCCGGCTCGCGGGCCACCTCGCGGACCGGGCTTCTGTGCTGCCGTCCGCCGCGCCGGGCACCTGCCCCGCGGTCAGAACAGCGCCTCCTGCTGGAGCGGCGTGGGCGGACGCTTCGCCCGGCCGCGGACGCGGGGTGCGGGCGGCTCGTCGCCGAACAGCGGGTCCGTGCCGCACTCGTCCGGTTCGGCCGGTATCGCGGTGGGCCCGGTGCCCACCGCCAGACGCAGCGGTTCCTCCCGGTCGAAGTCCCCCGGGGTCATGCGCGTCCAGTCGCGGCCCTGCTGCTCGCTCACCCGTCTCCCTCCGTCTGCGGCGCCCGGCCGGCAGCCCGTCCGCCGTGCGCGGCCGGCGGCACCACCGCGCCGGCTCCCCGAGCCTAGGCCGTGTCCGCGAAGTCCCGTCTGCCCCGCGACGCCTGGCACGCTGCCCCGAGCTCCCGGCTTCGCTCCAGCAGGGGGTACCCACCGCTCGCCGCACCGGGCGAAGTCCCGAGTACATCCGGTACGAGGGTCTCCGCCCGGCACGCCGAGAGCACGCACCGGACGCCGCGGGGCCCGCCCTCCGGGCGGACGACGGCACTGTGCCGACACGGCCCAGGGCCTGCGTGACCGTGGCCCCCGCCGCGCTGCCCGCGCCACGGCGGGGCCGCCCTCGCCACCGGCTCTGGACCGAACGCGTTCCCGGAAGCGGCCGTCACGTCACCGGCGGGCGGCGAACCCGCTCCCGGCGGTCCGGCCGGGCCGGCCCGCGCACGCGGTTGCCGCCGGAGGGGATGCCGGGGCAGGGTTCGGATGTGGCTACTCTGCTGATCGTGCATCACACGCCCTCGCCGAACTGCCAGGCGATGTTCGAGGCCGTCGTCTCCGGCGCGACCGATCCGGACATCGAGGGCGTCCGGGTCGTACGGCGGGCCGCGCTGTCGGCGTCGGCGTCCGACGTGCTGGCCGCCGACGGGTACCTGCTCGGCACCCCGGCCAACCTCGGCTACATGTCCGGGGCCCTCAAGCACTTCTTCGACCAGATCTACTACCCCTGCCTGGACGAGACGCGGGGCCGGCCCTTCGGGTACTACGTGCACGGGGGCAACGACGTGACCGGGGCCGTGCGCGGCATCGAGACCGTCACGACGGGCCTCGGCTGGCGCCGGGCGGCCGAGGCGGTGCGCGTCACCGGTGAACCCGGCAAGGCCGACCTGGAGGCGTGCTGGGAGCTGGGCGCGGTGCTCGCGGCCGGCCTGACGCAGTGACGCCGGGCGCGGGGGAGGACAGCCCCCACGCCCGGCTGACGATCCCTCAGGGCTGCAGGGGCATGGTCCAGCAGTTGGATGTGGCGGGCTTGCCGGCGAGGCGGTCGGTCAGCCAGTTGACGGCGCTGCCCTGGTCCGCCAGCAGGGGGCCGAAGTGGTTGATCAGGGGGCTGCCGACGTCGAGCAGGGGCAGGGGCCGGTAGGTGACGTCGGCGCCCTTGCGGCACCAGTCGACCGCGAGCCGGCGGGACTGCGCGTGCGGGACGAGGTTGTCGCTGGTGCCGGTGGCCACCCGGACGGGGCCGGCCGGCTTCAGCTTGCCGATGCGCTGGCTGTCGAGGAACGCCGTGAGTTCGGGCGTGGAGCGGATGATGTCGCCGATGGACTTCCCGTCCGTCGTCCACCTCGTGCTGCGCGCGAAGCCGTACCGGAAGAGGGAGTCGCCGACGCACATCGTCGACAGGTCCGCCAGGGCGGCCTTGCCGGTGGCGTTGAGACGGGCGTTGGCGAGGGGTTCGAGCTCGGGTTCGGACTGGAGGAAGCCGTTCAGGGACCAGCCCAGGGCGCCCGCCAGTTCGGTGCCGTCGATGGCTTCGGTGACGTCGGTCAGGTTCGCGGGCGGCGCCCCGGAGTAGGTGCCCGCGAGGGGGACGTCGGGGGCGTAGGAGGGCTGGAGTTCTGCCGCGGCCGCGGTGGCGCCGCCGCCCTGGCTGTAGCCGAACAGGCCGACGCGCGAGGCGCGGGTGACCGAGGCTCCCTCCAGGGAGCGGGCGGCGCGGGCCGCGTCGAGGACGGCGTGGGCCTCGTCGACCCGGTTGACGTAGGTGTGCAGCCGGTCGGTGGCGCCCAGGCCGACGTAGTCGGTGACCACGACAGCGGCGCCCTCGGCCAGCAGCCGGTAGATCGACAGGTCCTCGTAACCGACGGACACCGTCTGCCCGTTGAACGCCAGCGGGTGCTCCAGGCCCATGGAGGCGGCGCACTGGTCGCCCTGCCCCATCGTGCCCGGTGCGACGACGACCAGCGGGCGGGCCCCGCCGCTCCGCCAGGCCGCCCTCGGCTCGATGTAGGCGCCGGTGACGGCGACCGGCTGCCCGCCCGCGTCGGTCGACTTGTACATCAGCCGTGTGGCCCGTCCCGGCAGCGGACCGCCGATGCCGGGCAGGCTCAGGGCCAGCCGGAGCGGTTCGCTGCGGACCACGGCGCCGTCCGCGGCGGGCAGCGTCTCGGGCGGGTCGTAGAAGGCGGGAATGGTGACGCCCCGGGAGACCACGGGGGCCGAGCCCGTGGCCGCGGCGGCCGGTAGGGCCTGGCTGCCGAGACAGGCGACGACGGAGACTGCTATGGCGACCAGACGTCTGCGCGCGGGCATGGGGAACCCCCTGGGATGCGGCCGGCAGGGAAGACGGCCTCCGTGCCCGGGCGGCCGGCAGCCACCCGGGCATGGAGGACCGGCGGCGTGAGGGCGCGCGGTCGTCCCACCGGACTCCCTCACGCCGTGGGGAAGTGGGCTGACCAGACCGTAGACGACCTGCGGTTACCGAAGGTACCCGGAAGTAGGTTACGGTTCAGTAATTTAACTGTGCGTCTGATAGGGTTCGCCGCCCGTCACGAAGGCACCACCTGTCCCGCGCGGCCCCCTCGTCTCCGCAGCCGTCATCCGCACTCGTCCGCTGCCCTGCCGCCCTGCCGCACCGCCCGCACGTCCCCGGTCCCGGTCCCGGCCGGACCGGGGCGGGGACCGGCCGGCGCCGGGGCGCCGGACGCCGTTACGCCGGCTTCAGCCCCTGGTCGCCCACCTCGGTGACGAAGGAGGCGGCCGTGGTGAGCGGCGCACCCGGGGTGGTGACGTGCGGCACCGTCTTGTAGTCCACGCGTGCCAGCTCCCGGCCGAGTTCGACCGTCGCGTAGCCGCGCCGGCCGTCGTAGAACCGCAGGTGCGGGTTGGCGGCCCGGTAGGCGCCCCAGTCGGACGGCTTCGCCGAGCCGTTGCCGCCGCTGGTGACCGACGTGGTGACGATCTCCGTGCCCAGGGTGCGCGAGTCCTGGTCGTCGAAGTCGCGCTTGATGTCGAACGCGTAGTGCACGTGCACGTCGCCCGTGAGCACCATGAGGTTGTCGACGCCGGCCGCCTCGGCCCCGGCCAGGACCCGCTCGCGAGAGGCCGGGTAGCCGTCCCAGGAGTCCATGGAGACCTTGGAGGGCACGGCGGTGGTGTTCCGGCGCTGGGAGAAGGTGACTTGCTGGGGCACCACGTTCCACACCGCGCGGGAGCGGCGCCAGCCGTCGATGAGCCAGCGCTCCTGGGTGGCGCCGGTCAGGGTGCGTGAGGGGTCCTCGGACTCGGGGCCCGGGTACTGCCAGCCGTCCCCGTAGGCCTGGTCGGACCGGTACTGACGGGTGTCCAGCACGTCGAACTGCGCGAGCCTGCCCCAGTGGAGGCGGCGGTAGAGCCTCAGATCGGGCCCGTCGGGCAGCTGGGGGCGGCGCAGGGGCATGTTCTCCCAGTAGGCCCGGTACGCGGCGGCCCGGCGCAGGAGGAACTCCTCGGTGGGGTCGTTCTTCTCCGAGACGTCGTCGGCGTAGTTGTTCTCCGTCTCGTGGTCGTCCCAGGTGACGACGAAGGGATGCGCGGCGTGCGCGGCCACCAGGTCCGGGTCCGACTTGTACAGCCCGTAGCGCAGCCGGTAGTCCCGCAGGGTCACCGTCTCGTGGTTGTGCACGTCCGGCACGGTGCCCGCGGCGTACGCGCGCGCCCCGCCCGCCGAGTTGACGGCGTACTCGTAGAGGTAGTCGCCGAGGTGGAAGACGACGTCGACGTCGTCCTCGGCGAGGTGCCGGTAGGCGGTGTAGTAGCCCTGGTCGTAGCGCTGGCAGGAGACCAGGCCGAAGGAGAGCGCGGAGGCCGCGCTGCCCGGCCCGGGCGCGGTGCGGGTGCGGCCGGTCCGGCTGATCCAGCTGCCGGCTCTGAAGCGGTAGTAGTAGACGCGGTTCTCGCCCAGACCGCCGACCTCGACGTGCACGGCGTGGTTGAACTCGGGGTGCGCGACGGCGGTGCCCCGCCGGAGCACGTGGCGGAAGCCCTCGTCACGGGCCAGCTCCCAGCGCACGGGAACGCGCCGGGCCGGCAGTCCGCCGTCGGCCTGGTGCGGCGCGGGGGCGAGCCGCGTCCACAGCAGCACCGAGCCGGGCAGCGGGTCGCCGGAGGCCACCCCGAGGGTGAAGGGGTCCTCGGTGAGCCGGGCCGGGTCGAGTTCGGCGGCGGCGGCGGTGCCGGACGCGGGCAGGTTCACCGCGAACGCGAGCGCGGCGGCCGCGCCGGTGACGGTCAGGAAGCGGCGACGGCCCAAGTGGCGTGCGGCCGTGCGGAATTCCGGGGTCGGGTCTGACGGGCGGGATGCGGGTGTCATCCGGGCCTCCCTGTCGAGGTGGTTGCCGGTTGCATTGGACTGGCCCCGGACGACATCGATTTGGAAGGTGCATGACACCGCGATGGCGGAATGATGAGTTCCGAACGCTGCCCGGCATCCCGCCCGGATGCGCGCCGGCGGCGGCAGTTTTGTGGCCGGCCGCCGCCGGCACGGACGCCGGCAGTGGTGAGCCCCCGTGAGCCGCGCGCCGCCGCCCGGACCGTCCCGAGCGGGCCGCCCACTCCGGACTCGGCGAACGTGCGCGCACGGCCCGGCGGGTGGCCGGACCCGGGAGTGGTACCGGGCCCGGCCCCGGGGGAGTGCTCACCCGGCCGCGGACGCGATCAAGTGCCGCTGCGGGACAGCCGCTTCCTACGGCAGCTTCACGAACGGCGACAGGAACGCCCGCGCGCCGGGCGTGTCCAGGCGGTAGGCGACATTCGTGGCGTAGCACGGGCTGTCGCCGGTGATGGTCGTGCCCACCAGCACCCGCTTTCCGCCCAGGACGGCGAAGTTCGGCCCGCCCGAATCGCCGTAGCAGGCGCCGCCGTTGCCCTGGGGTGCGGTCATGGCCAGGCGGACCCAGGCGTCGTTGAGGGCGTCGAAGCTCAGGGGCGCCTTCATGCGGACGCCGCCGCCCGGATGGGTCTGTCCGCCCGGTCCGTTGAGCGCCTCCTGCGTGCCGTAGCCGGCCACCAGCCAGTCGGTGGAGTTCAGCCCCTGCGGCCCCAGCGCCCCCAGCTCGTTCGCGGACGGCAGCGTGGCGGGCTTGAAGGACCAGCGGGAGGCGACCTTCGCGGCGGGCAGTTCGATCACCGCGATGTCGTGCGTGTCCGAGGACGGACCCGGATAGCCGGGGTGGGTGCGGGCGGTGCCCTCGACGGCGACGGCGCTCGCCTGGGCCGCCGGATCACCCGGGTACCTCTGCGCGGCGGCGTCCAGCCCCGCCTGGACGTCCTGGTCGAGCGAGACGTAGAACCGCACGTCGTCCGGCCAGTCGGTCGTGCAGTGCGCGGCGGTCAGGAACGTGTCCGCGTCGATCATCGTGCCGGAGCAGACCCAGTCGACCCGGTCCGGGGTCGCCGGATCGCTGTCGTTGTCCCATGTCGCCACGAGCGCGCCGACCTCGGTGCGTTCGGGTGCGGGCGTGGCGTTGTAGGAGTTGATCGCGGAGGAGGGCATCGCGGTGGCGAGCACGGCGGCGCAGGCCGCTGCGGTGACGGCGGTGGCGCGTACGGCGGTCAAGAAGAACCCCTTCGGTGGGTAGGACGGGTGTTCTCCTGTGGGGGTGAGGGGCATTGAATCGCCTGCGGCGGTCGCGATCAAGAGGTTCGCCGCCCCGCGTGAGGCGGTGTCGCCGGGCGGACGCCGCCGTGTGCGACGGGCTGTCGCGTCGGTGAGCCGCCGCGGGTGGCCGCTGACGCAGGCCGACGGCTCGAAGGACGTCTCCTCCGCGGCACCGGCCGCCTCTTCGCGGCCACGCCGGCTCCCGGCCCCGGAATCCGTCGAGGCCGGGGCGCCGCACGGGCCGCCCGGACATACCGGAGGCCTGCGCCGACGGCCGCACGGGGGCGGCCGTCGGCGCGCCGCGGGCCGTGTGTGACACTGCGCCCATGATCCGCACCGCGACCCCCGACGACGTCCCCGCGATCCACACACTGATCCGTGAGCTGGCCGAGTACGAGAAGGCGCCCGACGAGGCGCGGGCGACGCGGGAGCAGCTCGCGCGGGCGCTGTTCGGCGAGCACCCCGCGGCGTTCGCACACGTCGCCGAGGACGCGGACGGCGAGGTCGTGGGCTTCGCGCTGTGGTTCCTCAACTTCTCGACCTGGCGCGGTGTGCACGGCGTCTACCTGGAGGACCTGTACGTCCGCCCCGAGGCGCGCGGCGGCGGGCACGGCAAGGCGCTGCTGACCGAGCTGGCCCGGATCTGCGTGGACCGCGGCTACGAACGCCTGGAGTGGTCGGTCCTGAACTGGAACCGCCCCGCCATCGGCTTCTACGAGGCCCTGGACGCCCGCCCGCAGGACGAGTGGACGGTGTACCGCCTGACCGACGAGGCCCTGACCGCGCTGGGAGCCCGCGCCTAGTGCCGCGGGGGGGGGCCCGGGGGGCCCACCCGCGGCGGACCGGGGCGGCCCCGCCACCCGCCCCCCAAAGCCGCGGACCCGGGGCGGACCCCCC
>NZ_JBEYXZ010000066.1:0-10055 GCF_040645305.1 Streptomyces sp. NPDC046831 | reverse complement strand
GGGTGAGGTGGTGGGCGAAGACGGGTGAGGTGGTGAGGAGGTCGCGGGCCATGCCGTCCCATTGCGAGCCCTGACCGGGGAACACGAACACCGTCCTGCCGTGATCCCGTACGGCACCCTCCACCACGTTGCCCGCCGGTACACCCCGGGCGAGGGAGTCCAGTGCCTCGGTCAGCTCCCGCCGGTCCCGAGCCACGACCACGGCCCGCCGCTCCAGCTGACCGCGCCCCTCCGCCAACACACCGGCGACGTCCGCCGGACGCAGCTCCGGGTGCTCGTCCACGTAGGCGCGCAGCCGCTCGGCCTGCGCCCGCAGGGCCGGTTCGGACCGGGCCGACAGCAGCCACGGCGCCGGGCCGTCCGCCCTAACCGGTGATTCGCTCAACTCCTCCTCGTCCGCAGGCTGTTCGAGGATGACGTGGGCGTTGGTGCCGCTGATGCCGAAGGAGGAGACGGCGGCGCGGCGGGGGCGGTCGTCGGGGGTGGTCCAGGTGTGGTCCTCGGTGAGGAGGCGGACGGCGCCCGCTGTCCAGTCGACGTGCGGAGTCGGTTCGTCGACGTGCAGGGTGCGGGGGAGGTGGCCGTGGTGCATGGCCTCGACCACCTTGATGATGCCGCCGACCCCGGCCGCGGCCTGCGTGTGCCCGATGTTGGACTTCAGCGAGCCGAGGAGCAGGGGCCGTTCGTCCGGGCGGTCCTGTCCGTAGGTGGCCAGCAGGGCTTGTGCCTCGATGGGGTCGCCCAGTTTGGTGCCGGTGCCGTGCGCCTCGACCGCGTCGACGTCGGCCGGGGTCAGGCCCGCGTCGGCGAGCGCGGCGCGGATCACGCGCTGCTGCGAGGGACCGTTCGGCGCCGACAGCTGGCCGCTCGTACCGTCCTGGTTGACCGCCGAACCCCGTACGACCGCGAGCACCGGATGGCCGTGGCGGCGGGCGTCGGAGAGCCGCTCGACCAGGAGCAGGCCGGTGCCCTCGCCCCAGCCGGTGCCGTCCGCGGCCGCCGCGAACGCCTTGCAGCGGCCGTCCGGCGACAGGCCGCGCTGCCGGCTGAACTCCACGAAGAGACCCGGCGACGCGATCACCGTCGCCCCGCCCGCGAGCGCCAGATCGCACTCGCCCTGCCGCAGCGACTGGATCGCCAGATGCAGCGCGACCAGCGACGACGAGCACGCGGTGTCAACCGTGACCGCCGGACCCTCCAGGCCGAACGTGTACGACAGCCGGCCCGAGGCGACCGAGCCCGCGCTGCCCGTGCCGATGTAGCCCTCCAGGCCGTCCGGAGCGCGCTGGATGCGGCCGCCGTAGTCCCCGTACATGACGCCCGCGAACACGCCCGTGCGCGAGCCGCGCAGCGAACTCGGGTCGATCCCGGCCCGCTCGAACGTCTCCCACGCCGTCTCCAGGAGCAGCCGCTGCTGCGGGTCGATGGCGACCGCCTCGCGCGGGCTGATCCCGAAGAACGCCGGGTCGAACTGGTCGGCGTCGTGCAGGAACCCGCCCTCACGCGCGTACGACGTGCCCGTCCGCTCGGGATCGGGGTCGTACAGGCCCGCCAGGTCCCAGCCGCGGTTGTCGGGGAACCCGGAGACGGCGTCGGTGCCCGACTCCACGACCCGCCACAGGTCCTCCGGTGAGCGCACCCCGCCCGGGTAGCGGCAGGCCGTGGCGACGATCGCGATGGGCTCGTGCCGCTCGGCCTCCACCTCCGACAGGCGCTGCCGGGTCTGCATCAGGTCGTTCGTCACGCGCTTGAGATAGTCGCGCAGCCGGTCCTCGTTCGACATGGGTGGTCAACTCTCCTTGGAGGGGGCGTGAGTCGGAGCTCGCGGGGGAGCGGGGCGGTCAGCCGGTGCCGAGCTGGTCGTCGATCAGGTCGAACAGCTCGTCGTCGGTGGCGTCCGTCAGCCGGTCGGCCGCCGCACCGGCGGACGGGTCCGGGCGCAGGCCGGGGGCGAGCCGGTCGAGGACCGCGGCGAGGCGGGCCGCGAGCCGGTCCCGGGCCGGTGCGTCGAGGCCGTCGGCGCCGACGGCCGCCTCCAGACCGGCGAGGTGTTCCAGCGCGGCGGCGGCCGCCCCGGGCAGCCGGTCGGACAGTTCGTGCAGCAGATGCGCGGCGAGCGCGGTCGCGGTCGGGTGGTCGAAGAGCACCGTGGTGGGCAGCCGCAGCCCGGTCTCCGCGCCGAGCCGGTTGCGCAGTTCCACGGCGGTGAGCGAGTCGAAGCCGAGGTCCAGCAGGCCGCGGTCGGCCGGCACGGTCTTGTCCGGGGCATGCTGGAGGACGTCGGCGATCGTGGTCCGGACGAGGTCGAGCGCCACGCGCGGCCGGTCCGCGTCGCTCGCCTCGGCCAGCTTGCGCAGCCACGGCGAGGCGCCGGCGGGGGCGTCGGCGCGCCGCGCCCCGTCCCGCACGGCCGTGGCCGGTACCTGGACCAGCGCGCGCAGCAGCGGCGGCACCCGGTCCGGGTCGCCCAGCCCGCGCAGGGCCGTGGTGTCCAGGCGGACCGGCACCGTCGCGGGGACACCGGAGGCCAGGGCCGCGTCGAACAGGGCGAGCCCGTCCGGCGCGGACAGCGGGGCGACGCCGGTACGGGCGATCCGGGCCAGGTCGGCGGCGGACAGGGCGCCGCCCATGCCGTCCTCGGCCTGCCACAGCCCCCAGGCGAGCGACGCCGCGGGCAGACCGCGCGCGTGCCGGTGCTGGGCGAGGGCGTCCAAGTAGGCGTTGGCGGCGGCGTAGTTGGCCTGTCCGGCGTTGCCGATGACCCCGGCTACCGAAGAGAACAGGACGAACGCGCGCAGCCCCGGCGCCGAGTCGACGGTCAGCTCGTGCAACAGCCGTGCGGCGTCCGCCTTCGCCCGCAGGACCTCGCGTACGGCCGTGTCGTCGAGCGAGGTGAGCGTGGCGTCGCGGGTGACACCGGCGGCGTGCACCACACCGGTGAGCGGACGCGTGTCCGGTACGTCCGCGAGCAGCGCGGCGAGCGCGGCCCGGTCGGCGGTGTCGCAGGCGACCACGCGGGCCTCTGCGCCGAGCGCGGTGAGCCGCTCGACGAGCTGCCCGGCGCCCGGTGCCGCGGGCCCGCGGCGGCTGGTCAGGAGCAGGTGCCGCACGCCGTGCCGGGTGACGAGGTGCTCGGCGACCAGGCCGCCGAGCGCGCCGGTGGCGCCGGTCAGCAGCACCGTGCCGTCCGGGTCGAGCGACGGCACCCGCGACGAGGCCCCGGCCACCCGGGCCAGACGCGGCACGAGGATCCGGCCCTCACGGAGCGCGACCTGCGGCTCCCCGGACGCGACGGCCGCGGGCAGCGCGCGCAGCGACGCCTCGCTGCCGTCGGTGTCGGCCAGGACGAACCGGCCCGGATGCTCGGTCTGCGCGGTGCGCACGAGCCCCCACAGCGCGGCGTGCCCGAGCGCGTCCAGCGGTTCCCCGTCGCGCGGCGCCGTCGCCCCGGTCGTCACGACGACCAGCGGCGCCGTGGCCTCGGCGTCGACCAGCCGGGCGCGCAGGGCGGGCAGCACATGGGCGACGGCGGCGTGCGGGTCGCCCGCCGCGCCGTCCGGCGCGTGCAGCACGTCGTACGCAGACGCATCCGACGTCTCCGATGCCTCCGGCGCGTCCGCCCGCGCGTCCGTGGTGAGCGGCGCCCACTCCACCCGGTGCAGGGACCGGGCCGCCGTGCGTGAGGTCACGAGCCGTGCCGGGTCCGTCTCGCGGATCGCGAGGCCGTCGGCCGTCAGCACCGGCGCACCCGTCTCGTCGGTCAACTCCACGGCCACCGACTCCTGTCCACCACCCTCGACCGGAGTCAGACGGACCCGCAGGACGGTGGCGCCCGTGCCGTGCAGCCGCACCCCGTGCCACGCGAACGGCACCCGCAGCCCCCCGTCGGGGCCCGGGCCGTCCAGCGCGAGGGGGTGCAGCGCCGCGTCGAGGAGCGCCGGATGGACCGTGAAGCCGGCCTCGTCCGCGGAGCCGTCGACGGCCCGGTCCGGCAGGGCGATCTCCGCGAGATGCCCACCGTCCGCGGCCTGCCACGCGGCCCGCAGACCGCGGAACACGGGACCGTACGCGTACCCCAGCGCGGCCAGCCGCTCGTACGCGTCGCCCACCGGCACCTCGGTCGCGCCGGCGGGTGGCCACGGCCGCGAGGACGCGGGCGGCACCGGGGCGGCGTCAGGCGCGAGCACACCGGAGGCGTGCGTGGTCCACCCTCCCTCGGCGCTGTCCGTGGCCTCCGCGGTGTCCTCGCGGGCGTGCACCGTGAGGATGCGCAGGCCCGCGTCGTCGGCCCGGCCCACGGTGACCTGGATGCGCACCGCGCCCTCCTCCGGCAGGACGAGCGGCGTGTGCAGCGTCAGCTCCCGCACCACCGGGGCCGCGGTCCTCGCACCCGCGTACAGGGCGAGTTCGAGCAGAGCGGTACCGGGCAGCACCGCGGAGCCGGACACGGTGTGGTCCGCCAGCCAGGAGTGGCCGCGCGCGGACAGCCGGCCCGTGTACACGGTGCCCGTGCCGTCGGCCAGCTCCACGGCCGCGCCCAGCAGCGGATGCCCCGCGCCGGTGAGCCCGGCCGCGCCGACATCGCGGCCGCGCCCGGCCGGCACGTCCAGCCAGTAGCGCTCCCGCTGGAACGGGTAGGTGGGCAGTTCGGTCCGCTCGCCCGCGCCGTGGTGGGCCCGCCAGTCCACGTCGCCGCCCGCGACGTGCAGGGCGCCGAGCGCGGCCGCGAACGACGCGCCCTCGGGCCGGTCGCGGCGTGCCAGCGGCACCAGCGGCGCGGCGGCGCCGAGTTCGGCGAGCGTCTCCTCGGCCATCGTGGTCAGGACGGCGTCCGGCCCGATCTCCAGGTACGCGCCGATCCCCTCGGCGTGCAGGGCGCGTACCCCGTCGGCGAACCGCACGGCGTGCCGCACGTGCCGCACCCAGTGGTCGGCGGAGACCGGCTCGTCGGCGTCGGCGAGGCGGCCGGTGAGGTCGGAGACGAACGGCAGCCGCGGAGCGGTGAACGCGATGCCGTCCAGGACCTGCCGGAACTCCTCCAGCATCGGCTCCATCAACGGCGAGTGGAAGGCGTGGCTGACGGTGAGCCGCCGGGTGCGCGCACCCTGGGCCCTGGCCCGCTCGGCGACCGCGAGGACCGCCTCCGCCGCGCCCGAGACCACCGTCGCGCGGGGGCCGTTCAGCGCGGCGATCGAGGCCCGGTCCTCGACACCGGCGAGCAGCGCCGCGGCCTCCTCCTCGGCGACGGACAGCGCCACCATCGCGCCGCCGGAGGGGAGTTGCTGCATCAGGCGTCCGCGCGCCGTCACCAGGCGGGCGGCGTCGGACAGCGACAGCACACCGGCCGCGTGGGCCGCCGCCACCGCGCCGACGGAGTGCCCGAGCACCGCGTCGGGGCGCACCCCGCGGCTCGCCGCGAGCCGCAGCAGGGCGACCTGGTGGGCGAAGAGCGCGGGCTGCGTGAACGCCGTCTCGTCGAGCAGCGGGTCCGCGCCGAACACGAGGTCCCGCAGCGACCGGCCCAGGTGCGGGTCGAGCTGGGCGCACACCTCGTCGTAGGCGGCGGCGAACTCCTCGTACGACTTGTACAGTTCACGGCCCATGCCGGGCCGCTGGCTGCCCTGGCCGGTGAAGAGGAACGCGACGCGCGGCGCCGGGCCGGACGGCTCGCCCCGCAGCAGCGCGGGCGGGCTCCCGCCGTCCTCGAGGGCGGTCAGGGCGCGCAGCAGGTCGACACGTCCGCCGCTCGCCACGACGGCGGCACGGTACGCGGGGTCGGCGGGCCCGACGGCCGACGAGCGGGCGAGCACGGCCGGTTCGAGCCCGGGGCGGGCCTCGGCGAGCTCCCGGACCTGCCGGGCCCGGGACCGCAGGGCCTGCTCGGTGTGGCCGGACAGCACGAGCACCGGGTCGGCGACGGGCCGCACCGGCGCGTCACCGGCGGCCGAATCGGCCTCTGCGGGCGGCTGTTCGAGGACGACGTGCGCGTTGGTGCCGCTGATGCCGAACGACGACACCCCGGCCCGGCGCGGCCGTCCGCGCTCCGGCCACGGCGTCGGCTCGGTCAGCAGCGCGACGGCACCCGCCGACCAGTCGACGTGCGGGGTCGGCTCGTCGACGTGCAGGGTGCGCGGCAGCACACCGTGCCGCATCGCCAGGACCGACTTGATGACACCGGCGACCCCGGCCGCGGCCTGGGTGTGCCCGATGTTGGACTTCACCGATCCGAGCCACAGCGGCTCGTCCCCCGCACGCTGTTGACCGTACGTCGCGATCAGGGCCTGCGCCTCGATCGGGTCGCCCAGCCTGGTGCCGGTGCCGTGTGCCTCGACGGCGTCGACGTCGGCGGGGCCCAGGCCGGCGTCGGCGAGCGCGGCGCGGATGACGCGCTGCTGCGAGGGACCGTTCGGGGCGGTCAGACCGTTGCTGGCGCCGTCCTGGTTGACCGCCGACCCCTTGACGAGGGCGAGGACCGGGTGGCCGTTGCGGCGGGCGTCGGACAGCCGCTCCACCAGCAGCAGGCCCGCGCCCTCGCCCCAGCCGGTGCCGTCCGCGGCTGCTGCGAACGGCTTGCAGCGGCCGTCCGCCGACAGGCCGCGCTGCCGGCTGAACTCCACGAACGTCGCCGGGCTCGCCATCACCGTGACACCGCCCGCGATCGCCAGATCGCACTCGCCGCCGCGCAGCGCCTGCGCCGCCAGATGCAGCGCGACCAGCGACGACGAGCACGCCGTGTCGACCGTGACCGCGGGCCCCTCCAGGCCGAAGGTGTAGGCGACCCGGCCGGAGGCCACGCTGCCCGCGCTGCCGCTGACCAGATAGCCCTCGACCCCGTCCGGCGCCTGCCCGCCCTGGTGCAGGCGTGCCCCGTAGTCGTTGTACATGACGCCCGCGAAGACGCCGGTGCGCGAGCCGCGCAGCGAGCGCGGGTCGATGCCGGCCCGCTCGAACGTCTCCCACGTCGTCTCCAGGAGCAGCCGCTGCTGGGGGTCCGTGGTCAGCGCCTCCCGCGGGCTCATCCCGAAGAACTCCGGGTCGAACTCCGCCGCGTCGTACAGGAATCCGCCGTGCCGCGTCGCCGACGTACCGGTCCGCTCCGCCCGCGGGTCGTACAGCGCCTCCAGGTCCCAGCCGCGGTCGGCGGGGAACTCCGACACCGCGTCCGTGCCGTCGGCGACCAGGCGCCACAGATCCTCCGGCGAGGCCACCCCGCCCGGGAACCGGCAGGCCATCGACACGATCGCCACCGGGTCGTCGTCGACCCGCACGGCCGCCGCAACGTCAGCGTCCGTGGCGTCCAACTTCCCGCGAGAGCCTGGCAGTTCGGTCAGCAGCTGCTGGGCGAGCGCGGCTGGGGTCGGGTGGTCGAAGACCAGCGTCGCGGGCAGCCGCAGACCGGTCGCCGCGCCGAGCCGGTTACGCAGGTCGACCGCCGCGAGCGAGTCGAAACCGAGGTCGGTGAAGGCGCGGCCCTCGGCGACCGCGGCCGGGTCACTGTGCCCGAGCACCGTCGCGACCGTGCGGCGTACGAGATCGAGGACGAGCCGCTCCGCCTCGGGCCGGGCGAGCCCGGACACCCGCTCGGCGAGCGTGCCACCGCCCTGCCCCTGCCCGGCCCCGTCCGGGGCCGCCGCCGTGCGCCGCGCCGGACGCGTACGGACCAGGGAGCGCAGCGGCGCGGGCGGCACCGTGCCCGCCGCGCCGAGCGCGGCCGTGTCGAAGCGGGACGCCACGAGCACCGCCGGCCCGTCGCCGCCGAGCGCCGCGTCGAAGTGGCGCAGCGCCGCCTGTGCGGGCAGCGGCGCGATCCCGGCCCGCCGCAGCCGGGCCAGGTCCGCCGCCGACAGCGTGGACCCCATGCCGTCGAGTTCCTGCCACAGGCCCCAGGCCACCGACCGCGCGGGCAGCCCCAGGCCCCGCCGGTGCTCGGCGAGCGCGTCCAACTGGGCGTTGGCTGCGGCGTAATTGGCCTGCCCGGCGTTGCCGATGACCCCGGCCACCGACGAGAACAGCACGAACGCGGCGAGGTCCAGACCGCGCGTCAGCTCGTGCAGGTGCACGGCCGCGTCCGCCTTCGCGCGCAGCACCACGTCCAGCCGGTCCGGGGTCAGGTCGGCGAGAACACCGTCGTCGAGCACACCGGCCGCGTGCACCACACCGGTGAGCGGATGCGCGTCCGGTACGTCCGCGAGCAGCGCGGCGAGCGCGGCCCGGTCGGCGGTGTCGCAGGCGACCAGGTCGACGTGGGCGCCGAGCCCGGTCAGCCGGTCGAGCAGGTCCCGCGCGACGGGCGCCGCGGGCCCGCGCCGACTGGTCAGCAGCAGACGCCGCACGCCGTGCCGGGTGACCAGACGCTCCGCGATCAGCGTGCCGAGCGCGCCCGTGGCACCGGTGAGCAGCACGGTCCCGGCACCGAAGGGCCCGGCGCCCGGTGCCCCGGCCGACTCCGGCCCGGCGGCCGGCGCGACGGAGGCCCGGGCCAGCCGCGGCACCAGCACCGCGCCGTCACGCAGCGCGAACTGCGGTTGCCCCGTCGCCACCGCGGCCTCGAGAGCGGCCTCGGACGCGGCAGTGCCGTCGCTGTCGACCAGCACGAACCGGTGGGGGAACTCCGTCTGTGCGGTACGCACAAGCCCCCACACGGCACCCGCCGCGGGCTCGCGTACGCTCTCGGCGCCGGTCGCGGCGACGGCCCCCGAGGTGACGACGACAAGCCGTTCGTCACCGTCCCGGGCGGCCCACTCCCGCACGTGCGCCAGGGCGCTCCGCGCGGTCTCGACGCGCACCACATGACCTGGGGCGGACACGGAGACGGGCGCGGCCACGCCGGTCTCCGGGGCGACCCACGCGATCTCGTACAACGGATCGTCGACCGCCTCCGCGGACACGGCCAACGCGCCCTTCGGCAGCGGCCGCAGAGCGAGCCGCTCGGCCGTCGCGACGACGCCCCCCTCGGAGTCGGCCAGCAGCACCGCCACGGCGTCACCGCCGGCCACGGGCGTGAGGCGCACCCGCAGCGCCGTGGCGCCCACCGCGTGCAGCCGCACCCCGGCCCACGCGAACGGCAGCCGCACCCCGCCCTCCGACCGCAGCGGCAGCAGATGCAGCGCGGCGTCCAGCAGCGCGGGGTGGAGCACGAACCCGTCTGACCCGTCGGCGAGTGGGCCCGGCTCCCGCGGTAGGCGGACCTCGGCGAACAGTGTGTCGCCCGACCGCCACGCGGCGCGCAGATTGCGGAAGGCGGGCCCGTACGCGTATCCGAGCGCCGCCAGCTCCTCGTACACCCGGTCCGTGTCGACACGGTGCGCACCCGCGGGCGGCCACACGGACAGGCCGTTCCGCGCCGGCTCCGAGGGCCCTGCCTCCGGGGCCAGCAGACCAGTGGCGTGCCGCGTCCAGGGCGCGTCACCCGACGGCCGGGCATGCACGGAGAACGCCCGCCGCCCCGCCTCGTCCGCCGCCGCCACGGTCACCTGCAGCGCCACGGCTCCCTCGGCGGGCAGCACCAGTGGCGCCTCCAGCATCACCTCCTCGGCCACCACGGCGTCCGTGTGCCCAGCGGCCTCCAGGACGAGCCCGACGAACAGCGCACCCGGCACGAGCGGCACCGCGTCGACCGCGTGGTCGGCCAGCCACGGCAGCCGGTCCGCGCCCAGCTCCGTGGCGAACAACAGGCCACCGTCCCCGGCGAGTTCCACCGGCTCCCCGAGCAGCGGCCCCGACCCGGCCGACGATACGTCCAGCCAGTAGCGCTTCCGCTGGAACGGATACGTCGGAAGGTCGACCCGCCGGTGCGCCCCCGCGCCCGACCCGGCGAAGGCCCGCTGCCACTCGACCGGCCCGCCCGCCACGTACGCCCGCGCGAGCGCCGCCAGGAAACTCCACCGCTCGCCCTGCCCCCGGCGGAGTACGGGTATGGCGTCGGGGGTGTGGGGGGTGAGGGCGGCGTCGGGTCCGATTTCGAGGACTGTGGTGGTGTTGTGGGTGGTGAGGGTCTGGACGGCGTCGTGGTAGCGGACGGTGGTGCGGATGTGGTGGGTCCAGTGGGCGGCGGT
>NZ_JBEYXZ010000065.1:0-10238 GCF_040645305.1 Streptomyces sp. NPDC046831 | reverse complement strand
ACGCGCGGCCGCCTACGCGATGTGGTCGTCCTCCAGTTGCGCGGTGTGGCGGTTCTGGAAGCGCAGGACGCGCGGGCCCGCGCGGCCGGCCGCCCCGGCCCGCGGGCGTGCGACGTATCACACTCAGGCCCGGCGTCTCGCCGGGTCCCGACAAGTGCGAAGATGGGGCTCGGCAGGACAGGGCCCCACCGAAGGGCCGAAGCTTCAGCGGCCGGACACCAGCCGCCTGCCGGTCACCGACGACCGGCGCACGGCGCACATGCATGGAGGACGTGACGTGGCGAACGACGCCAGCACCGTTTTCGACCTAGTGATCCTCGGCGGTGGTAGCGGTGGTTACGCCGCGGCCCTGCGCGGGGCGCAGCTGGGCCTGGACGTCGCCCTGATCGAGAAGGACAAGGTCGGCGGCACCTGCCTGCACCGGGGCTGCATCCCCACCAAGGCCCTGCTGCACGCCGGCGAGATCGCCGACCAGGCCCGCGAGAGCGAGCAGTTCGGCGTCAAGGCCACCTTCGAGGGCATCGACGTCCCGGCCGTCCACAAGTACAAGGACGACGTCATCTCGGGCCTGTACAAGGGCCTCCAGGGTCTGATCGCCTCGCGCAAGGTGACCTACATCGAGGGTGAGGGCCGCCTGTCCTCCGCGACCTCCGTCGACGTCAACGGCCGGCGGATCCAGGGCCGTCACGTCCTGCTGGCGACCGGCTCCGTGCCGAAGTCGCTGCCGGGCCTGCAGATCGACGGCAACCGCGTCATCTCCTCGGACCACGCCCTCGTCCTGGACCGCGTGCCGAAGTCCGCGATCATCCTCGGCGGCGGTGTCATCGGTGTCGAGTTCGCCTCCGCCTGGAAGTCCTTCGGTGCCGACGTCACGATCATCGAGGGTCTGAAGCACCTCGTCCCCGTCGAGGACGAGAACTCCTCCAAGCTGCTCGAGCGTGCCTTCCGCAAGCGCGGCATCAAGTTCAACCTGGGCACCTTCTTCGAGAAGGCCGAGTACACCCAGGACGGTGTCAAGGTCACCCTCGCCGACGGCAAGGAGTTCGAGGCCGAGGTCCTCCTCGTCGCCGTCGGCCGCGGCCCGGTCTCGCAGGGCCTGGGCTACGAGGAGGCCGGGGTCGCCATGGACCGCGGTTACGTCCTCGTCGACGAGTACATGCGCACGAACGTTCCGACCATCTCCGCCGTCGGCGACCTCGTCCCGACGCTCCAGCTCGCGCACGTCGGTTTCGCCGAGGGCATCCTGGTGGCGGAGCGTCTGGCCGGTCTGAAGACCGTGCCGATCGACTACGACGGTGTCCCGCGGGTGACGTACTGCCACCCGGAGGTCGCCTCCGTCGGGATCACCGAGGCCAAGGCCAAGGAGATCTACGGGGCGGACAAGGTCGTCGCTCTGAAGTACAACCTGGCGGGCAACGGCAGGAGCAAGATCCTGAAGACCGCGGGCGAGATCAAGCTCGTCCAGGTCAAGGACGGTGCCGTGGTCGGCGTCCACATGGTCGGCGACCGCATGGGCGAGCAGGTCGGCGAGGCCCAGCTGATCTACAACTGGGAGGCGCTGCCGGCCGAGGTCGCCCAGCTCGTCCACGCCCACCCGACGCAGAACGAGGCGCTCGGCGAGGCCCACCTGGCGCTGGCCGGCAAGCCGCTGCACTCCCACGACTGACGCCTTCCGTCATCGGGCGCGACGACACAGACTTCCGCTTCCCCCGGTTCCCGGCCCGCTCGTGGACCGGGGGAGACCCCATCCGTAAGGAGCAACCGAAACCATGGCGGTTTCCGTAACCCTTCCGGCGCTCGGCGAGAGCGTCACCGAGGGCACTGTCACCCGCTGGCTGAAGGCCGAGGGCGAGCGCGTCGAGGCCGACGAGCCGCTGCTCGAGGTCTCGACCGACAAGGTCGACACCGAGATCCCCTCCCCGGCCGCCGGCGTGCTGGCCTCCATCAAGGTCGCCGAGGACGAGACGGTCGAGGTCGGCGCCGAGCTGGCCCTGATCGACGACGGCTCCGGCGCCCCCGCGGCTCCCTCGGCCCCCGCCGCCGAGGCCGCCCCCGCCCCCGCCGCCGAGGCCGCTCCGGCCCCCGAGCCGGCGGCCCAGCCCTCCACCGAGCAGGCCGCTCCCGCCCCGGCCCCGACCGCCGAGGCCGCCTCCGGCGGCGGCTCCGCCGAGGGCACGGACGTGGTCCTGCCCGCACTCGGCGAGTCCGTCACCGAGGGCACCGTCACGCGCTGGCTGAAGTCGGTCGGCGACTCCGTCGAGGCCGACGAGCCGCTGCTCGAGGTCTCCACGGACAAGGTCGACACCGAGATCCCGGCGCCCACCTCCGGTGTGCTCCTGGAGATCGTGGTCGGCGAGGACGAGACCGCCGAGGTCGGTGCCAAGCTCGCCGTCATCGGCGCTCCGGGTGCCGCTCCCGCGGCCGCCCCGGCCCCGGCCGCTCCGGCGCCGGCGCCCGCCGCCGAGGCTCCGGCGCCCGCCGCCGAGGCCCCGGCGCCCGCCCCCGCGGCTCCGGCCGCTCCGGCGCCCGCCCCCGCCGCCCCGGCCCCGCAGGCCCCGACGGCTCCGGCGCCGCAGCAGGAGACCGCACCGGCCCCCGAGCCGGTGCCGTCCGCCCCGGCGCCCGCCCCGGCTCCGGTCACTCCGGCCCCGGCCCCGGCCGCCGCCCAGGCGACCGACGAGGGTGCCTACGTGACCCCGCTGGTGCGCAAGCTCGCCGCCGAGAACGGCGTCGACCTGTCCACCGTCAAGGGCACGGGCGTCGGCGGCCGCATCCGCAAGCAGGACGTCCTGACCGCCGCCGAGGCCGCCAAGGCCGCCGCCGCGGCCCCGGCCCCGGCCGCCCAGGCGCCGGCCGCCCGCAAGGCCCCGGTCCTGGAGGCCTCGCCGCTGCGCGGCCAGACCGTGAAGATGCCGCGGATCCGCAAGGTCATCGGCGACAACATGGTCAAGGCCCTGCACGAGCAGGCCCAGCTGTCCTCGGTGGTCGAGGTCGACGTGACCCGCCTGATGAAGCTGCGCGCCCGCGCCAAGGACGCGTTCGCGGCCCGTGAGGGCGTCAAGCTCTCCCCGATGCCGTTCTTCGTCAGGGCCGCCGCGCAGGCGCTGAAGGCCCACCCGGCCATCAACGCCAGGATCAACGAGGCCGAGGGGACCATCACCTACTTCGACGCCGAGAACATCGGTATCGCGGTGGACTCCGAGAAGGGCCTGATGACCCCGGTCATCAAGAACGCCGGTGACCTCAACCTCGCCGGCATCGCCAAGGCCACGGCCGACCTGGCGGGCAAGGTCCGGGCCAGCAGGATCACGCCGGACGAGCTGTCCGGTGCGACCTTCACCATCAGCAACACCGGTTCGCGCGGCGCGCTGTTCGACACGATCATCGTGCCGCCGGGTCAGGTCGCGATCCTCGGCATCGGCGCCACCGTCAAGCGCCCGGCCGTCATCGAGACCGAGGAGGGCACGGTCATCGGCGTCCGCGACATGACCTACCTGACGCTCTCCTACGACCACCGCCTGGTGGACGGCGCCGACGCCGCCCGCTACCTGACGGCGGTCAAGGCGATCCTGGAGGCGGGCGAGTTCGAGGTCGAGCTCGGTCTCTGACGCCACCTCGGGGCACGTGCGCGGCGCCCCCGCCCGGAACATTCCGGGCGGGGGCGCCGCCTTTGTCGGCCCGGCGCCGTGTAAGCCTCGTCTCACCTGCGGCAAAGCCCCCGCATACGCCCTGTACGGGGGAACCGGCGGCCGTATTGTCTAAGCGTCGAACGCCCGGGCTCCGTCCGCCGCCCGACCGCCGCCCGCCGACGAGGCCCGCTGGGCCGCCGCATTGGACTGCCCCTCGTGAAGGAGCCCTCATGACCGCGCCCGTCGTCCACTCGCTGCGCGAGCAGATCCGCGAGCACATCGTGGAGGGGATCGTCAGCGGGCGCTGGAAGCCGGGCGAGCGGATCGTCGAGCGGCGGATCGCGACCGAGCTGGAGGTCAGCCAGACGCCGGTGCGCGAGGCGCTGCGTGAGCTGGAGTCGCTGCGGCTGATCGAGTCGGCGCCGAACAAGGGCGTGCGGGTGCGGAACCTGTCCGCGGCCGACCTGGAGGAGAGCTACCCGGTCCGGGCGGGCCTGGAGGCGATCGCCGCGGAGCTCGCCGCGGAGAGGCTGGCGGAGGACTGCTCCGCGCTGGAGCCGCACGTGGCGGCGCTGTACGAGGCCGACCGCAACGCCGACGGGACGGCGCAGGTGCGGCACACGGTGGCCTTCCACCGGGAGATGGTCCGCGCGGCCGGCAACTCGGTGCTGCTGCACACCTGGGAGGGCCTGGGCATCGAGGTGTTCACCGCGCTGTCGATCCGCTGGCTGGGGACGGTCCAGCAGTCGTACGCCGAGGAGCACCAGGAGCTGGTGGAGGCGTTCAAGCGGCGGGATCCGCGGATCGCCGAGCTGGTGAAGTCGCACGTGCTGGGGTGCGCGCCCCGGGCCTGAGGGCCGTCCGGGCGGGGGCGGCCTCGCGGCCGGTGCGGTGCGTGGGGCGGGGTTTCGTGCTGCGTGCGGTGCGTTGGGTCGCGGGCGCGTTTCGGGTTCGGTGCGTGGGTGGGGCGCGGGCGCGTGCTGCCTGCGGTGCGTGGGTGGGGCGCGGGCCCGTCTTGCGTGCGGTGCGTGGGTGGGGCGCGGGCGCGTGCTGCCTGCGGTGCGCGGGTGGGGCGCGGGCCCGTCTTGCGTGCGGTGCGTGGGTGGGGCGCGGGCGCGTGCTGCCTGCGGTGCGTCGGGGCCCGTCTTGCGTGCGGTGCGTAGGGCGCGTCGCGCGTGCGGTGCGTGGAGGCGCCTTGCGCGTGGGTGGGTCGGGGCCGCGCCGGGGGGTGCCCGTCCTCGGACCGGCGCGGGAACCGTGTCCTGAGGCGGAACCCGGGGCGGACGCGCCGGCCGCTGCGGGCGGGCACCCCCCGACACGGCCCCTTCCGTTCGTGCGCGGCCCGAGCGCCGTCGTCGCGGTGTGCACGCGCCGTGGGACGGTCCTCCACGTGCGGCGGACGGCCATGCGGGTGGCGCTCGGCCTTGCCGACAGCGGAGCGGGGGGCCGCTCACACGCCGCTGCGACCTGCGGAAAGGTCGGTCGGTCACGACACTGGGTGCCCTCGGTGGAGACACCCCGTGCCGACTTTCTCGAGATCGAGAGGTTTCCCCCGGGTTTTCTTTGATCGATCATCGATCAGGGGGTTACAGTCACCGACGGGCTCCCACCGGAGCCTCATGCCCTGTCCTGCCAAAGACCAAGGGCAACCCCGAACCCTTGACGATGAGGGAACCCCCTTCGACTGAGGAAGGCGGCGACATGACCGACCCCAACGCCATCCAGCCGAGCGAGCTCGACCAGCTCCCGGACCGCGACCCGGAGGAGACCGCCGAGTGGCAGGCCTCCCTGGACGCCGTCGCCAAGGCGGCCGGGCCGCACCGTGCCGCGTACCTGATGCGCCGCACGCTGGAGCGCGCCGAGGGCAACGGCGTCGCCCTGCCGAAGCTGCTCGAGACGGACTACGTCAACTCCATCCCCACCTCCGCCGAGCCGGCCGTGCCCGGTGACGAGGAGATGGAGCAGCGCATCACCGCGTGGAACCGCTGGAACGCGGCCGCGATGGTGACCCGCGGCAGCAAGTACGGGGTCGGCGGCCACATCGCCACCTTCGCCTCCGCGGCCTGGCTGTACGAGACCGGCTTCAACCACTTCTTCAGGGGCAAGGAGGGCGACGGCTCCGGCGACCAGCTGTACATCCAGGGCCACGCCTCCCCGGGCATCTACGCCCGCGCCTTCCTCGACGGCCGGCTGACCGGGGAGCAGCTCGACAACTTCCGCCGGGAGGCGGGCGGCAACGGCCTGCCCTCCTACCCGCACCCGCGCCGTCTGCCCTGGCTGTGGGAGTTCCCGACCGTCTCCATGGGCCTCGGCCCGCTGTCGGCGATCTACCAGGCGCGCTTCAACCGCTACCTCACCCACCGCGGCATCAAGGACGTCTCCGCCTCGCACGTGTGGGCGTTCCTCGGCGACGGCGAGATGGACGAGCCGGAGGCGACGGCCGCGCTCGCGCTCGCCGCCCGTGAGGAGCTGGACAACCTCACCTTCGTCATCAACTGCAACCTGCAGCGCCTCGACGGCCCGGTCCGCGCCAACTTCAAGATCGTGCAGGAGCTGGAGGCCCAGTTCCGCGGCGCCGGCTGGAACGTCGTCAAGACCCTGTGGGGTTCGGCCTGGGACGAGCTGTTCGCCCTCGACACCACCGGCGCGCTCGTCCGCCGCCTGCGCGAGGTGCCGGACGCCCAGATCCAGACGTACCAGACCCGTGGCGCCGCCTACATCCGCGAGGACTTCTTCGGCAAGGACGCGGCGCTCGCCGAGATGGCGAAGCTGCTGAGCGACGACAAGATCCTCGACTGCTTCCATTTCTCCCGCGGCGGTCACGAGCCCCGCAAGGTGTACGCCGCCTACAAGGCCGCCCTGGAGCACAAGGGCGCCCCGACGGTCATCCTGGCGCAGACGGTCAAGGGCCACACCCTCGGTGAGGGCTTCGCGTCGAAGAACGCCAACCACCAGATGAAGAAGCTGACGGTGGACGAGTTCAAGGCGATGCGCGACCGGCTCCAGCTGCCGATCAAGGACAGCGACTTCGTCGACGGCGTGGTGCCCTACGGCCACCCGGGCGCCGACTCCCCGGAGGTGCGCTACCTCCAGGAGCGCCGCGCGGCCCTGGGCGGCCCCGCCCCGGCCCGCCGCGTGCACCCGGTCGCGCCGCTGCCCGCGCCCGCCGACAAGGCGTTCGCCGCCTTCGACAAGGGCTCCGGCTCGCAGAACGTGGCGACCACCATGGCCTTCGTCCGGCTCGTCAAGGACCTGGTCCGCGACAAGGAGACCGGCAGGCGCTGGGTGCCGATCGTCCCGGACGAGGCCCGCACCTTCGGCATGGAGTCGCTGTTCCCGTCGCTCGGCATCTACTCGCCCAAGGGCCAGACGTACGAGCCGGTCGACCGGGACCAGCTGATGTACTACAAGGAGGCCAGGAACGGCCAGATCCTCAACGAGGGGATCACCGAGGCCGGTTCGATGGCCGACTTCATCGCCGCCTCGTCGTCGTACGCGACGCACGGCGAGCCGATGATCCCGTTCTACATCTTCTACTCGATGTTCGGCTGGCAGCGCACGGCCGACCAGATGTGGCAGCTCGGCGACCAGCTCGGCCGCGGCTTCCTCGTCGGCGCGACGGCCGGCCGCACCACGCTGACCGGTGAGGGCCTCCAGCACGCCGACGGCCACTCCCCCGTCATCGCCGCGACCAACCCGGCCGCGCTGACGTACGACCCGGCCTTCGCGTACGAGATCGCGGTCATCGTCAAGGACGGTCTGCGCCGCATGTACGGCGAGGCGGCCCCGGGCGAGGACCAGAACGTCTTCTACTACCTCACCGTCTACAACGAGCCGCTGCCGCAGCCGGCGAAGCCGTCGGCCCCCGAAATCGACGAGGGCATCGTCAAGGGCCTGTACCGCTTCAACACGGCGGAGTCGGCGGGCCTGAGCGCCCCGGCGAACGCCCCGCGCATCCAGCTGCTGGGCTCCGGCACGGCGATCCACTGGGCGCTCGACGCGCAGCGGCTGCTCGCCGAGGAGTGGGGCGTGGCCGCGGACGTGTGGTCGGCGACGTCCTGGAGCGAGCTGCGCCGGGACGCCATGGAGGCCGACGCGGCGCTGCTGCGCGGCGAGGAGCGCGTGCCGTTCGTGCGCCGGGCGCTGCAGGGCGCCGAGGGTCCGGTCCTCGCGGTCTCCGACTACATGCGCCAGGTCCCGGACCAGATCGCGCAGTGGGTGGACCAGGACTACTCGTCCCTGGGCGCCGACGGCTTCGGCCTGTCGGACACCCGTGACGCCGCCCGCCGCCACTTCGGCGTCGACGCCCAGTCGATCGTCGTCGCGGCGCTGGCCCAGCTCGCCCGGCGCGGCGAGGTGAAGGCCTCGGCGGTCAAGGAGGCGCGGGAGAAGTACGGCCTGTAAGGGTCCGCGAGCAGGAGCGCGAGCAGGAGGAAGGGGCACGGTCACGGCCGTGCCCCTTCGCCGTGCGCCCGAGGGTCGCGTCCGGGCTCGCCCGCCCGCGTGTCCCGCCTCCGTGTCGGTCGCAGTTGGCCCCGTCGTCCATGGCCGGCGGCATCATGACCCCATGCGTGCTGCCCGGCTGATCAAGATGGTCCTGCTGCTCCAGTCCCGCGCCTCCATGACCGCCGCCGAGCTCGCCCGCGAGCTGGAGGTGTCCGAGCGGACCGTCACACGGGACGCGCAGGCGCTGTCGGAGGCGGGCGTGCCGGTGTACGCCGACCGCGGACGGGCCGGCGGTTACCGGCTCGTCGGCGGGTACCGGACGCGGCTGACCGGGCTGGGCCGTGACGAGGCCGAGGCGCTGTTCCTCAGCGGCGTGCCGGGGGCGCTGCGGGAGATGGGGCTGGAGGACGCCGCCTCCGCCGCCCGGCTGAAGGTGTCGGCGGCGCTGCTGCCCTCCCTGCGGGACGCGTCGCGCACGGCGGCGCAGCGGTTCCACCTGGACGCGCCCACCTGGTTCCGTGAGCCGGGGACGCCCGAGCTGCTGCCCGCGGTCGCGGACGCGGTGTGGGACGACCGCCGGATCACCGCCCGCTACCGGCGCGAGGACGGCGAGGTGGTACGGGAGCTGGAGCCGTACGGGCTCGTGCTCAAGGCGGGCGTCTGGTACCTGTGCGCCCGGGCGGCGGGGCACGGCTCCTTCCGGGTGTACCGGATCGACCGCTTCACCGCCGTCGACGCCGGTGAGGAGCGGTTCGAGCGGGACCCCGGCTTCGGCCTGCCCGCCTTCTGGGAGGAGCGGGCGGAGCAGTTCGCCCGCTCCCTGCTGCGGGCCGAGGTCGTGGTGCGGCTGTCGGAGACCGGTGTGCGGCGGCTGCCGCACACCGTCGCCGCGCCGACGGCCCGGGAGGCGCTGGAGACGGCCGGTGCCCCGGACGCGGACGGGTGGGTGACGGTCACCCTGCCGGTGGAGTCCGAGGAGGTGGCGCACGACCAGCTGACGGCGCTCGGCCCGGAGGCCGAGGTGCTGGGCCCCGAGACACTGCGCGCACGCTTCGCCCGGGACGCGGCGCGTCTCGCCGCCCTGTACCGCGGGTGAGACGGCGCTGCGCCCACTACCGCGTGAGACGGAGGGCGCGGCGGCTACCGGGGCGCCGGCGCCGACGGGCACGCCCGCCCGTGGCCGGGCTGCTCAGCGCGGGCGCGATCAGGCGGGCCTTGGCGCCCCGGGGTGCGGGCCCTTGCCCGCGTCGCGCCGGACGCAGGCTCTCAGCCGCGGCCTGCCGGCACATGCTGCGTCGTGACACGCGCCGCGACGGGGCGCGGGTCCGTGCCCGGTACGTTCGGCGCCGGCCCGCACGGAATCCGGGTACTCCACGTGCGTCGCCCGGCGTGAGGGCCGATGCTTGACCCGTGATGGACGAGACCGACTTCTGGGAGCTCATCGACGCCAGCCGGGACGCCGCCGACGGCGACCCCGAGGAGCAGGCCGACTCGCTGGTCGAGCGGCTGCTCGCACTCGACCCCGAGCAGGTCCTGGACTTCGCCCGTCATTTCGAGGCCCGCTACAACCGCGCCTACCGCTGGGATCTGTGGGGCGCCGCGTGGGTCCTCCTCGACGGCGCCAGCGACGACGCCTTCGACTTCTTCCGCTGCTGGCTCATCGGGCAGGGCCGGGAGGTCTTCGAGGGCGCCCTGCACGACCCGGACGCGCTGGCCGACCTGCTCGACGACTTCGACGAGGACGCCGACGGCGACGCCGAGGACCTCGGCTACGCGGCGGACGAGGCGTACGAGCAGCTCACGGGCACGGTCGCCCCCGATCTCGGCGTCCCGCCCGCCCCCGCGGAGCCAGAGGGCACGCCCGTCGACTTCGAGGACGACGAGGCGCTCGCCGAGCGGTACCCGCGGCTGTGGTACCGCTTCCGCGAGTAGCGTCACGACGCCCGCCGGGCGGGACCACGTCTGTCGCGCACGCCGGCGGTGGCTCCCCTGCGGGGCGGGCCGCTCCCGCGGGACCGGCGGCTCGGCTCGGCGGGCGGCGGCTCGGCACGGGACCGGCGGCTCGGCGGGGGGGGGTGCCTCTATGTCTTTCGTCAAGCAGGCTGTGGGGTTCTGGGTTCGTAGAAGGTTCCGTCGCGGAGCATGGCGAACAGGACGCTGATG
>NZ_JBEYXZ010000064.1:0-10695 GCF_040645305.1 Streptomyces sp. NPDC046831 | reverse complement strand
CGACGGCCGGTACCGCGCCGACGCCCTCGACCTGCTCGACCAGTGGGCCGTCAGCGGAGTGCACGACCCGCAACGCCGGTCCCTCGGTGAACTGGGCCCACCGGTCCCCCGCCGGCCCCGGCGGGACCCGGCCGGATGTCCCCGACGAAACGGAGAGCGCGCGTGACCCGCAGCGTGTACGTGACCGGTGTCGAACGCGGCGACGGCCGCCAGGTCGTCGAGCTGGGGGTCATGGAGCTGCTGACCCGGCAGGTCGACCGGGTGGGCGTCTTCCGCCCCCTCGTCCACGACGGGCCCGACCGGCTCTTCGACCTGCTGCGCGCCCGCTACCGCCTCGCGCAGTCCCCGGCCACGGTCTACGGCATGGACTACCGGGAGGCGTCCGCCCTGCAGGCCGAGCAGGGCACCGACGCGCTGGTGTCGGCCCTCGTCGACCGCTTCCACCTGGTCGCCCGGGACTACGACGTCGTCCTCGTGCTCGGCACCGACTTCGCCGGCACCCAGCTCCCGGACGAGCTGGCCCTCAACGCCCGGCTCGCCAACGAGTTCGGCGCGTCCGTCATCCCGGTGGTGGGCGGGCGCCGGCAGACCGCGGATTCCGTGCGCGCCGAGACGCACAACGCCTACCGCGCCTACGACGGCCTCGGTTGCGACGTCCTCGCCATGGTGGTCAACCGGGTCGCGCGCGAGGACCGGGACACGATCGCCGGGCGTCTGGCGTCCCGGCTGCCGGTGCCCTGCTGGGTGGTGCCCGACGACCCCGCGCTGTCCGCGCCGACGGTCGCGCAGATCACCCACGCCCTCGGCGGCAAGGTGGTCCTCGGCGACGACGCGGGACTGGCGCGCGACGCGCTCGACTTCGTCTTCGGCGGCGCCATGCTGCCGAACCTGCTCGGCGCCCTGACCCCCGGCTGCCTCGTCGTCACGCCGGGCGACCGCGCCGACCTGGTCGTCGGCTCGCTCGCCGCGCACAGCGCCGGCACCCCGCCCATCGCCGGCGTGCTGCTCACCCTGGGCGAGGTGCCGCGTGAGGAGATCCTCACCCTCGCCGCCCGCCTCGCCCCGGGCACGCCGGTGGTGTCCGTGCCCGGCAACAGCTTCCCCACCGCCGAGCAGCTCTTCGCACTGGAGGGCAAGCTCAGCGCGGCCACCCCGCGCAAGGCCGAGATCGCGCTCGGTCTGTTCGAGCGGTACGTCGACACCGCCGACCTGGCCCGGCGCGTCTCCACGCCGAGCAGCGACCGGGTCACGCCGATGATGTTCGAGCACAAGCTGCTGGAGCAGGCCCGTTCCGCCCGGCGGCGGGTGGTGCTGCCGGAGGGCACCGAGGAGCGCGTGCTGCACGCGGCCGAGGTGCTGCTGCGCCGGGGCGTGTGCGACCTGACGCTGCTCGGCCCGGTGGACGCCATCCGCAGGAAGGCCGCCGACCTCGGCATCGACCTGGCCGGGTCCGAGCTGATCGACCCGGCCGTCTCCGAGCTGCGCGACTCCTTCGCCGAGCGGTACGCCGCGCTGCGCGCCCACAAGGGCGTCACGGTGGAGCTGGCCCACGACGTCGTCTCGGACGTCAACTACTTCGGGACGCTGATGGTCGAGCAGGGCCTCGCGGACGGCATGGTGTCGGGGTCGGCGCACTCCACGGCGGCGACGATCCGGCCCGCGTTCGAGATCATCAAGGCCGGGCCCGCGGACGCCGGCCAGGGCACCGCCCGGGCGGGAGCGCCGATCGTGTCGTCGGTGTTCTTCATGTGCCTCGCCGACCGGGTGCTCGTCTACGGCGACTGCGCGGTCAACCCCGACCCGGACGCCGGGCAGCTGGCCGACATCGCCGTCCAGTCGGCCGCGACCGCCGCCCGGTTCGGCGTCGAGCCGCGGATCGCCATGCTGTCGTACTCCACCGGCACGTCCGGCTCGGGCGCCGACGTCGACAAGGTGCGCGAGGCCACCGAGCTGGTGCGGCTGAGGCGGCCCGACCTGAAGATCGAGGGGCCGATCCAGTACGACGCGGCCGTGGAGCCGTCCGTCGCCGCCACCAAGCTGCCCGGTTCCGAGGTGGCCGGGCAGGCCACCGTGCTGATCTTCCCCGACCTGAACACCGGCAACAACACCTACAAGGCCGTGCAGCGCTCGGCCGGCGCGATCGCCGTCGGGCCGGTCCTGCAGGGCCTGCGCAAGCCGGTCAACGACCTGTCCCGCGGCGCCCTCGTCCAGGACATCGTCAACACCGTCGCCATCACGGCGATCCAGGCCCAGACGCCCGCCACCTGACGTACCGGAGGAAGCAGTTGAAGACCGTGAGCGCGACCCGTGTCCTCGTCCTGAACTCCGGCTCGTCGTCGGTGAAGTACCAGCTGCTCGACATGCGCGACGCGACCCGGCTCGCGGTCGGCCTGGTCGAGCGGATCGGTGAGCAGACCTCCCGGCTCACGCACACCTGCGTCGGCACGGGCGCCACCCGGGAGCAGAACGGGCCCATCGCCGACCACGACGCCGCCCTCAAGGCCCTCTCCGAGGAACTCGCCCGCGACGGGGTCGGCCTGGACTCGCCGGAGCTGGCCGCGATCGGGCACCGCGTGGTGCACGGCGGCATGTTCTTCACCGAGCCCACCGTCGTCGACGACGCCGTGCTCACCGAGATCGAGCGGCTGATACCGGTCGCGCCGCTGCACAACCCCGCGAACCTCACCGGCATCCGCACGGCGATGGCGCTGCGCCCGGACCTGCCGCAGGTCGCCGTCTTCGACACGGCGTTCCACACGACGATGCCGGAGGCCGCCGCGCGGTACGCGATCGACGTGAAGATCGCCGACCGGTACCGGGTGCGGCGGTACGGCTTCCACGGGACGTCGCACGCCTACGTCTCCCGGACGGCCGCGAAGCTGCTCGGCAGGGCGCCCGAGGACGTCAACGTCATCGTGCTGCACCTGGGCAACGGGGCGTCGGCCTCGGCGGTCAGGGGCGGCAGGTGCGTGGACACCTCCATGGGCCTGACGCCTTTGGAAGGGCTGGTCATGGGTACGCGTTCGGGCGACGTCGACCCGGCCGTCGTTTTCCATTTGCAGCGTGTCGGCGGAATGTCCATGGACGAGGTCGACACTCTGCTGAACAAGAGGAGCGGCCTGTTCGGCCTGTGCGGCGACAACGACATGCGGGAGATCCAGCGCCGGATCGACGAGGGCGACCGGGAGGCCGCCCTCGCCTTCGACATCTACATTCACCGGCTGAGGAAGTACATCGGGGCGTACTACGCGGTACTCGGCACGGTGGACGCGGTCGTCTTCACGGCGGGGGTCGGCGAGAACGCGGCCCGGGTGCGCGAGGCGGCGGTCGCGGGCCTGGAGGGGCTGGGCCTGGCGGTCGACGCGGAGCGCAACGCCGTGCGCGCGGACCGGGCGCGGCTGATCTCGCCGGACGGCGCACGGACCGCGGTCGCCGTGGTACCCACGGACGAGGAATTGGAGATCGCCACGCAGACCTACGCACTGGTCGGAAAGGACGGCTGAGACCGACCGAGGAATTCGACGGCACTCGCCTGAGCGCGAACCCGCCCATGTGCAGATTCCGCCAGATGGAATATTCCGTAGCGAAACAAACCGATAGGATCGCCCCATGCGCCGTTCGAAAATCGTCTGTACTCTCGGCCCCGCGGTCGACTCCCACGACATGCTCGTCACCCTGATCGAGGCCGGCATGAACGTGGCCCGCTTCAACTTCAGCCACGGCACCCACGCCGAGCACCAGGGCCGCTACGACCGCGTCCGCGCCGCCGCCAAGGAGACCGGCCGGGCCATCGGTGTCCTCGCCGACCTGCAGGGCCCGAAGATCCGTCTGGCGACCTTCGCCGAGGGCCCGGTGGAGCTGAAGCGGGGTGACGAGTTCACCATCACGACCGAGGACGTCCCGGGCGACAAGCACATCTGCGGCACGACGTACAAGGGGCTGCCGGGCGACGTCTCGCGCGGCGACCAGATCCTGATCAACGACGGCAACGTCGAGCTGAAGGTCGTCGACGTCGAGGGCTCCCGCGTCCGGACGATCGTCATCGAGGGCGGCGTGGTCTCCGACCACAAGGGCATCAACCTGCCCGGCACGGCCGTGAACGTCCCGGCCCTGTCCGAGAAGGACGTCGAGGACCTGCGCTTCGCGCTGCGCATGGGCTGCGACATGGTGGCCCTGTCCTTCGTCCGGGACGCCAAGGACGTCGCCGACGTGCACCGTGTCATGGACGAGGAGGGCCGCCGCGTCCCGGTCATCGCCAAGGTGGAGAAGCCGCAGGCGGTGGAGAACATGCAGGACGTCGTGATGGCGTTCGACGGCGTGATGGTCGCCCGCGGCGACCTGGCCGTGGAGTACCCGCTCGAGAGGGTCCCGATGGTGCAGAAGCGCCTGATCGAGCTGTGCCGGCGCAATGCCAAGCCGGTGATCGTGGCGACCCAGATGATGGAGTCGATGATCACCAACTCGCGCCCGACCCGCGCCGAGGCCTCCGACGTGGCCAACGCGATCCTGGACGGCGCCGACGCGGTCATGCTGTCCGCGGAGTCGAGTGTGGGCGCGTACCCGATCGAGACCGTCAAGACGATGTCGAAGATCGTCCAGGCGGCCGAGGAGGAGCTGCTCTCCAAGGGGCTCCAGCCGCTCGTGCCGGGCAAGAAGCCGCGCACGCAGGGCGGTTCGGTCGCCCGTGCCGCGGCCGAGATCGCCGACTTCCTGGGCGGCCGGGGCCTGGTGGCGTTCACCCAGTCCGGTGACACCGCCCGCCGGCTGTCGCGTTACCGCGCGGCCCAGCCGATCCTGGCGTTCACCACGGACGAGTCCACCCGCAACCAGCTCGCGCTGAGCTGGGGCGTGGAGCCGCACGTCGTGCCGCTCGTCAACAGCACCGACGAGATGGTCGACCTGGTCGACCAGGAACTGGTCAAGCTGAACCGCTTCAACGCCGGCGACACGGTCGTCATCACTGCCGGCTCGCCCCCCGGCGTCCCCGGCACCACCAACATGGTCCGGGTCCACCACCTGGGCGGCACCCGAGGCTGACCGCCCGGCCCCTCCGCGGCGCGGAGGACACCCCCTCAGAGCCGTGGCCCGGCACCCCGCACGGGCGGGGTGCCGGGCCACGGCTGCGGCTCCCGGACGGGCTCCTCGGGGCGGCTCAGTCGGACGTGAACTGGTGCAGTCCGGGGATGTGCAGGGTGCCGCCGAACTGGCCGGCCTGGACCACCTTGACCTTGGTGAAGTAGATCAGCGGGATGTCCAGCGGCGGCGGGCTGTCGGGGCTGAACGTGACCGGGATCAGTCCGAGCAGGTTGCCGGAGATGCTCTCGGTGTACATCACGGTGTCGCCGTCGCTGATCGTGGACGTCGAGCCCTTGGCGGCCTGCACGTGGTAGGTCTTGCCGGACTTCCTGTCCTTGACGAGCTGGTGCAGGTCACCGATGTCGGTGCCGTCCGTGACGACGTACTTCAGCACCTTCTTGGTGGCGCCGCTCGCCGTCCTGACCTCGACGATGCCCTTGTACTGGGCGCCCTTCAGCAGCAGCGAGCTGGCCTGGAGCTCCCACGGGTCGTCCGGCACCAGGATCCTGTTGTCGACGCCGCCCTCGGCGTCGGTGGCCGCCGGGCAGTCGGCCGCGTCCGTGGTGGCGCTCGCGGACGGGCTCGGCGAGGCGGTGGCCTCGTCCGCGGAGTCCCCGGCGGTTCCGGCGGTGCCGTCGGCCGCCTTGTCGCCGGCGTCCTCGGCCGCGTCCGTCGTGGTGTCCTTCGCGGTGTCCTCGGCCGTGCCGGTGGCCTTGTCCGCCGTGTGCCCGGCCGGGTCGGTGGCGGGCCGGTCCGCGGAGTCCGACGGTGCGTCGGGGCTCGCGGTGGCGGAGGGCGAGGCGGACGGAGCGGGATCGGCGGGCGCCGAAGTGCCGGACTGCGCACCGGGCTCGAGGCCGCCGGTGACGAGGTCGGTGAGCGCGTCGCCGACGGTGCCCAGCAGCCCGCCGCTCGTGTCGTCCTGCGACGGCGACGGGCTCGGCGAGGCGGTGTCACCGCCACCGGTGCCGGACGTGCCCGCGGTGGGGCCCGAGCCGCCCGACGGGGCGCCGGAGCCGGAGGAGGACGACCGGGAGGCCTCGTCGTCGGAACCTGAATCCGACGAAGAGGCACCGGACGTCCTGTCGCCGGACGGCTCCCTGGTGGCGGGGCTCGTCGACGGCTCGGGCTCCGCCGGGTCCTTGCCCCCGTCCTTTCCGTCGTCCTCGCCGGTGGCGCTCGCGGATGCGGACGGCGAAGGGGAGGCCGAGGCCTCGTCCCCGGAGCCCTCCAGCGCCGCGACGCAGTCCTTATACTCCTCGGCGCTCAGGCTGTTGGAGGACGGGGCCGTCGGGTTGTTGTCGGCGAGGGCGAGCGTCGGGGTGAACCCCATCGCCATGAGGACGGCCGTGGGCATCGCCGCCATGGCGATCGCCTTGCCGGGGGGCACGTGGAACCGGGTGAACAGCGGCTTTCTCGGGGCCGCGTGGCGCGGCCCGGTGCTCTCCCGCGCCGCGGCCGCCCCGCCCGTGCCGAGGACCTCGTCAGCCGACACGGTGCCCCCCGTCCGGCCCTTCGGCGCGGGTCGCGTCGTACGCGTCCTCGGCGTCGTCCGCGTCCTCGGCGTCGTCCGCCTGCTCGGCGGCCACCGCCGCCTTCGCCTTGCCGGGCGCCCAGGAGACGGCGAGCGCGCCGCCGATCATCGCCAGCAGGAAGCCCACCAGGAAGCCGCCGATGTTGGAGACGACCAGGGACACCAGGGCCAGGACGATCGCAGCGACACCGGCGAAGACCCGCGTGGCCTGCTGGAACCACATGGTCAGGCCGAGCGTGATCAGCAGCACGCCGATGATCAGCGAACCGGCGCCGGCGGTGGTCGCCATGGCGATCGACATGGTGCCCAGCTTGAGCGTGGCATACGGGAAATAGGCGATCGGCACCCCGCCGAGCAGGGTGAACAAGCCTGCCCAGAACGGCCGGGCGCCCCGCCAGTCACGGAATCGCAGACGCAGCCGGGTAAGGTTCCCGGCGCTCTGGACCGGAGTCTCGGCACTCATGGAAAACAGCTCCCTGGGATCCGGTGGAAGTACGTACCGGCTCGGCCGTGGGCATGGAGAAGCCGGAAATCTGAGTCTGTGAAGCCGGCCGGCGCGCGCGCCGGGCCGGGCCCGCGGGGCGGGGGAAGCGATGGCTCCCCCGCCCCCTGGGGGCGGCTCGGCCGCCCCGCCTCACCCGGTGACGGGAGCCGTCAGTAGCACTCCATCTTCGGGTCCATGCCGAGACGCATCGACAGACCGCTCAGCTTGAACGTGCCGGCCGTGGTCGCCCACGCCGTCTGCTTCACGCCGTAGAGGTCGGCCGTCTCCGCCTGCTGGGCGAAGCCGCCCGGCAGCGCGTTCTCGCCCTGCTTGACGGCGGGGCCGCGGGTCTTGTCCTTGACCGCGACGCCGATGTCGATGTTCTTGAACGTCGCGTCGGCGTCGAGCTGGGCGACGTCGATGTAGAGGTTCGAGGCCTCGACCTTCTTCTGGTCGCTGGGCCCGGCCTCCAGCCGCAGGTAGACGCTCCTCCCGAGGAGCGGGACCTCCGTCTTGACCGACTGGCACATCTTGGTGATCGTCGCGGTGTCGAACGACGAGATCGCGACGGGGTGGACCGTCTTGTCCTTGCCCTCGGTCGTCGTGTAACCGCTGTCGATGCCGCCGTACTGGGCGAAGCCCTCACCGTGCAGATGCCCGGCGCTGACCTTGAACTGCTGCCCGGAGACGCTGAAGGACGCCGCGAGGGCACCCTGCGCCAGGCCGACACCCACACACGCCGCGGCGGCCACGCTGGGCACCATGACGACGGCGAACCGCTTCCATCTGGTCCCGCCACGCACCTGGGACTCCATATTTCCTCCTTCTCGGACGTACATCTCCTGGCCTCGGCTCGCCCCGGTCGGCGGCTCAGCCGGGCAGGGATGGGAGAAGTGCTACGTCCTCGGGAAGGAGAGCGCCCGCGCTCGGTGGCGCGAACAGCGCCCGAATCACCGGCGATCACCCCCGAGCGACAACCACTGGTCGCGCCTGACACGCATCACGCACAACCTTGCGGACAGGCTTCACCGGACCGGCGAAGACCCCCCTGTCCAAGAGCCGGCGCCACCGGCGCCCGCTCTGCTCGGTGGGGAACCGGACTCCCCGTCACCCAACTGGCGGCCGGGGTACGGGAACGGACCGAGCGTGGCCGATCGTGGTGCATTCTCGGCGCCGACACAAGGGGGTTCGTTACTGGCTAGTAACGGAGGGATAACCGGGGTACGACACAGTGATCCCGGACGGCGACACACGGTGGCAGTCAAGGCCAGGACAAAACTATTGATCGTTGGACGGAACCAGACAGACCACAGCCCCTGGCTTACTGGCAGTAACAGCGGCCGCGATTGCCAAGTTTTGGCAAAGCGCGGCCGCTGTGACGCCGTTTCGGCGGAACTTTCACCCGGGCCGCACAGGCCCGCGCGTTTAGCGACTGGTCGGAACGGGGTGCCCGCCCCGGATCAGAACAGCGCCCGCGCCAGTGCCCGGCGCGCGCCCGTCACGCGGGGGTCCTCCGCCCCGACCACCTCGAAGAGCTCCAGCAGCCGCAGCCGTGCCGCGTCCCGGTCCTCGCCGGCCGTGCGCCGCACGGCCTCGATGAGCCGGCCGAACGCGTCCTCCACGTGCCCGCCCACCAGGTCGAGGTCGGCGGCGGCGATCTGCGCGGCCACGTCGCCCGGCTTCTCGGCCGCCTCCCGGCGCACCCGCTGCGGGTCCAGGCTCTGCACGCGCTGGAGCAACTCGGCCTGGGCGAGACCGAGTTTGGCCTCGGCGTTGGCCGGCTCGTCGGCGAGCACGTTCTTGTAGGCCTGGATGGCGCCGCCCAGGTCCCCGGCGTCCAGGGCCTGCGCGGCCGCGTTCAGGGCGGCCTCGTGCGGGCCGGCCGGCACGGCGGCCGGCTGTGCCGCGCCCGGCTCGGCGTCGGGGTCGACGGCCAGGCCGGTCAGACCGAAGCGCTCCTCGGCCACCTGCACCAGCTGGTCCAGCGTCTGCCGGATCTGCGCCTCGCCGGCGGCTCCCTGGAAGAGCGGGAGGGCCTGGCCCGCGACGACCGCGAAGACGGCCGGGATGCCCTGGATGCCGAACTGCTGCATCAGCAGCTGGTTGGCGTCGACGTCGATCTTGGCGAGGAGGAAGCGCCCGTTGTACTCGACGGCCAGCCGCTCCAGCACCGGGCTCAGCTGCTTGCAGGGCTGGCACCACTCGGCCCAGAAGTCGATGACGACCGGCACCTCGGCGGAGCGCTGCAGGACGTCGCGCTCGAAGGTCGCCTCGTCGACGTCGATGACGAGGTCGGCCGGGGAGACCGCCCCCGGCCCGCCCTGCCGTGCTGCTTGGGCGCGCACCTGCTCCGCCTTCGCCTTGGCCTCCTGGGCCGCCTTCACCGCGGCGAGGTCGACGACCCCGCTCATGGACATGTTCCGTGGCTGCATGCGTCTATCCTCCCCCGTTCTGCGCGCGCGTGTGAAAACGGCCGTGAAAGCCGCGGCCGCGTGTGCCGCCCGGCGCCGGTCCCCACCGGACGCCGTGCGGCGCGTCCACCGCGTGATGCTGCGTGATGCCGTGCTGTGGTCGTCGCTCGAAGCACACGTGCCTGCGCACCTGGTTTCGATACGACCCGTAGCGTAATGGCACGGGGCGCCGACGCGAAACCACTACCCGGTGATCCGCCTCACGACCGCGCGGAATCAGCCGGTGTGGGGGCGTGGCCGGATCAGGTCGCGGAAGAGGCGGTGGCAACCTCGCGGTCCGGGGAGCGGGATCCGGTGCGTGCGGCCGCACGGCGGACGACGGCGCCGGCGCCGGGCGACGGCGCCCCGACGGCAGCGCCGCAGGCGGGCGCGCCGGACCGCGCGTCCCCGGCATGATCCGCCGGACGTCCCCACTAGGGTCATGGCATGCAGAGCAGCACCCCCGCCCGCGGCGGCCGCCCGCGCAGCGCCGCCGTGGACGCCGCGATTCTGGCCGCGACCCGCTCGGCCCTGGTCGAGCTGGGCTGGTCGGGGCTCACCCTGCAGGACGTCGCCACCCGGGCCGGGGTGGCGAAGACGACGCTCTACCGCCGCTGGGCGGGCAAGAACGAACTCGTCGTGGACGCGGTGGCCGAACTCTTCGACGAGCTGCGGCTGCCCGACCTCGGCAGCCTCGCCGCCGACATCGAGGGCGTGGTCCTGCAGTTCGCCGCGATCCTGGCGCGTCCCGAGGCGCGCAGCGGCCTGATGGCGGTGATCGCCGAGGCGACGCGGGACAGCGCGCTGCGGGAGCGGATCCGCACCTCGATCGTGGAGCGGCAGAAACGGCTCGTGCTGGAGGGCCGGGCCCGTGCGCAGGCCCGGGGCGAGCTCCCGCCGGAGCCGGGACCGCGGGAGGCCGCCCGCACGGTCGACCTCATCTTCGACGTGGTGGCGGGCGCGGTGGTGCACCGCACCCTCGTCAGCGCCGAGCCGGCGGACGAGGAGTGGGTGCGCGGCTTCACCAAAGTGCTGCTGCTGGGACTGGCGGAGGCGTCGCGGCCCAGATCGTGCTGCACACGCAGCCCGCGCCGGCCCTGCACCTGCCGCAGCACTCCGTGGCGGTCACCAACTACGCCCCGCTGCAGGCC
>NZ_JBEYXZ010000063.1:0-11534 GCF_040645305.1 Streptomyces sp. NPDC046831 | reverse complement strand
AGGGGCGGCACACGTCACGTGTGCCGCCCCTCCCGCTTCCGCGCGCCGGCGGTACGAGCCGGGCGCCCCGGCTCACTCCGCCGCGAGCCCCCCGTTGTGCGGCGCCGGCTCCAGGTCGAACTCGCCGTCCCGCGCCCCCAGCACGAACGCCCGCCACTCCGCCTCCGTGTACCGAAGGACGGTGTCCGGGTCGAGGGACGAGCGCATGGCCACGGCGCCGCCGGGAAGCCGGGCGATCTCGACCCGCTCCTCGTGCTCCTCCGTGCCCGGCGCGCACGTCCACTCCACGTCCGAGATGTCGAGGGCGTACAGCTCGTCCCGCTCCCGCTCCTTGCGCGCCTTGATCTCCGCTTCCGTCTCCGCCATGCCGCAGCGACCCCTTCCGACGTCTACGGTCCGATGTACGGTCCGAGCGCTCACCCTAGTGGCCCGCGCCTACCGGCCGGAGGGGTTCCAGGACCGCGGCCAGGGCCCCGCCACGGCCTGGTACCCTGAGTGACGGCCGTTTGTACGCACCTCCGGACCCCAGCCGAGGCATCCCTCCGTCGCACCGACGGGGTGAGCGCCGCGGATCTGGAGGCCGCGCCCAGCGGATCCCGCCTTCCGAGTCATGGAAGTTCCCCCGAGGAGAAGACCGGGGGCACTCGGTGGCACTCACAGACTAATGAGGAGTACGCGTGTCGCTCGACGCCGCTACGAAGAAGCAGATCATCGGCGAGTTCGGTACCAAGGAGGGTGACACCGGCTCCCCCGAGGTCCAGGTCGCTCTGCTGTCCCGTCGGATCTCCGACCTGACCGAGCACCTCAAGACCCACAAGCACGACCACCACTCCCGCCGTGGTCTGCTGATCCTGGTCGGTCAGCGCCGCCGCCTGCTGCAGTACCTCGCCAAGAAGGACATCCAGCGCTTCCGTGCGCTGGTCGACCGCCTCGGCATCCGCCGTGGTGCGGCGGGCGCCAGGTAAGACGCCGTGAAGGGAGCGGTTCCCACGACCAAGGGGGCCGCTCCCTTTGCTGTACGTGCCGAACGGCCCGGGCGCGCAACACCGCGGAAGGGTCCGCCGTACGTACGGGAACGTGCGGAGTGTCACCGCCCCTTTGTAGTGTGGTAGCAGGACGCACCATGCATGACACAGCGTGAGATGGCCACCCGTAAGGGCGCGGCGAGATCACGCACGACGAACGAGGAGAAGCGCACCTCGCCGCCGCCGGTCCTCGGTAGTGGCCCCCGGGGGGGGATTGCCCCGGGTGCTTCGATCGAAGACCGGCCCGCACCAGACGGCGCGCTTCTCCGCCACCGTCCCCCCGCCACACGGGCGAGGAGGGGCGAAAGACGACAAGTAACGGAGAAAACGCTAGTGGAGAACGAGACCCACTACGCCGAGGCCGTCATCGACAACGGCTCCTTCGGCACCCGCACCATTCGCTTCGAGACGGGCCGCCTGGCCAAGCAGGCCGCCGGCTCCGCCGTGGCGTACCTGGACGACGACACCATGGTGCTGTCGGCCACCACCGCGTCGAAGAACCCCAAGGACCAGCTCGACTTCTTCCCCCTCACGGTCGACGTCGAGGAGCGCATGTACGCGGCCGGGAAGATCCCCGGATCCTTCTTCCGCCGTGAGGGCCGTCCCTCCGAGGACGCGATCCTGACCTGTCGCCTCATCGACCGCCCGCTGCGCCCGTCCTTCAAGAAGGGCCTGCGCAACGAGATCCAGGTCGTCGCCACGATCATGGCCCTCAACCCCGACCACCTGTACGACGTCGTCGCGATCAACGCCGCGTCCGCGTCCACGCAGCTGGCGGGCCTGCCCTTCTCCGGCCCGATCGGCGGCGTCCGCGTCGCGCTGATCAACGGCCAGTGGGTGGCCTTCCCGACGCACACCGAGCTCGAGGACGCCGTCTTCGACATGGTGGTCGCCGGCCGCGTCCTGGCGGACGGCGACGTCGCCATCATGATGGTCGAGGCAGAGGCCACCGAGAAGACCATCCAGCTCGTCAAGGGCGGCGCCGAGGCCCCCACCGAGGAGGTCGTCGCCGCCGGTCTGGAGGCCGCGAAGCCCTTCATCAAGGTGCTGTGCAAGGCCCAGTCGGACCTCGCCGCCAAGGCCGCCAAGCCGACCGGCGAGTTCCCGATCTTCCTGGACTACCAGGACGACGTCCTGGAGGCGCTCAGCGCCGCCGTCCGCCCCGAACTCGCCCAGGCGCTCACCATCGCCGGCAAGCAGGAGCGCGAGGCCGAGATCGACCGCGTCAAGCAGCTCGCCGCCGAGAAGCTCCTGCCGGAGTTCGAGGGCCGCGAGAAGGAGATCTCCGCCGCGTACCGCGCACTGACCAAGTCCCTGGTCCGTGAGCGCGTCATCAAGGAGAAGAAGCGCATCGACGGCCGCGGTGTCACCGACATCCGCACCCTGGCCGCCGAGGTCGAGGCCATCCCGCGGGTCCACGGCTCCGCCCTGTTCGAGCGCGGCGAGACCCAGATCCTGGGCGTCACCACGCTGAACATGCTCCGCATGGAGCAGCAGCTGGACACCCTCTCGCCGGTGACCCGCAAGCGCTACATGCACAACTACAACTTCCCGCCGTACTCCACCGGCGAGACCGGCCGCGTCGGCTCCCCGAAGCGCCGCGAGATCGGCCACGGCGCCCTCGCCGAGCGCGCCCTGCTCCCGGTCCTTCCGGCGCGCGAGGACTTCCCCTACGCGATCCGTCAGGTCTCCGAGGCCCTCAGCTCCAACGGTTCGACGTCGATGGGCTCCGTCTGCGCCTCCACCATGTCGCTGCTGAACGCCGGTGTGCCGCTGAAGGCCCCGGTCGCCGGTATCGCCATGGGCCTGATCTCCCAGGAGATCGAGGGCGAGACGCACTACGTGACCCTGACCGACATCCTCGGCGCCGAGGACGCCTTCGGCGACATGGACTTCAAGGTCGCCGGCACCAAGGAGTTCGTGACCGCCCTCCAGCTCGACACCAAGCTGGACGGCATCCCGGCCTCCGTCCTGGCCGCGGCCCTGAAGCAGGCCCGCGACGCCCGCCTGCACATCCTCGACGTGATGATGGAGGCCATCGACCGGCCCGACGAGATGTCCCCGCACGCCCCGCGGATCATCACCGTCAAGATCCCGGTCGACAAGATCGGCGAGGTCATCGGCCCCAAGGGCAAGATGATCAACCAGATCCAGGAGGACACGGGCGCCGAGATCACGATCGAGGACGACGGCACCATCTACATCGGTGCCGCCGACGGCCCGTCCGCCGAGGCCGCCCGCGCCACGATCAACGGCATCGCCAACCCGACGATGCCCGAGGTCGGCGAGCGCTACCTCGGTACGGTCGTGAAGACGACCACCTTCGGCGCGTTCGTCTCCCTGCTCCCCGGCAAGGACGGTCTGCTGCACATCTCGCAGATCCGCAAGCTCGCCGGCGGCAAGCGCGTGGAGAACGTCGAGGACGTCCTCGGCGTGGGCCACAAGGTCCAGGTCGAGATCGCCGAGATCGACTCCCGCGGCAAGCTCTCCCTCATCCCCGTGATCGAGGGCGAGGGCGAGTCCGACGGCGGCTCCGCCGAGGGCGACGAGACGAAGAAGGACGACACCGACAAGTGACGTCCCGTGGCTCCAAGGCGACGGCCCGCACCTCCTCGGAGGCGCGGGCCGTCGCCCGTACCCAAACACTCATCGCGGGCACGAACGGCATCGGCACGGTCCGCAAGACCACCCTGCCCGGCGGGCTGCGCATCGTCACCGAGACCCTGCCCTCCGTGCGCTCGGCGACCTTCGGCATCTGGGCGCACGTCGGCTCCCGTGACGAGACGCCGTCGCTGAACGGCGCCACGCACTACCTGGAACACCTGCTCTTCAAGGGCACCAGCCGCAGGTCCGCCCTCGACATCTCCTCCGCCGTCGACGCGGTCGGCGGCGAGATGAACGCGTTCACGGCCAAGGAGTACACGTGCTACTACGCACGCGTGCTCGACACCGACCTGCCGCTCGCCATCGACGTCGTCTGCGACATGCTCACCGGCTCGCTGATCCAGGAGGAGGACGTCGACGTCGAGCGCGGCGCGATCCTCGAGGAGATCGCGATGACGGAGGACGACCCGGGCGACTGCGTGCACGACCTGTTCGCGCACACCATGTTCGGCGACAGCGCGCTCGGCCGGCCGGTGCTCGGCACGGTCGACACGGTCAACGCCCTGACCGCCGACCGCATCCGCCGCTTCTACCGCAAGCACTACGACCCGACCCACCTCGTGGTCGCCTGCGCGGGCAACGTCGACCACAACAAGGTCGTGCGCCAGGTGCGGGCCGCCTTCGAGAAGGCGGGCGCCTTCAGGAACTCGGACGCCACCCCCCTCGCCCCGCGCCAGGGCCGCCGCACCATCCGCACCGCGGGCAAGGTCGAACTGCTCGGCCGCAGGACCGAGCAGGCTCACGTCGTCCTCGGAATGCCGGGCCTGTCCCGCACCGACGACCGGCGCTGGGCCCTCGGCGTGCTGAACACCGCCCTCGGCGGCGGCATGTCCTCGCGCCTGTTCCAGGAGGTCCGCGAGAAGCGCGGCTTGGCCTACAGCGTCTACTCGTACACCTCTGGCTTCGCCGACTGCGGCCTGTTCGGGGTGTACGCGGGCTGCCGCCCGAGCCAGGTGCACGACGTCCTGAAGATCTGCCGGGACGAACTCGACCACGTCGCCGAGCACGGCCTGTCCGACGAGGAGATCGCCCGTGCCGTCGGCCAGCTCCGCGGCTCCACGGTCCTCGGCCTGGAGGACACGGGTGCGCTGATGAACCGTATCGGCAAGAGTGAGCTGTGCTGGGGCGAGCAGATGTCGGTCGACGACATGCTGACCCGGATAGCCGCGGTGACCCCGGACGAGGTCCGTACGGTGGCCCGCGAGATCCTGGGACAGCGGCCGTCGCTGTCGGTCATCGGCCCGCTCAAGGACAAGCAGGCCGCCCGCCTGCACGACGCCGTGGCCTGACCCCGGCGCCCGGCGTGGAGCACGCGGTGCGAGAGGCCCGGACGCCGTCCTCGGCGAGGCCCGGAAACCGTCTTCGGTAAGGAAGCAGGAGAGATGAGCAAGCTGCGCGTGGCGGTCCTCGGTGCGAAGGGCCGGATCGGGTCCGAGGCGGTCCGGGCGGTCGAGGCCGCCGAGGACATGGAACTGGTGGCCGCCCTCGGCCGGGACGACAAACTCGAGACGCTGGTGGAGGCCGGCGCCCAGGTCGCGGTCGAGCTGACCACCCCGGCCTCGGTCATGGGCAACCTCGACTTCTGCGTCCGGCACGGCATCCACACCGTCGTCGGCACCACCGGCTGGACCGACGAGCGCCTCGCCCGGCTGCGGAGCTGGCTCGACCAGTTCCCGGGCACCGGCGCGCTCATCGCGCCCAACTTCTCCATCGGCGCCGTGCTGACCATGAAGTTCGCGCAGATCGCCGCCCCGTACTTCGAGTCGGTGGAGGTCGTCGAGCTGCACCACCCCAACAAGGTGGACGCCCCCAGCGGGACCGCCACACGCACCGCCCAGCTCATCGCCGAGGCCCGCGCGAAGGCCGGCTCGGCCCCCGCTCCGGACGCCACGGTCACCGCCCTGGAGGGCGCCCGCGGCGCGAACGTCGACGGCGTGCCCGTGCACGCGGTGCGCCTGCGCGGCCTGCTCGCCCACCAGGAGGTCCTGCTCGGCGGCGAGGGCGAGACCCTCACCGTCCGCCACGACTCCCTGCACCACAGCAGCTTCATGCCGGGCATCCTGCTCGGCGTGCGCCGCGTGGTGACCACTCCGGGCCTGACCTTCGGCCTGGAGCACTTCCTCGACCTGAACTGAGTCCGGCACCCTCATGCGCGCGAAGATCACCTACCTCGTCACGGCCGCCGTCCTGGTCTTCTACTTCGTCCTGGTCGGCAGCCGCGGCGTGATGCTCATCCAGTCCGGCACGCCCGTCACGGTCACCTTCGGGATCGCGGTGCTGATCCTGCCGTTGATCGGGCTGTGGTTCCTGTGGAAGAACACCCAGTTCGTCCGCAGGGCCAACCAGCTCGCGGCCGAGCTCGACGCCGAGGGCGGCCTGCCCGTCGACGACATGAAGCGCGCCCCCAGCGGGCGCATCGACCGGGACGCGGCCGACGAGGTCTTCGCCCTGCGGAAGGCCGAGACGGAGGCGGCCCCCGGCGACTGGCGCACCTGGTTCCGCCTCGCCGTCGCCTACCACGACGCCCGTGACACCCCGCGGGCCCGCAAGGCGATGCAGCGCGCGATCGCCCTGCACGACGGCAAGCCCCTCGAACGCGCCTGACGGCCGCGGCGCCCGATCCACCGGACCACACGAGCGGCGGCCCGGCCCACCGGCGTGTCCACGGGGTCAGTCCCGGCGGTACTCCTCGGCCCACGCCTCCACGGCGTCCGCCGCCCGGTTGAACGCCTCCGGACGGGCCAGGAAGTCGGCGTTGTGCGTGGTGAGCAGTGGCGCGTCGTCCGCGGCGCGGCCCCGTTGGACGAGCACCAGCGCCTGCCCCTGCACCGTGCGCGGCAGTCCGAGCCAGCGCACCGGCCGCTGCACCGTCCGGACGGCGGCGACGCGCGCCCAGGGCACCGTGCGGCGGCTGAGGAAGCGGACCTGGCGCAGCCCGAGGGAGCTCACCCACACGCCCATGCACAGCAGCCGCAGCGCCCCGCCTAGGACGGCCAGCGCCAGGCACAGCGTCACCACCACGGAGGCCGGCGCGCCGGTCAGCGCGGTGACGACCGCCGCGAAGAGCACGAACGAGGCGAGCAGCAGCAGGAGCGCCGCCGCGGCCACCCGCCACGGCCCGGGCCGGTAGGGGCGCCGCCAGCGCTCACGGTCGTCGTACGGCAGGGCGACGTCGTCCGCGTCCGCGGTGTCGAAGGCGCGGTCGGCCGTCAGGAAGGGCAGGGGCACGGCTGGTCCTCACTCCGTCCACGGGGCTGTGATCGGTGAGGCTATCCGCCCGTGTCCCCGCTCACCACCCTTGAGGGTCCGACCGAGGTGCGGTCCCGCGCTGCCGGAGTCCGGCGGAGTGCCCGGACGGGCCGTTCAGTGCCCGTGCGCGGCCTGGGACTGCGGCGCCGGCGCCGTCGAGTGGTCGGCGGACAGCGCGGGTATCCCGAGGATCAGGGAGCCCGCGAACGCCGCGACGAGGGTCAGGCGCAGCAGGCACCGCCCGGCCGGCGTGCCCGCGGACGCCCGCTGACGGGGCGGGGGAGTGACATTGCTGCGAAACCTGTCGGCCTCTGCGACGAGGGCGAACGGGACTCTCTCGCGCCGGCGGGACATCGGGGTACGGCTCCTTCCTGTCGTTGCGGTGATCGAACCAGTGGCTTGCACCAGGACAGACGAGTGAGTGTCCCGAAAGGTGCCTGCTTCCGCGCATTCGCCGGGTTTCCTTCGGGGATGCCGCATCCCGGCACCGAACGACCCGGTGTCGGTGCCGGGCCGTAGAGTGGGCGCCGCCCGAAGAAGTGAAGGAAGGGACCCTCCCCGCCGTGACCGACACCCCCGCCGACGACCTGAAGCCGAGCTTCCGCAGTGACGTCACCGTCGAGCTGGTCAAGCACACCGCCTCGGACGCCGACGTGCTCTTCGCCGCGCGCGTCTCGACGATCGGCGAGCAGTCCCTGGAGGAACTGGACAAGGACCCGGAGCGCTCCAGGGGCCTGATCAACTACCTCATGCGGGACCGGCACGGCAGCCCCTTCGAGCACAACTCGATGACGTTCTTCATCAGCGCCCCGATCTTCGTCTTCCGCGAGTTCATGCGGCACCGCGTGGGCTGGTCGTACAACGAGGAGAGCGGCCGCTACCGCGAGCTCCAGCCGGTCTTCTACATCCCCGACGAGTCCCGCAAGCTGGTCCAGGAGGGCCGTCCGGGCAAGTACCGCTTCGTCGAGGGCACCGCGGCCCAGCAGGAGCTCGTCGGCCGGGTCATGCAGGACTCCTACCGCCAGGCGTACGAGGCCTACCAGGAGATGCTCGCGGCCGGCGTGGCCCGCGAGGTCGCCCGCTCCGTCCTCCCGGTGGGCCTGTACTCCTCGATGTACGCCACCTGCAACGCCCGCTCGCTGATGCACTTCCTCGGTCTGCGCACCCAGCACGAGCTGGCGAAGGTGCCGTCCTTCCCGCAGCGGGAGATCGAGATGGTCGGCGAGAAGATGGAGGCCCAGTGGTCCCGTCTGATGCCGCTCACCCATGCCGCGTTCAACGCCAACGGCCGCGTCGCGCCGTAGCCCGTACGCGTTCTTCCGTCAGGGACAGATGTACGGGTCAGCCTCCTGAGGTGTCCGTATTGCGGCATTTCGAGAAGTTCATCTAGCCTGATCGAACGGACCCGGCACTGCTTGAACCCCCGAGCAGGCAGTGCCGGGCTCCCCCTTTGTCCGGACTTCCCGCAGGCCCCAAGGGCAGACCACCCCATGAGCAGCGAGTAGCGTGTTACCCATGGCTCCGACCTCGACTCCGCAGACCCCCTTCGGGCGGGTCCTCACCGCCATGGTCACGCCCTTCACGGCGGACGGCGCACTCGATCTCGACGGCGCGCAGCGGCTCGCCGCCCACCTGGTGGACGCAGGCAACGACGGCCTGGTCGTCAACGGCACCACCGGCGAGTCACCCACCACCAGCGATGCGGAGAAAGCGGACCTCGTCCGCGCGGTCCTGGAAGCGGTCGGCGACCGCGCCCACGTCGTGGCCGGCGTCGGCACCAACGACACCCACCACAGCGTCGGCCTCGCCCGCGCTGCCGAGAAGGCCGGCGCGCACGGGCTGCTGACCGTCACGCCGTACTACAACAAGCCCCCGCAAGAGGGCCTGTACCAGCACTTCACGGCCGTCGCCGACGCCACCGGGCTGCCGGTCATGCTGTACGACATCCCCGGCCGCAGCGGCGTCCCGATCAACACGGAGACGCTCGTCCGGCTCGCCGAGCACCCCCGGATCGTCGCCAACAAGGACGCCAAGGGCGACCTCGGCCGCGCCGGCTGGGCCATCGCCCGCTCCGGCCTCGCCTGGTACTCCGGCGACGACATGCTGAACCTGCCCCTGCTCTCCGTCGGCGCGGTCGGTTTCGTCTCCGTCGTCGGCCACGTGGTCACCCCGGAGCTGCGGGCCCTCCTCGAGGCGTTCACCTCCGGCGACGTCCAGAAGGCCCTCGAGATCCACCAGAAGCTGCTCCCGGTCTACACCGGGATGTTCCGGACCCAGGGCGTCATGACCACCAAGGCCGCGCTCGACCTGCAGGGACTGCCCGGCGGACCGCTGCGGCTGCCGATGGTGGGGCTCACGCCCGAAGAGACCGAGCAGCTCAAGCTCGATCTCGCCGCCGGCGGGGTACAGCTCTGACAACGAGACTTCGCGGGACGTCCCGCACCCCACGGCGCCATACGAGACTTCACAACTGAACAAGCGGGCCACCGGTGCCCGCGCACCACACGACAACTGCTTCTGCACGAACGTCACGCGCGCCACGTGCCCACCGGTACGTGGCGCGTGTGGTGAGGAGAGTCTTTTGAGTCATCCGCACCCTGAACTGGGCTCGCCCCCGCCGCTCGCCGACGGAGGCCTGCGTGTCACCCCGCTCGGCGGTCTCGGCGAGATCGGCCGGAACATGACCGTCTTCGAGTACGGCGGCCGCCTCCTGATCGTCGACTGCGGGGTGCTCTTCCCCGAGGAGGAGCAGCCCGGAATCGACCTGATCCTGCCGGACTTCACGTCCGTCCGGGACCGCCTCGACGACATCGAGGGCATCGTCCTCACCCACGGCCACGAGGACCACATCGGCGGCGTCCCCTTCCTCCTCAGGGAGAAGCCGGACATCCCCCTGATCGGCTCCAAGCTGACCCTCGCCCTGATCGAGGCGAAGCTCCAGGAGCACCGCATCCGGCCCTACACGCTCGAGGTCGCCGAAGGCCGGCGCGAACGCATCGGCCCCTTCGACTGCGAGTTCGTCGCGGTCAACCACTCCATCCCGGACGCCCTCGCGGTCGCCATCCGCACCCCCGCGGGCATGGTCGTCCACACCGGCGACTTCAAGATGGACCAGCTCCCGCTGGACAACCGCCTGACGGACCTGCACGCCTTCGCGCGGCTCAGCGAGGAGGGCATCGACCTCCTCCTCAGCGACTCGACCAACGCCGAGGTCCCCGGCTTCACGGCGCACGAGCGTGACATCTCCGGCGTGCTGCGCCAGGTCTTCGCCGGAGCGAGCAAGCGGATCATCGTGGCCAGCTTCGCCAGCCACGTCCACCGCATCCAGCAGATCCTGGACGCCGCGCACGAGTACGGCCGCCGGGTCGCCTTCGTGGGCCGCTCCATGGTGCGCAACATGGGCATCGCCCGGGACCTCGGCTACCTGAAGGTCCCGCCGGGCCTGGTCGTCGACGTCAAGACGCTGGACGACCTGCCCGACCACGAGGTCGTCCTGGTGTGCACGGGTTCGCAGGGCGAGCCGATGGCCGCGCTGTCGCGCATGGCCAACCGCGACCACCAGATTCGCATCGTCCACGGCGACACGGTGATCCTGGCGTCGTCGCTGATCCCCGGCAACGAGAACGCGGTGTACCGGGTCATCAACGGCCTGACCCGCTGGGGCGCCAACGTCATCCACAAGGGCAACGCCAAGGTGCACGTCTCGGGCCACGCCTCGGCCGGCGAGCTGCTGTACTTCTACAACATCTGCCGCCCGAAGAACCTGATGCCGGTCCACGGCGAATGGCGCCACCTGCGCGCCAACGCCGAGCTGGGCGCCGCGACCGGTGTCCCGCACGACCGGATCGTCATCGCGGAGGACGGCGTCACCGTCGACCTCGTCGAGGGCAAGGCCAGGATCTCCGGCAAGGTCCAGGCCGGGTACGTCTACGTGGACGGCCTCTCGGTCGGCGACGTCGGCGAGCCGGCGCTCAAGGACCGCAAGATCCTGGGCGACGAGGGCATCATCTCCGTCTTCGTGGTGGTGGACTCGACCACGGGCAAGATCACCGGTGGTCCGCACATCCAGGCCCGCGGCTCCGGTATCGAGGACTCCGCTTTCGGCGGCGTCCTGCCGAAGATCGCGGAAGCCCTGGAGCGCTCGGCCCAGGAGGGCGTCGCGGAGACGCACCAGCTGCAGCAGCTCATCCGCCGCACGCTGGGCAAGTGGGTCTCCGACACCTACCGGCGCCGGCCGATGATCCTCCCCGTCGTGGTGGAGGTCTGAGCAGACGCACGACTGCTCGCACGCCCGAACAGCAGTGGGGTGCCCCGATACGCATCGGGGCACCCCACTCCCGTACCCGGCCAGGACGAGGCGCGTGCCCGGCTCTCGCCGAGGTCCTGCCCCCGCTTCTTCGCAGGTCGGAGCACGTGTGACCCCTACGCCGGCGGAGGTCTGGTCGACCTCGACGAAAAATCTTGACGCTTGCTGTTGACAGCCCCTTGGGGGATCCGTAGAGTTCTTCGAGTTGCCACGGAGCGGTACTGCTCCCACGGCGACCGTCTGCCGCACGAGCGGCACCCCTCACACCACAGCACGACTGCCCGGCCGGG
>NZ_JBEYXZ010000062.1:0-15631 GCF_040645305.1 Streptomyces sp. NPDC046831 | reverse complement strand
GCTGGACCTCGGCATCGACGGATTCCGCCTGGACGCCGTGCCGTACCTGTACCAGCAGGAGGCCGAACTCCAAAGACGCCCACCGAGGTGGGCGGAACCCTCTTGACAGTATCGCCGACGCTGGATACGGCGCCTACGGCCGCCCGCGGGCCGCAGGCGGCCGGCCGGAAACGGCGGGGCGGGGCGGGGCACGGGGCTCGGGGCGCGGGGCTCGGGGCGCGGGTGGCGGGTGGCGGGACGGTGACGCCGGGGCCGGGGCCGGGGCCGGGGCCGGGTACGGCGGTGGTGGCGGCGGCGCGGCGTCTGGGTGCGTGGGCGGGGGCGCGACGGAGGGAGGCCGCGTCCGTCCGGGCGACGTGAAAGAATCGGCACTGGCTCACCGGTATCCACAGCGAGCAGGAGAAACAGCACGATGCGTATCGGAGTTCTCACGGCAGGCGGCGACTGCCCGGGGCTGAACGCGGTGATCCGGTCGGTCGTGCACCGAGCGGTCACGGCCTACGGCGACGAGGTCATCGGCTTCGAGGACGGGTACGCGGGCCTGCTCGACGGCCGCTACCGCAACCTGGACCTGAACGCGGTCAGCGGCATCCTCGCCCGCGGCGGCACCATCCTCGGCTCCTCCCGCCTGGAGCGCGACCGGCTGCGCGAGGCGTGTGAGAACGCCTCCGACATGATCCGCGACTTCGGCATCGACGCCCTGATCCCGATCGGCGGCGAGGGCACCCTGACGGCGGCGCGGATGCTGTCCGACGCCGGGCTGCCCGTGGTCGGTGTGCCGAAGACGATCGACAACGACATCTCCTCCACGGACCGCACGTTCGGGTTCGACACCGCGGTGGGCGTGGCCACGGAGGCCATGGACCGCCTGAAGACGACGGCGGAGTCCCACCAGCGGGTCATGGTCGTCGAGGTCATGGGCCGCCACGCGGGCTGGATCGCGCTGGAGTCCGGCATGGCGGCCGGTGCCCACGGCATCTGCCTGCCCGAGCGCCCGTTCGACCCCACCGACCTGGTCAAGATGGTCGAGGAGCGCTTCGCCCGCGGCAAGAAGTTCGCCGTGGTCTGCGTGGCCGAGGGCGCCCACCCCGCCGACGGCACCATGGACTACGGCAAGGGCGAGATCGACCAGTACGGCCACGAGCGCTTCCGGGGCATCGGCACGGCGCTGGCGTACGAGCTGGAGAAGCGCCTCGGCAAGGAGGCCCGCCCGGTCATCCTCGGCCACGTCCAGCGCGGCGGCAGCCCCACCGCGTACGACCGCGTCCTCGCCACGCGCTTCGGCTGGCACGCCGTGGAGGCCGCACACGGGGGCGAGTTCGGCATGATGACCGCGCTGCGCGGCACCGACATCCGCATGGTGCCGCTCGCCGAGGCGGTCACCGCGCTGAAGACGGTGCCCAAGCACCGCATGGACGAGGCGGAGTCCGTCTTCTAGGCGCCGGCGTCCGGTCGCCGTACCGGCGGCGCCTCCACCGGTTCGCTGCCCAGGGGGACGTGTTCCGCGACGCGATGTCCGCCCCCAGGGGTCGTCTCCCGTCGTGTCCGCGTCCCACGGGACGTCTGCCGACGGGTCTGCCGAGGTTTGCGGTGGGACGCCCTCTGCCGCCCCGGGGGCGCTCGCCCACCGGTCCTGCCGAGGAAGCGGCGCGCCCCGGCGGGTCCGGCGCGGACCGGCGGCCCCGGGCCGACCACCCCGCGTCGGCCGTCGCCGCGCGGGGAGCCGCCGCCCGGCACGGCCGGGGTCGCTACGGCCGGCGGACCCACCGGTACTGCAGCTCGGGCCGGCCGACCGTCCCGTACTGCGGGCTGCGCGCCGCGCGGCCCGCGTCCACCAGGTGCTCCAGATAGCGCCGCGCCGTGATCCGCGAGATGCCGACCGCCTCGGCGACGCCGGTGGCCGTCATGCCGTCCGGGCAGTCCCGCAGTGTCACCGTCACCCGCTCCAGGGTCGGCGCGCTCAGTCCCTTCGGCAGCGCGGCCGGTGCGGGCGCCCGCAGCGTCGCCAGCGCCCGGTCCACCTCGTCCTGCCCGCTGGCCTCGCCGACCGCCGCGCGGAACTCGGCGTACCGGACCAGCCGGTCCCGCAGCGTGGCGAAGGTGAACGGCTTCAGCACGTACTGGACGACGCCCAGCGACACGCCCTCCCGCACCACCGCCAGGTCCCGCGCCGACGTCACCGCGATGACGTCCGCGTGGTGGCCGGCGGCGCGCAGCGAGCGGGCCAGCTGCAGGCCGTGCACGTCCGGCAGGTGCAGGTCGAGCAGCAGCAGGTCCACCGCGGTGCGCTCCAGCATGCGGCGCGCCTCCCCGCCGGTGTGCGCCTTGCCGACCGCGGTGAAGCCCGGCACCCGGCCGACGTACAGCACGTGCGCGTCCGCCGCGACGGGGTCGTCCTCGACCACCAGGACGCGGATGGGCTGCTGCCCGCCGGTCACGCCACGCCTCCGGACACCGCGGCTCCGGGCTCGGCCCCCTCGGCCGTCCGGCCCTCCGCGCCCGCCCCGGTCCGGCGCCCGCCATCGGTTCCCCCGGTGGCCCGCTCCTCGGCGTCGGGTTCTGGGGCGGACCGGCGCCCGGCGCCCGTCTCACCCACGGACGCTCGCCCGGCGCCGCTCCGACCGGCATCCCCCTGTCCGGCGTCGGAACCGCCGTCGGGCAGGGGCTCGGCGCCCAGGGGCTCGGCGCCGGTCCCGTCGGCCGCCCGGCCGCCCGGCGCGTCCCCCAGCGGCAGCCGTGCCTCGAACACCGCTCCGCCTCCCTCGGCCCCCGTCACCGTCAGTGTCCCGCCGTGCCGGTGCACGGCCTGGCGGGCGAGGGCCAGGCCCAGGCCCCGCCCGCCGGGTCCCGCCGGCTTGGTCGAGAAACCGCGCTCGAACACCAGCTCGGTGTGGGCGGGGTCCAGGCCCGCCCCCGTGTCCGCCACCCGCAGGAGCAGTTCCGAACCCTCGGTACGGGCCGTCACCGTCACCCGGGCGGGCACGCCGCCCTGGGCCGCGTCCACCGCGTTGTCGACGAGATTGCCGAGGATCGTCACCAGGTCCCGGGCCGGCAGGGTCCTCGGCAGCAGCCCGTCGTCCAGGCCGCTGTCCTGCGACACCACCAGCTCCACGCCCCGCTCGTTGGCCTGTGCGGTCTTGCCGAGCAGCAGCGCGGCGAGCACCGGCTCGCTCACCGCCGCGACCACCTGGTCGGTGAGCGCCTGGGCCAGCTCCAGCTCCGCCGTCGCGAACCCCACCGCCTCCTCCGCACGGCCCAGCTCGATCAGCGACACCACCGTGTGCAGCCGGTTGGCCGCCTCGTGGGCCTGTGAGCGCAGCGCCTGCGTGAAGCCGCGCTCGGAGTCCAGCTCGCCCGTCAGGGCCTGCAGCTCGGTGACGTCCCGCAGGGTCACGACGGTGCCCCGGCGCTCGCCCCCCGAGACGGGGGAGGTGTTCACCACCAGCACCCGGGACGCCGTGAGGTGCACCTCGTCCACCCGCGGCTCCGAGGCCAGCAGGGCGCCCGTGAGCGGTGCCGGGAGGCCGAGGTCGACCACCGGCGTGCCCACCACGGCCGCCTCGCGGGACACGCCCAGCAGCTCCCGCCCGCCGTCGTTGATGAGCGCCACCCTGTACCCGGCGTCCAGCATCAGCAGACCCTCGCGCACGGCGTGCAGGGCGGCCTGGTGGTAGTCGTGCATGCGGCTCAGCTCGGCCGCGTTCATGCCGTGGGTGTGGCGGCGGAGCCGGGCGTTGATCACGTACGTGCCCACCGCGCCGAGCGCGAGGACGCCGGCGGCGACCCGCAGCAGGGTGCTGACCTGCGCCTCGATGCGCTGGCTTATCGCCTCGACCTTGATGCCGGCGCTGACCAGGCCGATCACTCGGCCGTTCTCCGTCACCGGTGTGACGGCGCGGACGGAGGGGCCGAGGGTGCCGGTGTAGGTCTCGGTGAACGACCGGCCCCGCTGCGCGGCGGAGATGTTGCCGAGGAACGGCCTGCCGATCTGGTTCCGGTCCGGGTGGGTCCAGCGGATGCCCCGCGGAGTCATGATCGTGACGAAGTCGACGCCGGTGTCCTTCTGGATCACGAGGGCGTACGGCTGCAGGTGAGCGGTGGGGTCGGGGGTGTGGATCGCCGCCCGGACGGACGGCGAGTCGGCCACCGAGCGGGCCACCGCCGTGGCCTGGCGGCCGGCCGCCTCCTCGGCCTGGTTGCGGCCGCTGACGTAGGTGAACAGCGCATACCCGGCCACGACGACCGCGAGCAGCACGGCCTGCATGGCGAAGAGCTGGCCTGCCAGGCTGCGAGGTCTCGGGAGGGCGGGAATGCGCATGCCGTCAGTCTGCCTCTCCGCTCCGACGTGAACTAAATGAACGGAACGGTGACCGCGCTCACAGGGCGGGAGATAGTCGGCGCATCCCCATATCCCCCGGACGTGAGCCGCACGCCGGTGATGCCGACGACGTCGTCAAGGAGGGCCGCCGTGACCAGCGCAGCCGATACGGCACCTGCCACACCCGCCACCAGGCGGGACCGCACCCATTACCTGTACATCGCGGTGATCGTCGCGGTCGCCCTCGGTGTCGCCGTCGGTTTCGCCGCGCCGGACTTCGCCAAGGAGCTCAAGCCGATCGGCACGGGCTTCGTGAACCTGATCAAGATGATGATCTCCCCGATCATCTTCTGCACGATCGTGCTGGGCGTCGGGTCGGTGCGCAAGGCCGCGAACGTCGGCAAGGTCGGCGGGCTCGCGCTGGGCTACTTCATCACCATGTCGTTCGTCGCCCTGGCCATCGGCCTGGTGGTCGGCAACATCGTGCACCCCGGCAGCGGCATGCACCTGACCGAGGCGGTCAAGGGCGTGGGCCACGAGCAGGCGGCCGGCAGCGAGGGCGCCGTCGACTTCGTGCTCGGGGTCATCCCGACCACCCTCGTGTCGGCGTTCACCGAGGGCCAGGTCCTCCAGACGCTGCTGGTCGCGCTGCTCGTCGGCTTCGCGCTGCAGGCCATGGGCCGCAAGGGCGAGCCGGTCCTGCGCGGCGTCGAGCACATCCAGCGGCTGGTCTTCCGCGTGCTCGCCATGATCATGTGGGCGGCCCCGGTCGGCGCCTTCGGCGCCATGGCGGCCGTCGTCGGCGAGACCGGCCTCGACGCCCTGAAGGCGCTGGCCGCGATCATGCTCGGCTTCTACGTCACCTGCCTGCTGTTCGTGATCGTGGTGCTCGGCGCGATGACCCGCCTGGTGGCCGGGGTCAACATCTTCCACCTGCTGAAGTACCTGGCCCGCGAGTTCCTGCTGATCCTGTCCACGTCGTCGTCCGAGTCCGCGCTGCCGCGGCTCATCGCCAAGATGGAGCACCTCGGCGTCAGCCGTCCCGTCGTCGGCATCACCGTGCCGACCGGCTACTCCTTCAACCTCGACGGCACGATGATCTACCTGACCATGGCCTCGCTGTTCATCGCCGACGCCATGGACCAGCCGCTGTCCATCGGCCAGCAGATCACCCTGCTGCTCTTCATGATGATCGCCTCCAAGGGCGCCGCCGGGGTCACCGGCGCCGGGCTCGCCACGCTCGCCGGTGCCCTGCAGTCCCACAAGCCGGCCCTGGTCGACGGCGTCGGGCTCATCGTCGGCATCGACCGCTTCATGAGCGAGGCGCGCGCCCTGACCAACTTCGCCGGCAACGCCGTCGCGACCCTGCTGATCGGCACCTGGACCGGCGAGGTCGACAAGGAGCGCGTCCGGCGGGTGCTCGCCGGTGAGCTGCCCTTCGACGAGCGCACGCTGCTCGACGACGGGGCCGACAGCGCCCCGGCGGACCTGCCGGAGCAGCGCGAGGGCGGCGAGAAGGAACTGGCCAAGGCCTGACCCCCCGCCCTCCCGGACCCCCGGGCGGCCCGAGCCAGTCCCCCGTCGCGCTCGGCCGCCCGGCCACCCGGACCCGCACGGTTCGGCCACGAGGCCGCACCCGCCGGGACCGGGGACCGCCGAGCGGCCGAGCCCTTCCCCCGTGGGCCCGGCCGCTCGGCTTCGTCCTGTCGTCCTGTCCGCCCTGTCGCCGTGTCGGCCTGCCGCCTGCCGCCTGTCGCTCTGCCGTCCTGCTCACAGGCCCGCCCGAGGAGGCACGCCGGAGCAGGCCCGGCAGGCAGGCAGCAGGCCGGGGCGGGTCCGAGGCCGGGGCCGGGAGCCGCACCGGCAGTCGGGCCGGGCCGCCCGTGCCTGCCGGGGCGAGCGCCCCTCGGCGACAGGGAGGCCGGCAGAGGTGCGCCGGGGCTCAGGCGCCGATCCGGGCCACGAGCTCCGTGGCCCGCCCGGCCGGCACCCCGGCCGCCGTCAACAGCGTGACCGCCGCCGACGGGCCCGCCCCGCCGGGGTCCAGCAGGCCGTCGGTCACGGCCTCCATCACCGCGGACAGCATCTGCTCGTGCACCTGGGCCAGGACCGCCGCGGGCAGCGGGGAGGCGAAGAGGCCCTGGTCGAGACCGCGCTGCAGCAGCGCCGCGGCCTGCTCGCGGACCGTCGCCAGACGCTCCCCGATGCCCGGCGTGGTGCCCGTGCGCCGGGCGAGCGCGACCAGCAGCCGGTAGCGGTCGGCGATCTCCCAGACCGCCAGCACCGAGCGCGCCACCGCCTCCGCCGGGTCAGCGGCGCCCGCGCGGCCCGCGGCGTGCGCGGCCGCCAGCGCCTCCACCGCGTCGTCGACGAGCGTGCCGACCAGCGCCTCGCGGCTCGGGAAGTGCCCGTACACCGTCCGCCGTACGACACCGGCGGCCCGCGCGATCTGGTCCATGGACGCGTCCGGGTCGCGCAGCAGCTCGGCGAGGGCGACGTCGAGGATGCGGCGGCGGTTCGCGTCGGCGCGGGAGGTGTTGCCGGTGGTCATGGCAGTCATTCTGCCCGCCCCGCCGCCCGGGCCCCCGTACCCGCGCAAGGGCTTCACCGCCCTCATCCGCACACCGCTGTCCCGGGCCCGCGCGCCCGGGCCGGCGCCGTCACGGGCGGCTTCCCGAGGTCCTTGAGCCGGGCAGCGGGGGCCGGGCGCCTTCCCGCGATCCTCGAGGCCGGGCAGCCCGAGGCAGGCCCCACGGCGCGTCCCCGGTGCCGTCCGCTCCTCGCCCTTGCCTTGACGTCGGCGTCAAGCCGTACGTTCGACCCATGCGCATCGGTGAGCTGGCCGAGCGGGCCGGGACCACGACCCGGACGCTGCGGTACTACGAGTCGCGGGGACTGCTGCCCGCCCGGCGGGACGCCCACGGGCACCGCACGTACGACGAGGGCGACCTGAAGCTGCTGCGGCAGATCAGGACGCTGCGCGACTTCGGGTTCGACCTGGAGGAGACCCGGCCGTTCGTGGAGTGCCTGCGGGCCGGGCACCCCGAGGGGGACACGTGCCCGGCGTCGCTGGCGGTCTACCGGCGCAAGCTGGACGAACTGGACGCGCTGATCGGCGAGCTGCGGGCGGTGCGGGAGCAGGTCGGCGCGCAGCTGGCGCGGGCCGAGGAGGCACGGCGGGAGCTGGCCGCCGAGGCGCTGGTTCCGGGTGGTCCGGAACCCCTGTGCGAACTGGGAGGGTACGAGCGGTGATCAAGGCGATGGGTGTGGCCGAGGTGACGGACGCCGACTTCCGGGCGGAGGTGCTGGAGTCGGACCTGCCGGTCCTGGTGGAGTTCACCGCCGACTGGTGCCCGCCGTGCCGGCAGATGGGGCCGGTGCTGAGTGCCCTCGCCCAGGAGGAGGGGGACCGGCTCAAGGTGGTCCAGCTCGACGTGGACACCAACCCGGACACCACGAACGCGTACAAGGTCCTGTCGATGCCGACGTTCATGGTCTTCCGAAACGGTGAGCCCGTGAAGGCGATGGTCGGCGCTCGGCCCCGCAGGCGGCTGCTGGAGGAACTGTCCGACGTGCTGTGACGTCACCGGAGACACGAGAAATCCCCCGGGCGAATTGCGCCCGGGGGATTTCTTTCCGTATATTCGGTGGTTCGCGACCTCAATTGGTGGAAGTCGCAGAGAAGTTCAGTGGGCACAGTGTATCCGGGCGGGAGCGGAATTGTCAAACACCGAATTCTCAGACGATGAATTGCGGCAGGAACAGGAATTCATCGACCGGCTGTACGCGCGCGTGGACGTGCTGCGTGGCGACACCGAGGCCTCGGTCACGGACGCCCTGGCACAGGGCCACACCCCCAGGCAGGCCCGGCTGGAGCGGGACATTCTCGTCGCCGAGCGCTCGGGGCTGCTCGCCGCGCTGAACGCCGTGGACGGCTCCCTCTGCTTCGGCCGGATCGACCTCGCCGACGGCGCCTGCCACCACATCGGCCGCATCGGGCTGCGCGCCGACGACCCCGACCGCACACCCCTCCTGATCGACTGGCGCGCCGACGTGGCCCGCCCGTTCTACCTCGCCACCGGTCACACCCCGATGGGCCTGCGCAGACGCCGGCACATCGCCACCGAGGGCCGCCGGGTCACGGCCCTGCACGACGAGATCCTGGACCTCGGCGACACCACCCGGACGGGTCACGAGGACCCCACCGGCGACGCGGTGCTGCTCGCCGCGCTCAACTCCGCGCGCACCGGCCGGATGGGCGACATCGTGCGGACCATCCAGGCCGACCAGGACCGCATCATCCGCGCCCCGCACCGCGGCGTACTGTTGGTGGAGGGCGGCCCCGGCACCGGCAAGACGGCCGTCGCCCTCCACCGGGCCGCCTACCTGCTCTACGAGCACCGGGAACTGCTCGCCCGGCGCGCCGTCCTGATCGTCGGCCCCAACCCCGCCTTCCTCGGCTACATCGGCGAGGTGCTGCCCTCCCTCGGCGAGACGGGGGTCCTGCTGGCCACCGTGGGGGAGCTCTACCCCGGCGTGCGGGCCACGGCGGCCGACAGCCCGGAGGCGGCCGCCGTCAAGGGCCGCGCCGAGATGGCCGACGTGCTGGCCGCCGCCGTCCGCGACCGCCAGGCGCTGCCCGACCCGGTGATCGCGATCGAGCACGACCGGGAGGTGCTGATGCTCGACGACGGCCTGGTGAACGTGGCCCGCGAGCGCACCCGGGCCACCGGTCTGCCGCACAACGTGGCCCGCGAGCACTTCGAGGGGCACATCCTCAACACGCTGACCGACATGGTCGCCGAGCGCATCGGCACCGACCCGTACGACGGCTCCAACCTCCTCGACGCCGCCGACATCACCCAGATCCGCGACGAGCTCGCCGAGAACCCCGAGGTCTGGGCGGCCGTCGACCGGCTGTGGCCGCGGCTCACCCCGCAGCGGCTGGTCGCCGACCTCCTCGCCGCGCCCGACGGGTACCTCCCGGCGGCGGACGCGGACGCCGTCCGCCGCCCGGTGACGCGGGCGTGGACCGTCGCGGACGTGCCCCTGCTGGACGAAGCGGCCGAACTGCTCGGCGAGGACGACCGGACGGCCCGGGCGCGCGCCGCACGCGAACGCGAGGCGCAGGTGTCGTACGCGCAGGGCGTGCTGGACGTGTCGTACGCGTCGAGGACCTACGAGTTCGACGACAAGGAGGACAGCGACCCGGAGGCCTCCGAGGTCCTGTCCGCGCACGACATCATCGACGCCGAGCGGTTCGCCGGGCGGCAGGAGGAGGCGGACCACCGCAGCGCCGCCGAACGCGCGGCCGCCGACCGCACCTGGGCGTTCGGGCACATCATCGTCGACGAGGCGCAGGAACTGTCGCCGATGGCGTGGCGGCTGCTGATGCGGCGCAGCCCGACGCGTTCGATGACGCTGGTCGGCGACCCGGCCCAGACCGCGGAGAGGGGGGTACCGCCCACGCGTCCAGCAGTGGGGGACGGGGTCGGCTTCTGGGCCGGCATCCTGGAGCCGTACGTCCAGGACCGCTTCGAGCACACCCGCCTCGGCGTCAACTACCGCACCCCGGCGGAGATCATGGACGTCGCCGCGGCCGTGGTCCGGGCGGAGAACCCCGCCTTCCGGCCGCCGAGCTCGGTGCGCTCGACGGGCGTGCGGCCCTGGGCGCGCGCCGCCGGCGACCTGCCGGCCGCCGTGGCCGAGGCGGTCCGGGAGCTGGCTCCCGCCGCCGACACGGCGGAGCAGCCGGGCGCCCCCGCGGGCCGGCTCGCGGTGATCGCCCCGCGCGATCTGCACCGCGGGCTGGCGGCCCGGCTGGACGGCGTGACGGCCGGGGCGGAGCCCGACCTGACCCGGACCGTCGTCCTGCTCGACCCGCGCCAGGCCAAGGGCCTGGAGTTCGACACCGTCCTGGTGGTCGAGCCGGGGCGGTACGGGACGAGCGACCTGTACGTGGCGCTGACCCGCGCGACGCAGCGGCTCGGGGTGCTGCACAGGGAGCCGCTGCCGCCTGCGCTGGCGGAGGCCCTGGCGGAGCCGCCGGCGCGGTAGCCGGGGCCGCCGCGCCGGGGGTCGCCGCCCGGAGGCTCCCTCGGTGGAGCGGCCCGGGCGGCACCGTGTGTCCCGGCCGGCCCCGCCGGGCCGGACGGCGCGGCCCGGCGGGGACACGCCGGTCAGGTCACGCCGGGCGCAGCCACACCGTCGCCAGGGGCGGCAGGGTCAGCCGGATGCTGGCCGGGCGGCCGTGCCGGCCCTGCGGCTCCGGCTTGACCGGATGCGGGTTCACCACGTCGCTGCCGCCGTAGCGGGCCGCGTCGGTGTTGAGGACCTCCCGCCAGGCCGGGACGTCGTCGGGGACGCCGATGCGGTAGTCGTGCCGCACCACCGGGGCGAAGTGGCACACCGCCAGCAGCGGGGTGCCGTCGGCGTCGTAGCGCAGGAACGCGAGCATGTTGTCGTCGGCCGCGTCCCCCACGATCCACTGGAATCCGTCGGGGTGGACGTCCCGCTGCCACAGCGCGGGCGTGGCGCCGTAGACCGCGTTCAGGTCGCGGACCAGGTCCTGCACCCCGCGGTGGTCGGCCTCGGCGCCGTACCCCGGATCGAGCAGCCACCAGTCGGGGCCGCGGGTCTCCGACCACTCGGTGGCCTGCGCGAACTCCTGGCCCATGAACAGCAGTTGCTTGCCGGGGTGGGACCACATGTAGGCCAGGTAGGCCCGCAGGTTGGCGCGCTGCTGCCACCAGTCACCGGGCATCTTCGACACCAGCGAGCCCTTGCCGTGCACCACCTCGTCGTGGGAGATCGGCAGCACGTAGTTCTCGCTGTAGGCGTACACCATCGAGAACGTCAGCTCGTGGTGGTGGTACTTGCGGTACACCGGCTCGTGGCTCATGTACTGCAGCGAGTCGTGCATCCAGCCCATGTTCCACTTCAGCCCGAAGCCCAGGCCGCCGAAGCCGCTCGGGCCCTTGTGGTGGGTGGCGCGGGTGACGCCGTCCCAGGCGGTGGACTCCTCCGCCACGGTCACCACGCCGGGGACCCTGCGGTACACGGTCGCGTTCATCTCCTGCAGGAACGCCACCGCGTCCAGGTTCTCCCGGCCGCCGTGCTCGTTCGGCGTCCACTGGCCCGGCTCGCGCGAGTAGTCGAGGTAGAGCATGGAGGCGACGGCGTCCACCCGCAGCCCGTCGATGTGGAACTCCTCGCACCAGTACAGGGCGTTGGCGACCAGGAAGTTGCGCACCTCGCGCCGGCCGTAGTCGAACTCGAGCGTGCCCCAGTCCGGGTGGGCGGCCCGCAGCGGGTCCGCGGGCTCGTACAGGGGACGGCCGTCGAACTCGGCCAGCGCCCACTCGTCACGCGGGAAGTGCGCGGGCACCCAGTCCATGATCACGCCGATGCCCGCCTGGTGCAGGGCGTCGATCAGGTACTTGAAGTCGTCCGGTGTGCCGAGGCGGGCGGTCGGCGCGTAGAAGCCGGTGACCTGGTAGCCCCAGGAACCCCCGAAGGGGTGCTCCGCGACCGGCATCAGCTCCACGTGCGTGAAGCCCAGGTCCTTCACGTACTGCGGCAGTTGCTCGGCGAGCTCACGGTAGGTCAGCCCGGGCCGCCAGGACGGCAGGTGCACCTCGTACACCGAGAAGGGGGCCTCGTGCGCCGGGACCCGGGCGCGGCGCTCCAGCCACTCCTCGTCCTGCCACTCGTGGTGCGAGGCGTGGACGACGGACGACGTGAGCGGCGGCACCTCGGTGCGCCGGGCCAGCGGGTCCGCGCGCATCGTCTTCGTGCCGTCCGGCCGGGTGATCTCGAACTTGTACAGCTCGCCCTCGCCGATGCCGGGCACGAACAGCTCCCACACGCCGGACGAGCCGAGCGTACGCATCGGGAACCCGGTGCCGTCCCAGAAGTTGAAGGTCCCGGCGACGCGCACGCCCCGCGCGTTCGGCGCCCACACCGCGAAGCGGGTGCCGGCCACGCCCTCATGGGTCGTCGGGTGGGCACCGAGTGCCTTCCACAGCTGCTCGTGCCGGCCCTCGCCGATCAGGTACAGGTCCAGCTCGCCGAGCGTGGGCAGGAAGCGGTAGGCGTCCTCGGTCTGCTGCACGGTGCCCTCGTAGGCCACCTCCAGCCGGTAGGCGGGCACCTCCCGCAGCGGCAGCAGCACCGAGAAGAAGCCGTCGCCGTCGTCGTGCAGCCGGACGCGGTCGTCGCCGGTGACGACCGTGACGGACCGCGCGTACGGCCGGAAGGCCCGGACGGCGACCCCGCCGGGCACCGGATGCGCGCCCAGCACCGTGTGCGGGTCGTGGTGGGTGCCGTCGAGCAGCCGCTCGCGGTCGGCGGGGGCGACGGCGACCTGAGAGGGCTCGGCCGCGACCGTCCCGGGTGCGGCCGGCACGGACACCTCCGGCACGGGCGTCGCCCCGGCCGGGCCGGTCTCGGGCGACGGCACCGTCCCCGGGACCGCTTCCGTCCCGGAGGCCGCGGCCGCCGGCTGCGCGGCCGCCGGCTGCGCGGCCGCCGGCTGCGCGGCCGCCGGCTGCGCGGGGACCGGCTCGGCGGCCGGCGCGGGGGACGCGGTGGTACCGGCGGGGGCCTTCCCGGCGGGGGCCTTCCTGGCCGCGGTCTTCTTCGTGGTGGTCTTCTTCGCCGCGGTCTTCTTGGTGACGGCCTTCTTCGCGGTCGCCGCCGCGGCCCCGGCCGCCGTCGTCTTCCTTGCGGGTGTCTTCCCGGCCGCCGTCTCCCCGGCCGCCGCGGTCGTCGCGGTCTCGGCCGCGCCGACCGCCTCGACCGCCGGAACCTCCGCGGGCGTGGTCTTCCTCGCGGTGGTCGCCTTCGTCGCCGGGATCCTGCCGGCCGCGGTCTTCTTCGCCGTCGTCTTCGCCGTCTTCGTCGCCGCGGCCTTCGTCGCGGCCGCCCTGGCCGCCGTCGTCCTCGTCGCCGTCGCGGCGCCCGCCGTCCTGGTGGCCGTCTTCTTCGCCACGGCCTTCTCCGCGGTCGCCTTCTTGGCGGTGGTCTTCCGGGCGGTCGTCTTCGTCGCCGCGGTCTTCTTCGCGGTCGCCTTCCTGGCCGTGGTCCTCTTCCCGGGCGCGGTCGTCCCCGCGGCCGGCTCCTCGGGCGCAGGCTGCGCCGACACCGCCCGCTCCGCGGCCTGCTTCACGCTCCGGGCGGCCTTCACGGCCTTCGCCGCGCCCTTCTCCACGGTCTTCTCGGCCGTCTTCCGCGGGGCGCTCTTCCGCCGCGCGGCCGCCGGCTGCTCGGTGCTGGGGTTCTCGGCCGTCTTCTTCGGATCCGAACCGCTGGACGGTGGGCGGTCAGTCACGAGCTGAGCCTCCTCGGCGCAGGTCAGGTGAGATGAAAGGGGGGTCAGGTCGGGTCGGAGGCGGCCAGGCGGCGCACCGCCGACAGGGGGACCGGGAGCCAGTCCGGGCGGTTCCGGGCCTCGTAGAGGACCTCGTAGACCGCCTTGTCCGTCTCGTAGGCCCGCAGCAGCACCGGGTCGGTGCGCGGGTCACGGCCGGAGACCTCGGCGTAGCCGGCGCAGTACGCCGCCCGGCAGGCCTCGGCCCACTCCGGAGCGGGCGCCCCGCCGGCCGAGTGCGCCGCGTAGTCGAAGGACCGCAGCATCCCGGCCACGTCCCGCACCACGGGCTGCGCCATCCGCCGCTCGGCCAGCGGCTTGGCCGGCTCGCCCTCGAAGTCGATCAGCGACCACTCGCCGGACGCGGACCGCAGGCACTGTCCGAGGTGCAGGTCGCCGTGGATGCGCTGCGCGGTCCAGGTCTGCCCCTCGGCCGCCAGATCGCCCAGCGCCGTGAAAGCGGAGTGCAGCGCGGGGGCGTAGGGCCGCAGCGCCGGCACCGCCTGCGCGGCCGCCTCCAGGCGCTCCTTCATGCCGTCCACCAGGGACCGCATCTGGGCGTGGCCCAGCGTCACGGTCGGCAGCGCCCGCGCGAGCGCGGTGTGCACCTCGGCCGTGGCACGGCCGAGCGCGCGGGCCTCGGCGGTGAAGTCCTCGCCCTTGGCCAGTTCGCGCAGCGCCAGTTCCCAGCCGTCCGACGCGCCCTGCACGAAGGGCTGGAGCACGCCGAGCACGTAGGACTCACCGGTCACCTCGGCCGTCATCCAGGCGGCCGGCGCGGGCACCCGGGGGCAGCCCTGCCGGGCCAGCGCCAGAGGCAGCTCCAGGTCGGGATTGACCCCGGGCACCACCCGGCGCAGCAGCTTGAGGATGAACGTATCGCCGTAGACGACCGACGAGTTGGACTGCTCGGCGGTCACCAGGCGCGGCACGAGGTCGGAGCGTATGTCCTCCCGCCGGTCGAAACGAAGCCCGCCGACACGGGCCCGGGCGCGGAGCGCCTCCAGGATCATCTCGGCGGGCCGGGGGTCGTACAGGGCCTCGTACACCGTGCATCCGGCGAGCGGGCCCTCGTGGACGTGCCCGATCAGCGCGGGCGCCAGCCGCGGCGGCAGCGCCTCGCGCACGCCTATGAGCAGCTGGTAGCAGTCGCCCGGGTGGGAGGGGGCGCCCTGGACGGGGGCGAGCGGCTGGTGGGCGCGGACGAGCAGGTGGTACAGGCCCAGCCTGCCGGTGGGGGCGCCTGCCTGCTCGGGCACGGACGAGAGGGTGGGAACCGGCAGCAGCTCGGTCGCCTCGACCAGCGAGAAGCCCGTCACCGGCCGCCCCTTGCCCGCGAACCACCGCTGGCGCGGCAGCCACTCCCGCAACAACGGCTCCAGCGACGCGAGAAGCCCCGGGGTGCTGGTGATGACAGAGCGTGTGACCGCTTCCGACATGGCGTCGCGTCCAATCGCTGGTCGGGTGTGCTTCACCGCGTGCCCCCGGGCGGGGCGGGAGAAACCCCTGCCCCGCCCGGGGGGACGGTGACCTGTCCGGCAATCGCCCGCCGGACCCGCGCCGGACGGCCCGGACGGCGCGGCAGCCGTCTCCCGTCCCGCGGCCTGTCCTGCACGGCAGGGGAGGCGGGCCCCCGCGGGGGTGGCGCCCCCGGCGCCGGAGGCCGGCGGGATGCCTCCCGCGCCGGTTCGCCGGACGGGCTAGGAGGCGTCCGTGCGGAGCCGGAACCAGTAGAAGCCGTGTCCCGCGAGGGTGAGCAGGTAGGGCAGCTCGCCGATGGCGGGGAAGCGGACCCCGCCGAACAGCTCGACCGGGTACCGCCCGCCGAACGCGCTCAGATCCAGTTCGGTGGGCTGTGCGAAGCGGGAGAAGTTGTGGACGCACAGCACCAGGTCGTCCTCGTACTCGCGGAGGAAGGCGAGGACGGCGGGGTTGGAGGAGGG
>NZ_JBEYXZ010000061.1:0-16375 GCF_040645305.1 Streptomyces sp. NPDC046831 | reverse complement strand
GCGGCCCGCCAGTCGGCGGCGAGGCCCGCCTCCAGCAGCCGGTGCACCTCCAGGCCGCGGTGCAGCTCCTTGCGGAGGTTCTCCCGACGGGAGTTCGTGATGCGCAGGCCGAGGGAGAGCTTGAGCATCCAGGGGCTGCCGGGGCGGAGCACGGTGCGCACCGAGGAGGTCGGGTGCCACAGCTCGCCGCGCACGCCGAGGTCGTGCAGCAGGCCCTCCTCCAGCAGCGCCATGACGACCGGGCGCACGGCGAGATCGCCGGCCTGCCAGGGGTGCACCGGCAGCGCGGCGGTGCCCGGTGGCAGGGCGGCCGGGTCGCCGAGCAGCGTTGCGGTGATCTGGTCGGCGGTGAGCGGCTCGGCGGAGTCGGAGGCGAGCAGGTCCCGGTCCACGGCGTACCAGTGCAGACGGAAGGCCCCGTGGGTCTCCGGGGAGTAGGCGGCGCTCTGGACGGGTGCGAGACCGTCGCGGCCCTTGGGCGCCGGGTGCTGCGGGTGGCCGAGCAGCAGGGACTGCTCGGCGCTCAGGAACGGCAGGTGGTGCTCCTGGGCGGCCGTGGTACGGCGGTACGCCAGGATGTCGGCCGTGCGGGCGACGGAGTCGGCGACCTGGGCGACCAGGGTGGCGAGGTGGCCTCCCTCGCCGTGCTCCGTGGTCGTGCCGATCAGGGCCGCTACGGTGACCGCGTCCACGGTCGTGGGTGACGGATCGGCTCCTGTCGTGCTGCCGAGGGTGACCGGGGCGAAGCGGTGCCAGCCGCACGGCGACCAGTACCGCACGGGGGCCGCGAGCTGGGCGGCACCGCCCAGCACCGGCACGCGCAGGACGCCGTCGGGGCCAGGGGTGGCACCGGTCTCGCGTGCCCAGCAGCGCAGCAGGTTCTCGGCGCCGGCGTGATCGGCGGCGACGGCAGGTTCCTGATGGAGCAGCGGGTCGGTGCCGGGCTGGTGGGGCGCGCCGGGTGCAGTCCCGGTGAGTGCGGTGCTCATGGCTGCTGGCTGCTCCTTCGGGCGTACGGGCGGCCCTGACCGGCACATGGCTATCGGCGCCAGATCGCGTGCACAAGACCTGTTACTCCTGACGCCCACCCACCTCACTCGCAGGGGTGACCACAGACAGCTGAAGCTGACTGGACGGACCCGCAGTATTCCTGGCGGCCTTGGTCAGCCGGTTCGCGCCAGGTGCCGGGCGGGCGGTCGACGGGGGGAGTCGGCCCGTGAGCGGGGAACACGATGTCGGCCTTCGTGATTCGTTGTGGTCGGCCCAGCGCCGGGACTCGGTGCGATCAACCAGGACACATCCGCTTGCTGCCGCAAGCTCCAGCATCTCCTGATGCGGTTCACGAGGCCGGCCTGAAGTCGTCCTGCACAGGCTGACCCTTGCTGCGGCAGGCCGAGGGGAAGCAGCGGTTGACCACCCCGTTCCCCGGCTCCTCCGCAACGGTTCGGGCGTCCCAGTTGCTGTCGGCGCGCGGCCGATGCGCGGCAGTGACTTGGCCGATCGGGGCCTGGGCAGGCGGTTCCCGGGAGCGGTGCAGGAGATTCTGCCCCAGCAGCCGACCCGCCGCACGACGGCACGCCCCGGTGCGAAATACTCTCCCGATGAGTTCACGCACTTCCCCGATCAGCCAGCTGATCACGATACGGAGGGCCGTTGGGCGGGATGCCAAACGGCTCACGCGGCTCGTGCGTGGCTCAGGCGCCTACGCGGGTAAGTACGCAGCCGCAGTCGCGGGCTACCGGGTCGGGCCTGATTACATCGAGGCCCACCGCGTCTTTGTGGCCGTCGGCGCCGACGAGCAGGGAGGCCGGGTCCTCGGGTTCTACTCGCTCGTCCTCACTCCACCGGAGCTCGACCTGCTGTTCGTCGCCGACGAAGCGCAAGGACGGGGTATTGGGTCGCTACTCGTCGCGCACATGCAGTCCGAGGCCCGTGCCGCCGGGCTCGACCGTGTCAAGGTCGTGTCGCATCTTCCCGCCGAGGGCTTCTACCGCCGCGCCGGAGCAGTGCGGACCGGGACCGCGTACGCGAACCCGCCCGCCGTGCCGTGGGACCGTCCCGAATTCGAGTTTCGCATTTCTTCGGAATGACGCGGTGTGCCGGTTGGCGAGGCACCGGCTTCGCTGCGGGGTGGCCGGCTCGCAGGAGCCGCTGGACGCCGCGCGCTCCGGATGTGTGGTCTCCTCTGCCCTGGCGCCGTGATCGCCTGCGCCAGCGGTCTGCCACCCAAGGCCCCGGACGTCCCCGGCCAGGGCCTCGGCGGGATCCTCGTCGTCTTTCTCAGGCGTCGATGATGACGGGGATGATGAGCGGCTTGCGACGGTGGGTGCGGAACGCCCAGTTCGCCACGGCGCGGGCGAGGAGCTGTTCGAGTTGGCGCGCGTCCCCGACGCCTTCCTCGGCCGCGGTGGCCAGGGTCTTCTCGATGACGGGGATGACCGGCTCGAAAGTGGTGTCGTCGTGGACGAAGCCGCGGGCCAGGAAGTCGGGGGCCTCGGCGAGGGCGCCGGTGTCCGCGTCGACGATCGCCACCACCGTGACCACGCCTTCGGCGGCCAGGGTGAGGCGGTCCTTGAGGGACGCTTCGGTGGCGCCGCCGACTTCCATGCCGTCCACGTAGACGTTGCCGGCGGGGACCTTGCCGGTGATGGACGCCCGCCCGTCGACCAGGTCGACGACGACGCCGTCATCGGCGATGACGACCCGCTCGGGGTCGACACCGGTACGGATGGCGAGGTCGCCGTTGGCCCGCAGGTGGCGCCATTCGCCGTGCACAGGCATGACGTTGCGGGGTTTGACGATGTTGTAGCAGTAGACGAGTTCGCCGGCGCTGGCGTGCCCGGAGACGTGCACCTTGGCGTTGCCCTTGTGGACCACGTGGGCGCCCCACCGGGTGAGTCCGTTGATCACCCGGTAGATGGCGTTCTCGTTGCCGGGGATCAGGGAACTGGCGAGCAGGACGGTGTCGCCCTTGCCGATGCGGATCATGTGGTCGCGGTTGGCCATCCGTGACAGCGCGGCCATCGGTTCGCCCTGGGAGCCGGTGCACACCAGAGTGATCTTGTGGTCCGGGAGCTTCTCCAGCTCCTTCGTGCTCACGACCAGACCGGAGGGGACCTTCAGATAGCCCAGGTCACGGGCGATGCCCATGTTGCGGACCATGGAGCGGCCGACGAAGGCGACCTTGCGGCCGTGCTGGTGGGCGGCATCCAGGACCTGCTGGATACGGTGCACGTGGCTGGCGAAGCTGGAGACGATGACCCTGCGCGGCGCGGTCCGCATCACCTGCTCGATCGCCGGGTTCAGCTCTCGCTCGGAGGTGGTGAAGCCGGGTACTTCGGCGTTGGTGGAGTCGGTGAGGAACAGGTCCACGCCCTCCTCGCCGAGGCGCGCGAAGGCGCGCAGATCGGTGATGCGGTCGTCGAGAGGGAACTGGTCCATCTTGAAGTCGCCGGTGTGCAGCACCATCCCGGCCCGGGTGCGGATCGCGACCGCGAGGCTGTCGGGGATGGAGTGGTTGACCGCCACGAACTCGCAGTCGAAGGGCCCGAAGCCACGCCGGTCCCCCTCCCGCACCCGCACCGTGCGCGGCCGGATGCCGTGTTCCTTGAGTTTGGCCTCCAGAAACGCCAGCGTCAGCTTGGAACCGACGACGGGAATGTCGGACCGCTCGCGCAGCAGGTACGGCACGCCGCCGATGTGGTCCTCGTGGCCATGGGTGAGAACCACGGCCACGATGTCGTCCAGCCGGTCCCGGATCGAGGTGAAGTCCGGCAGGATCACGTCCACGCCGGGCTGGGTCTCCTCGGGGAACAGCACGCCGCAGTCGACGATGAGCAGCTTGCCCGCGTGCTCGAAGACGGTCATGTTGCGGCCGATCTCACCCAGGCCGCCCAGGGCGATGACCCGCAGCCCTCCTTCGGGAAGGGGCGGGGCGGCTTTCAGCTCGGGGTGCGGATGACTCATACCCTGACGGTACCCGGAGATCGGGGCGGGATGATCCATTGCCTGTGTGATCTCCTTTTCCCGACGGAGCGGGGGCACCCGCAGCGGGTGCCTCGGCACGGTCGGATCACGCCGGCGACCGGGGACAGGGGACGGTGAAAGCGGTACCACCCTCCGTGGCCGAACCGTTCGCCCGGTGCTGGAGAAGATCTCGTGCACCCTGTCGTGTTTCCGGCGTTCGCTGCCTCCCGGCGGGCCTCGGCACTGGTCCACTCGCAGTAGTCGAGACTCGGGTGGCCTCGGAGCTCAGGAGCAAAGGGGCTGAGAGGGCCCGAGGCGGCTTCCTTCGCCGGGCAGACAGATGGCGGTGTCCCCGAAGCGCTCGCCGCCCCCGCCCGCCATGCAGGAAGCCGATGTGGTGCCCCATCGAACTCGACGACGAGGTCGCGCGGGGGCGGCTCGTCCGTGGTCTCGAGCCGGTTCCGGGCAGTCGAAGGTGACGTCGTGTGGGGAGGGGCCGGTCACGCATGATCGGTGGGGCCCACCCGGAGAACAGCCGGCGGCGGGGAGAGGCCATGCCTCGCCGCAGCCTTGTGCAGAAGAAGGGCGTGAAACTGCTTGATCACCATCGGCCGAGCCTCACGGGCGACCCAGTCCTTCGTTCCGGGCCGGATACCGGCGCGTTTTCGCTAGCGGCTTCCGTCATGCCGTTATAGCGTGGTGATCAGCAGTCGTGGTTCCGAAGTTCCGTTCGCCCGTGATCGCATCACGGGCGTTCTTGCTGTTCAGCGCCTCTCCGGACCAGGGCGATCACCTCCCGGTCGCGCAGGGTGCGTGCCCGGTTTCCCTCAAAGGAGACAGTCATGGCCAAGGGCACAGTGAAGTGGTTCAACAGCGAGAAGGGCTTCGGCTTCATCGAGCAGGAGGGCGGCGGCCCCGACGTCTTCGCCCACTACTCCAACATCGCCAGCCAGGGCTACCGCGAGCTGCAGGAGGGCCAGAAGGTCGAGTTCGACATCACGCAGGGCCAGAAGGGCCCGCAGGCTGAGAACATCCGCCCCGTCTGATCGCGCCCCGGTAAGGGGGGCCCGGCATCCCGGCTTCGGGACGCCGGGCCCTTACCGTCGCACGACGGTTCATCTGACTACGGGGTGCGGCCGAGCGCCGGCCTGGGACGGGCAAAGTGGGCCCCCGTGGTTTGACACTCAGGTCGCCCGACGCATCAGTACGGCCCCCTTGGTCGCTGACGACGCCGTCTGCATCGCCCTGTTCGACCCAGGGCGGCTTGGAGTCCTCGATCCGCTCTCCGGCGGAGAGCTGTGGCGCAAGAGCGCAGATGTGCGCTGGTGCCACCACACACGCCCGACGCTTGAGTGCGGCGATGGCAGTGTGGGGCGATCTCGTGGGTAGCAAGCTGATCACCACGGGAGACCCACCCGAGTGGCTGAACACTGAGGCGGCCAGGCTGCGACGCGCTCGCCGACCTGTACGCGGAGACCGCCGACGAACTCGCCCAGCACCTGGTCCTCACCGGGATCGGCGGGCTGACCGGGTGGCGGCGGGCCGCGGTGGCCACGGAGCGAGAGCTCGTGACCACCGAGCGGGACGATGCGGTCGTGACTCGTGCGGTCCGTGGGTCTGTGACTCTGTCGGGTGCCTGATTTGCGATCGCACCCGCTCATGCGTCCGTACTTAGGTTCGCTTGGTGAACAGGCCCGGCGGGGCCTGTTCGGGGGTTCGAGTCAGCCAGTCGCGGTGCAGCAGCGGCAGGGTGTACTCCATGTCCTGGACGCCCGTGGCCGGCAGGTGGAGCTCGAAGTGTGTGCCGGGCCGGCCGTCAGGGCGGTCCGACACGGTGATGTGGCCGCCGTGGAGGGCGGCTTGCTGGGCGACCAGGGTGAGGCCCAGGCCGGAGCCCGGGCTGTCGGGGCCGCGGTGGTAACGCTGGAAGATCTCCTCGCGGCTTTCGGGAGGGATGCCGCGGCCGTGGTCGTCCACCACGAGCACCGCGGTCGCCTCACGCCCACCGAGCGGCGGGCGCAGGGTCACCTCGATGCGGGCGACGCCGTCTTCGGCGCGGCCGTGGGTCCAGGCGTTGGCCAGCAGGTTGTCCACCGCCGAGCGCAGACCCTGCTCCCAGCCGTCGACACGCACCCCCGCGGCGGTGCGTACGGACACTTCGGCGTCGGGGCGGGTGCGCCGCAGGTCGCAGACCGACGCCTCCACGAGTTCCCCGAGGTCCAGTGGCGAGAACGCGTCCGCCTCGATCAGGTCGCCCTGTGCAAGGGCCTTCAGCATCACCAGCAGCCCGAGCAGCCGGCTGTGTTCGCGCCTGAGGTCCCCGAGCACCTCCGCCCGGTCCTCGGGGTCGAGGCCGGGGTGGTCGGTGAGGATGTCGAGGTTGGTGCGCATGCTCATCAGCGGGGTGCGCAGCTCGTGGGAGGCGGTCGCGGCGAACGCGCGGGCGGTGGCCAGCGCCTCCCCGGTGCGCGCGACCTGCTCGTCGTAGCGGGCGAGCACGGTCTGCACCGTGTACGCCAGGTCGTCCACCTCGGTGACCCGGGTCGGCGTGTGCTCCAGGCGTACGGTGCTGGTCCTGGGGTCCAGTCCACTGGTACGCCGCTGAAGCCGCCGTAGCGGAAGAACCGCCCGGGCGGCGATGGCCCAGGCGGCGGCACCGGCCAGTGCGGCGGCCACCAGCGCACCGGTCAGCACCCGTTGGCGCACCAGCGCCAATTCGTCCTCGGCCGTGTCCGGTGACAGCAGCCACAGATTCGGGGTGTTGCTCTCTTTCGCCGCGGCACCGACGCGCAGTGACAGGACGAGCCAGTCCTTGCCGCCGGAGGTCACGATGACGGGTGTCGGGGCGTTGCGGGGCAGCGTGGGATTCCGCTCGGGCTGCGGGCCGGCCGAAATCGTGTCCTGCGGGCCCTCCAGCCGGACGCCCACATCCCGGGCGGAGTTGATCAGCCGGCGTCGGCGGACCTGCTTCAGGAGCGGGTGGTCGGTCCCGGCCACGTCCAGATACGCCTTGGCGTTCTGGGCGACGACCGTCGCGCGGGCGCGTAGTTGGTCGTTCTGGTGCGTGCGCAGGTCGCTGCTGACCAGGTGCAGCAGCAGCCAGCCGGAAGCGAGGACCAGCACGGGCACGCTCACGCCGACTGCGAGCGCGATACGGGTGGACAGTTTCACGGCGTGCCCTCGATGCGCGGGGTCTGGCGGTCCGCGCGCAGGACGAAACCGACCCCGCGCACGGTGTGCACCATCCGGGGCCGGCCGCCTGCCTCCAGCTTGCGCCGCAGATAGCTGACGAAGGTGTCGACGGCGTCACTGCGGACCTGGAAGTCGTATCCCCACACCCAGTCCAGCAGTTGCTCGCGGGTGAGCACGATGCCCGCGTTGCGGGCCAGGGTCTCCAGCAGCGCGAACTCGCGCCGGGTCAGTTGCAGTGGCCGGTCGTCCAGAACGGCCTGATGGGCGGCCGGGTCGAGGACGAGGCCGCCGACGCGGAGGGGGGCGGTGGCGGCCGGCGGGCGGCGGCGCAGCAGGGCGTGCAGCCGCAGGACCAACTCCTGGAGTGCGAACGGCTTGACCAGGTAGTCGTCCCCGCCCGCCTGTAGGCCCGCCACCCGGTCGGCCGTCTCGTCCAGCGCGGAGAGCATCAGCACGGGTACGTCGTCGCCGTCGTCGCGCAGGGCCCGGCACACGTCGATGCCGCTGAGAACGGGCATGCTGACGTCCAGGACGACGATGTCGGGGCGGCCGACGCGGGCCTCCGCCAGACCGGTGTGACCGCCGTCCGCGACCGTCACCGTGAATCCGCTCAGCCTCAGCCCCCGTGCCAGTGACCGCCGTATCGCCGCGTCGTCGTCGACCACCAGCACCCGCCCGGCCTTGCCTGCCATGCACACCTCGGTTTCACCGCGTCGAACGAGCTTGCCCGGAGGATATTGATCAAAGCACGGGCAGGCTCTGCCCGAGACCGCAGGAGCGCCTCGTCCGGTACTGCGACGGCGTGCATCCCATGATGCGGCGGAAGCTCCGCGAGAAGTGCTCGGAACCGGAGAATCCGCAGCGCCGTCCTGTACGGGCGATGGTGTCGTCGCCGGCCTCGAGATAATGCGGGCCAGGTCGATCCGGAGTTCGGTGAGATAGCGGTACGGGGTGAATCCGGTGGTGGCCTTGAAACAGCGTACGAAGTGGAAACGGCTGAAGGAGACCAGGGACGCCAGGTCGCCGACCGAGATCGGTTGTTCGAGGTTGGCCCGCATATAGGACAGAATCGTATCGAGCTGCCCTGAGCTCAGCAGACCGGCTGTCCTGCCCGACCCGGATGAGTGGGAGCGTCGCCGCACCAGTCCCAGCGGGTCGGGTCGCCGGGGCGCGGGTCGTACAGGGCCCGCCCGTCGGGGCCGAACTGTCCCAGCTCGGTCTGGAGGGATCTCCGAAGTGGCCCTCGGCCTCGGCACCGGGCCTGTGGGATGCGCACCTCGGCTGATGACCTGGGCCTTTCGGCACCACAAGGAATCCACAAGAAGCGCTTTTACTCTCGCTGGCCCACCGACCGGCAGACTAGTGGGAGTTGAGAGTGATGCACGGATCGTCACCAGGTAGGAATGCGGCAGGGCAGGTCCTGCTGTGGGTTGCCGTGGCCGCCGCGCTGCTCGTCGGGTGCTCGGCAGCGCCCGGCAAGAGCGCGGCGGTCGGGGCGTCCCCATCCTCGTCGGCGGGGAGTTCTGAACAGGGCCGCAAGCCCAACATCATCTATGTACTCACCGACGACCTCTCCTGGAATCTCGTGCGGTATATGCCGCACGTCCAGCAGATGAGCAAGCAGGGGACGACGTTCTCGAACTACTTCGTCACCGACTCGCTCTGCTGCCCCTCGCGTTCCTCGATCCTCACGGGGCAGTACCCCCACAACACCGGGGTCTTCACCAACAACGGGGACGACGGAGGCTACGGCGCCTTCATGAGGAACGGCGACGAGAAGAAGTGCTACGCGCCGGCTCTTCAGAAGGCCGGCTACCGCACCGGCTTCATGGGCAAGTACCTCAACGGCTACCAGCCGAAGGACGCCAACGGTACCGGTCACCCGTACGTGCCTCCGGGCTGGAACGAATGGGACGTGGCCGGCAACGGGTATCCAGAGTTCGACTACGACCTCAACGAGAACGGCAAGGTCGTCCACTACGGCCATGACCCGCAGGACTACCTGACCGACGTGCTGTCCGCCAAGGCGGTCTCCTTCATCGGTTCCTCGGCGGCGGACAGCAAGCCGTTCATGCTGGAACTCGCCACCTTCGCGCCGCACGGGCCCTCCACGCCCGCGCCCCGCGACGCCAACAGCTACCCGGGGCTCAAGGCACCCAGGAGCGCCGCCTACGATCGGCTGCCCGCGCAGGCGCCGAAGTGGCAGGCCGCTCTCAAGCCCCTGAGCGACAAGGAGAAGACGCAGATCGACCGCGAGTTCGCCCAGCGGGTCCGCTCGGTTCAGGCCGTCGACCGGATGATCGGCCGCCTGGAGGACGTGCTGAAGGAGAAGGGGCTCGCGGACGACACGTATCTGGTCTTCGGCTCGGACAACGGCTTCCACATGGGTGAGCACCGGCTGCGGCCGGGCAAGCAGACCGCTTTCGACACCGATATCCGCGTCCCCATGATGGTGACAGGACCGGATGTGCCGGCGGGGCGGACCGCCTCCCAGCTGGTGCAGAACACCGATCTCAATCCGACGTTCCAGCAGCTCGCGGGGCTGAAGCCGCCCTCGGCCGTGGACGGTCTCAGCCTTGTCGGCCTCTTCCACGGATCGTCGCCGAAGGACTGGCGTGAGTCCGTTCTGGTCGAGCATCACCATCCCGGAACGTCCAAGGGCGATCCCGACGCGGCTCCGAAGGACAGCGGCAATCCGCCGACGTACGAGGCGCTTCGGACCGCAGACAGTCTCTGGGTCGAGTACGCGGACGGGGAACGCGAATATTACGACACGCAGGCCGATCCCGCTGAGCTTGAGAATCTCGCAGGCAGTCTGAGCGACGGGAAAGAGAAAGCCCTGCACGAGACCTTGACCGCGCTCGCCCGTTGCTCAGGCTCCGAGTCCTGCCGGGACGCGTCGCGGCTGTACCAGTAGCCGTCATCGGGCTGGTCAGGGCATCGCGTCCGGGGGAGTCGGCGCAGTTGGTGACAGACGTGTGACAGCGCCTGTGACAGGGCGGTGATAGGGCGAGGCCGCGCCGAGGAGCATGTTGGCGGGCCCTCCGCCCGGAGCCAGTGGACGAAGGCCCACCGGAGTACTCCGGTGGGCCTTCGTCGTTAGCCCGGCTGTTGCTTGCGCGCATGACGCGCTCGGCTTCTCAAGCAGTGCGTGTTCCTGCGATGCGCTCGGCGACGCCGGATTTGCGATCGCAGCCAGCAAAAGAGGCCGTGGAAGCGCCATTCCGAGGTGTTGATGCAGCTCGTTTCCCCTGCGCGGCGTCCTGCCCCTAGCGCGCGACGCGGTGAGGGGACGACCGCGCTCCCCGGTCGGTCGGATCGCCCGTAACCGCTTGGGGGAAGTCGAACAGCTGCTCCGGGTCGTAGGTGGCCTTGACGCGTTGCATCCTCGGGTAGTTCTCGCCGTGGTAGGCCACCTGCCAGTCGGTGAGTTCGGGGTCCATTCCGTTGGTGTAGCCGCCGGTGCCGAGGTGGGGCTGCAAGGCGGCGTGGGTTTCGCGCAGCCAGTCGAGTCGGCGGTCGACGTGGGTGCGGTCGGTGAACTGATGCCAGTAGGAGTGGTATTGGACGACGCCGACGGCGGCTCGGTGCGGGAAGGCGGTCGCACCCGCGGGCCGGTCGCCGACCGCGCCGCCGAGGGCGTCGATGAGCAGGCCGCTGGCCCCGCCCACACCGGTGAACCCGTGTAGCTGCTCCAGGGCTGCGGCCATCTCGGCTGCGGATGCCGGATTGAGCGGCTCCCGCACGATGTGTGACTTGGCAGCGAAGGCGACTCGGGGGCCGAAGGTGCCTCCGCCCCAGCGGTCCGCTTCGCAGGCGGCCCGGGTGTAGTCGCAGGGAACGATCACCCGGTCGGTGTCGGGCAGTCCCACCGCCGCGGCCAGATGGTCCAGTACTGGCTCGAGGTCTCTGGATGTGCCGATGAAGGTTCCGGTCACGGTGGGCAGCGCGGGCATGCCGGAGTCGCTGAGCTGCTCGAAGGCGCAGGTCACTGTGCGGGGTGTGGCCGGGTCGGCGTTCCAGAGGGTCCAGCCCCGCAGCACGGCAGCGGTCGCGGTGACCGGCCAGCTGACCATGAACCTGGCGTAGGTGAGGTCGCGGATGTCCTCGGTGGCGTACTCCAGGGCCGTGACCACGCCGTAGTTGCCGCCGCCTCCGCCGCACAGGGGCCAGAACAGGTCGTCGTCCGAGGACGGTGAGTCGGCGCGGACGCGGCGGATGCGTCCGTCGGCGGTGACGATCTCTACTTCGCGCAGGTGGTCGCAGGCCAGGCCCCAGGCTCTGGTGAAGGCGCTCAGTCCGCCGCCGAGGGTGACGCCGGCCAGGCCGATGGTGGGGCACCGGCCGAGCGGCAGCCCGGCACCGGCCGCGGCCAGCGCCAGGTGTGCCTGCCCGCCCTTGACCCCGGCGCCGAACAACGCCCGCCCGCCGCCGACGGTGGTGGAGTTCAGGGAGCTGACGTCGAGTACGAGGCCGGGGCCGGTGGAGTATCCGGCGTAGCTGTGTCCGCCGGAGCGCAGGGCCAGCGGGACGCGGCTGACTTTGGCGAAGTTCACGCATTCGACCACGTCGTCGACGTCGGCCGGGTAGGCGATCGCTTGGGGGCGGATGTCGTCGAATCGTTGGTTGACCAGCAGCCGGGCCTGCTCGTAGGCGGCTTGCTCCGGCGTGAGCAGTACGCCCCGCATACCAGCCTTCAGGGCCGGCCAGTCCGCCTCGGATGATGTGCCGGAGGAGGGGGTCCGACGGATGGCGGGGGCGACGGGTACACGGGCGCTGCGCAGGGCGGACAGGGTGTGGATGTCGGTGAGCACTGGATAGTCGAACGGCAGCGGCCGGGGTCCGACCTGGTCGGGCGGGGAGGTGAAGCCGCCGTCCGCGTTCTGCTGGGCGAGCAGATAGGTCACCGCCCGGCTCACGGAGAGCGGGTCGCCGTACCGCGCCAGCACGGGAACGGCCTGGGCGGTGGACAGTACGTCGCTGGGGTCGTCGGGGAGTTGGCCCCACCCGCCGTCGACGTGTTGGGTGGCGACGAGGCGGGCCACCGACCGGGCGGTGGCGGTGGCGATCCTGGTAGCGAGGTCGGTGGTGGGCGCGGGGATCGCGTGCAGGGCGTCCAGGGCGCGCAGGATGGCGCTGGACTCGCTGACCGTCCAGCTGCGCTCGAACGTCCCGTTGGCATGCTGGGCGTTCAGCACGAATTCCAGTGCACCGGCGAGGAGACGTTCGTGCCGGGCGGCCTGCGGAGCCAGCGCGAGGATCGCCCCGGCGGTCATGTCCAGGTCCGGGGCGTCACCGTGGACCCAGGTGGGGAAGCCGCCGTCCGGGCCGGCGATGTCGGTCAGGTATGTGGTCGCCCTTTCCAGCGCGTGACGGTACCGGTCGGGGTCGGCGGCGTGCAGGAGTTCCATGCACCGGGTGGTGGTGTCCACGTCGGTCTGCCGCATGCCGGTGGCGAAGGGCCAGCCCCCGTCCGGGGCCTGCCAGGACGCCAGAAGATCCGCCATGCGCGGGACGAACCGCGCCAGGGTTTCCTCGTCGGCGAAGGCCAGGCCCGCCACGGCGGTCAGCCACAGGTCCTGGCTGTCCAGGAACGGTACGCCGTCGTCCGCGTTGACGGCCAGGCACAGTCTCAGCAGGCCGTTGTCGACAACCGGGGCGCCGGGGCGGAAGGTGCGCACGGCGTGCAGGCCCAGTAGGTAGGTGGTGGCGCTGGCCTCCCACAGCACCCGGTTGCGGCCCAGGGACATCAGCGACACCAGACGTTCCCGTTCGGCGTCGGTGACGGTGTGCGGGCGGCGGCAGGCGTGCGCGTGGATGATCCGCGTCGACAGCACGTGCACGTCGGTGAACGTGGTGATGCCCGCCGGGTCGACCGGGGCGGGAGCGGCGCTGTCGTCCAGTGCCGAGCCGCACAGCAGGTGCAGCACCGTGCTCAGCATGACGGACTTCAGCCGCCCGCGTCCGGCGGTACCGGTGCTTACCTCCGAGTGCAGGCCGGCGGCCATCCCGGGTGCGCGTTCGGCCATGCCCGCGGGGTCCAGACAGGCGTCGATCAGCAGGGCGTCCACTCTGCTCGCGCCGGGGCGGCACCGCTTCAGATACCGGGTGAGCCGGGCCTGCTCGCCCGGCTCGACGCCTTGGGCCCGCAACAGGGCCAGCAGGAGCGAGGACTCCAGCACGCGGCTGCCGCACCGGTCGTCCACGTGGCCGGCCGCGTCGACGGCGACGGCCAGGTGATGCGCCAGGGCACGAACGCCCCGCTCGGGCGGCTCGGCGGTGATGCCGCCGCCTGATGAGTTCCGGTGGGTTTCCCGTTGCCAGGCAAGGGAGCCGTCCCGCACCTGGCGGATCGGCTCGGCACGCTCGCCGTGCGCGCCCCGGTCGAACTCGTCCATGCGCTCGGCCAGCATGGCGCGGGCCGAAGACGCGGCCTCGATACGGCTGCACCGGTGGTGGCGGGCGAGCACGCCGACCAGGTTTTCCGTGCCCTCCTCCATCTCACGCGGCGCGGACCGCAAGTCGTTGGCCCAGGCGACGATGTCCGCGGCCGCCTCCCGCAGCCCGTCCAGCCCGTCTGCCGCGGGCAAGGACCGCTCCACCACCGCGCACACCGGCAGCACCGTGATGGTGCGGCGGCGCAGTGCCAGGTAGTCGTCGAGTCCGAGCCGCTCGCCACGGGCGCGCAGCCCGACCTCGGTGCAGGTGGCGTCGGCGAAGTCCTGGTACAGCGCTAGGAAGCGCTGCCTCCAGCCGGGCCGGGCCGCGATTCTGGTGCGCTCCCACAGGTCGGCGAGGGCGCGTACCTCGGGGGCCGCCGACGCCGGGTACGTCGTTCCGTCCGCAGCGCCGAGCACGTCGAGAAGCTTGTCCAGCACCTCCCGGGCCTGCTCCGGTGACTGGCCGTGCCGGTCGAACCCGTCGTCGACCAAAGCGATGAAGGCACCCCACTGCGCGAGAAGTTCCAGCTCCGCCGGGGTGGCCCCGGGGGCCAGCCAGCCGGCCATCCGCCCGTGCCCCATCCGCGCAAGCCGCCGCGTCTCCTCCTGGTCGGTGACGAGGCCGTGCCGCGCGGCCCAGGACCGTGCCTGACGTTCCGCATGCACCCAGTCCGGACTGCACACCGTGGTCCATCGCCCAGCCCGGCGGGCATCCAGGTCCAACCGGTTGGCGGACCCCGCGACGAGGATTTCGCCCACCCGTCCGTAACCACTCATGACACCAGCAGCCCAGGCAGATGGCAGACGTTCCGCACTGTTCCCTCGAAAGCTGCTCGGGATGCCCCGGCGGCGCCGCCACCACGCGGCGAGGCAGCCAGAGATGCCCTCTGCACGGGCATGCCATCCTCCGTTCTCTCGTACGGCAGCAACTGCCGTGCGTCCAGCACACCTTGGCTGGATACGACGGGGGCTCAGCCTCGGCGGTAAACCATCCTTCCGAGCGAACTGCCTGACATGGGGCGACGCTGAGAGCCAACGCGCGTCCACGGCTGGGCACTGAGGGAGCGCCCAGGCGCGAGTTCATACGTGCCGTGCGTCGAGACGCTCGAATGACCGGCGAGCCCCGGTCGGAGCTGGTCGGAAACGCCGCCGAGGTGGACTCTGGCCCGGCGATGAGGCGGCCATCGTGTAGAGCCAGCCCCCGAGTCAGCGGGCCTGTGCCGGTGCGCCGTCGGTCTCCTGCGGTGGAAAGACGGCGCGGGTGGTGGGTGCGAAGCTGGTCCAGGCGGTGCGGGCGGGCAGAGGATGGACGGTGCGGCCGGCGACCGCGTTGAGGATCACCGCGGCCCGGTGGGCGCCGAGGCCGAGGTCGGGCGTGCCGACGCCGTGCGTGTGCAGTTCGGCGTTCTGCACGTACAGACCGCCGGTGAGGGCAGGGCGAGTGGCGACCCGGTGGTTCATGTCCACCTGGTAGCGCCCCTGCTCGTCCCAGTCGATCAGGTGGGCGATCGGATCGAGGAGCGCGGGGCGCACCGCGCGGTAGCCGGTGGCGAGGAGCACCGCGCCGGTACGGATTAACGATTCGGTCCCTGAGTCGGTGTGTCGGCAGCGCAGCTCGATGGTGCCGGCCGGGTCGGCGGTGGCGGCTACCACCGCTGTGCCGGGGACGATCTCGACCGGCTCGGCGTCGATCGGCCGCCCGACGGTGCTCTCGTAGAGGTGGTCGTGGATCTCAGCGAGCGTTTCCGCGCTGGCCGCCTTGTACAGCTGCCACTGCTCGGCGACCAGGCGGTCGCGCACGGCGGCGGGAAGATCGTGGAAGTAGCGGGTGTAGTCGGGCGTGAAGTGCTCCAGACCGAGCTTTGAGTACTCCATCGGGGCGAACGCGCGGGTCCGGGTGAGCCAGCGCAGCCGGGTTCCGTCACCGACGCGGGTGCGCAGGAGGTCGAGGAAGACCTCGGCGCCGGACTGGCCGGAGCCGAGGACCGTGATGTCCCGGACGCCGTCCAGGGTGGTGCGGCGGTCCAGATACTGGGCGCAGTGCCAGATGCGGGGGTGGTCGGCCAGGGTGGCGAACGCGGACGGCAAGTACGGCTCGGTGCCGACTCCGAGGACGACGTTGCGGGCGACCAGCTCCTGCCCGCCCGCGGTGACACGGAACAGCTGCTCGGCCGCCTCCCAGTGGATCGTGCTGACCGGGGCGCCGAAGCGGCAGTTCGGGAGGCGTTCGGCCGCCCAGTGGCAGTAGTGCTCGTATTCGCGGCGCGGCAGGTGGAACCGCTCGGAGAAGTAGAACGGGAAGAGCCGCTGCTGGTGGCGGAGGTAGTTGAGGAACGACCAGGGGCTGGTCGGATCGACCAGGGAGACGAGGTCGGCCAGGAACGGCACTTGCATCCTGGCCCCGTCGACCAGCAGGCCGGGGTGCCAGCGGAACTCCTTCTGGGCCTCGCAGAACAGCGTGCTCAGTTCCGGCACCTGGTCGCACAGCGCGGCGAGCGAGAGATTGAACGGGCCGATGCCGACACCGAGCAGATCGTACGGTTCGGTCGGTGACTGGTTCATGACGTCGCGGCCCTTTCGGCGGGTGGGGCCGGCCGCCGGGTCATCAGGACGGCCCGCTTGTCCGGCAAATCGAGTTCGGCCGCTCGGTGGAAGCCGGCGTTGCGGAACGCTCGGAGAGAGGGGGTGTTGCGCACGTCCGGCTCGCCGACCAGGCGGGGGGCGTACCGCAGCAGGTGGTCGGCGAGTGCGGTGAGCAGGATGCTGCCGAGCCCCCT
>NZ_JBEYXZ010000060.1:0-20259 GCF_040645305.1 Streptomyces sp. NPDC046831 | reverse complement strand
GGCCGGCCCACGCCCGGCAGCCGGCGGCGCGGGTCCCGGCCGGCTCCCGCGTCAGCGCAGCTCTCCCAGCCTCTCCAGGCGCCGCACCACGGACGGTGGCACGGGACGCCGGTGGGCCAGCGCCGCGGGCAGCCGGCGCAGCAGGCCGGCCAGCGCCCGGGCGGCCGCCCGGTCGTGCAGCGCCTTCGCCGCGAGCGCGCCGGTGCGGCGCACCGCACCGGTCAGGGGCAGCCGCATCCAGTGCACGAGGAGGTCGTTGCGCCGGTGCAGGGCCCAGCGGGCCGCGTCCCCCTCCCGTTGCGGGGACGGCTGGTGGTGGGCCACGACGTCCTCGACGTAGGCGGCGCCCCAGCCGGCCGCGGCCAGGTCGAGGGCCACCAGGCTCTCCTCCCCGCCGAAGAAGAGCAGGTCGCTGAAGCCGCCCACCGAGCGGAAGGCGTCCTTGCGGACGACCGCCGCGCAGGCCGGGAAGCCGAGCACGGCGGGACCGGGAAGGTCCGGCGGCGACCCGAGAGGGGCCGACGCCATCTTGCGGGAGACGGCGTCCTCCCGCCCCTCCTCGCCGAGCAGGACGCGCCCCACCAGCACGGCCAGCCGCGGGTGGCGGTCGAACAGGTCGGCGGCACGGGCCAGGGAGCCGGGCTCCCACCAGGAGTCGTCGTCACTGAACGCCACGTAGGGGGTGTCGGCCAGCTCCACGCCGATGTTCCGGGCGCAGGCGCCCGCATTGCGGGGCAGCCGGACGAGCCGCACGTCCGGGAAGACCTCGCCGACCGTCCGGGCGGTGCCGTCGCCGGAGGCGTTGTCCACGACCACGACCGCCGGCCGGGCGGGCAGGCCCGCCAGGTGCCGCAGGGTTCTGGCGAGTTCGGTGCGGCGGTTGCGGGTGGCGATCACCACGGTCACCCTGCCGGACCGCCGGCTCGCCACCGGCAGGGCCGGCGACTCAGTCGTCATGATGTCCCCCAGGCTCGGGCACGGGGACTGGAACGCGGCTTTCCGCCGTCACTCACCGGGCGGGGAAGCGGCGTTTCCCCGTCCTGCCGACTACCCGGCCCCGCGAGAGCCAGTCCCGCCGGCTCCTTCCGCCGCTCGCGTCCCCTCCGCCACGCGACCGGACGCCGCCCCGTGCACGGCCGGTGATCAGGCGCCGGCGGCGGATGGCTTGAACGGCGGCGGGCCAGGTTTGGAAGGCGCGCCCCCGCGGCACGTACGAGGGGCACCCACCGGGACGACGAGCGGCACCGGGTGCCTTGACCACAGGCGTTCGCCCGCCGGAGCGCACCTGTTCCTCGCAGGGCGGTGGAGCGGCGGCAACGGAGGGCCGGCGATGACGACGGTCGGTGTCGAAGAGGAGTACCTGCTGGTCGACCCGGTGACGGGCAGGCTGGCCGCGGACGGGGAGAAGGTGCGCGCCGCGGCCGGACTGGAACCCTCCGTCACCGCGCGGGAGATCCAGCCGGAACTGCTGCAGGCGCAGGTCGAGGTGGCCACCCCGGTGTGCCGCACGCTGCGGGAGGCCGGCGGCCATCTGCTGCGGCTGCGCGGCGCCGTCGCCAGAGCGGCGCGGACCCACGGCTGCCGCGTCGTCGCCAGCGGAACCCCGCCGCTGCGGGAGGACGCGCCCGCCCCGGTCACCGACCGGAGCCGGTACCGGGCCCTGCAGGAGCAGGCGCCGCAACTGGTGGCCGAGCAGATGGTCAACGGCATGCACGTCCACGTCGCCGTCCCGAACCGGCGGACGGGCGTGGAGGTGCTGAACAGGCTCCGGGTGTGGCTGCCGACGCTGACCGCCATGGCGGCGAACTCCCCGCTGTGGGCGGGCCGCGACACCGGATTCGCCAGCTGGCGCACCGTCGTCTTCGGCCGCTGGCCGGTCAGCGGGCTGCCCCCGCACTTCGCCGGCGAGGCGGACTACGACCGGCGGGTGCGGCGGCTGCTGTCCACGGGCGTCATCGTCGACACCGGGCAGCTGTACTGGCAGGCCCGGCTGTCCGAGCGGTATCCCACGGTCGAGGTCCGCTGCCTGGACGTGCAGCTGGGCACGGACGAGGCCGTGATGTTCGCCGGGCTGGTGCGGGCGCTGGCCGATACGGCACTGCACGAGGCGGAGGAGGGCCGGCCGGCGGCGGAACCGGGCCCGGAGCTGCTGCAGCTCGCGATGTGGCAGGCGGCCCGGCACGGCCTCGGCGGCCATCTGATCGCCCCGGACGGCCGCCGTCTGCGCGCCGGTGACGTGGTCCGCCGGCTGCTGCACCACGTCGGTCCCGCCCTGGAGGCCGCCGGTGACACCCGCGAGGTCGCCCCACGGGTCGACCGCCTGCTGCGGCAGGGCACCGGAGCGGACCGGCAGCGCCGGGCCCTGGCCGAGGGCGGCCTCGACGGCGTCGTCCGCCTGATCACGGAAGCCGGCAACACGATGTGAGCAACCCCGGTCCTCGGCGAGGCCCGCGTACTGCGGGAGCCCGCGCCGTTCACTGCGGGAGCGCGCACCGCCCATCGAGTCCAGCTCGGCGTGGTCGCGGCGCCGGCGCATCGGGATGCTGCCGCTGCCTCCGGGCGCGGCAGCATCCCGCTGGGCGATCGAGACGGTCATGGTTCGCCCCGCTCGGCGGAGTCGGTCCCGGCGCCGGACGCGGCCTCTCCGCCCGCGCCCTTCTTGAGAGGCGTCCTGCTCCCGGGACTCATCCTCCTTCCTGGCGCCCGGGCCCCTGATCGGCGTGTCCGGTGCGCGGACGACCGCCCCCGTTTCTCACGGGTGGCGCGGAGCCGTCCTCACCCGCGGGAGCGCCGAGGGGGTGCCGGTCAGCTGCGGCCCTGCGCGTACGAGGCCGACGTGCCGCCGTGCCGGGCGCCGGAGGACTCCGCCGCTCGGGCGGCGGCGCTGGCGGCCAGGGCCAGCGCCAGGGCGATCACGCCGGTGACGACGTTGTTGACGATCGTCTTGGTGGTGGCGACATTGCCGGACACGACCCAGGGGGCGATGATCGTCCAGAGGCCCAGGATGCACGCTCCCCAGGCCATGCTGTGCGTCCGCTCGTAGGCGCGGCCGAATCCGCCGCTCATCAGGAGCGCGTAGGCGATACCGGTCACCAGGTTGGTCACGGCCAGGGTGGACAGGTTGTTGAAACCGGTGATCCAGGGTGAGGCGGCCAGGTAGATGCCGGTGAGGAAGGCCAGCGTCCCGGTGGCCTGCCCCTGCGGTGTGCTCGTTGCGCGCTCGGCCACCTCGTGGCGGTGGCGCATGTCGACGATGTCGGGATGCGTCTCCATGGACGACTGGGACGACTTGGGTGAGGTTGCCATCGGATTCCACCTCTGTGAGAGTGCTGCTCCTCTGGAGGCCGGGTACCGCGCACCGAATGTCCGAATCCGAATCTTTATCCCGAACTTATTCCGGTTGCGTGTCCACGGACGCGGCCCCCGGCCGGCTCGAAGCCGCCCGGGGTCGCGCCGGTGACCGCGTCCCGGTCGATCGGCTCACCGGCCCGGACGCCCGGTTCCGCGGGGAGTCCAGGCCGGTGGACGGGGGTGGTCCGTGCTCAGGACCGGTCGCTCTCGTGCCCGGCGACGTCGATGACGTCGCGCTGACCGGTGTTCTCCTTCTGGTCGAGCTGGGAGAGTTCCGGGTGGTGCAGGTCGAAGGCGGGGGACTCGGAGCGCACCCGCGGGATGGTGACGAAGTTGTGCCGGGGCGGCGGGCAGGAGGTGGCCCACTCCAGGGAGCGGCCGTAGCCCCAGGGGTCGTCGACCTCGATCTTCTTTCCCTCCTGGGCGGTCTTCCAGACGTTGTAGAGGAACGGCAGCGTGGACAGGCCGAGCAGGAACGCCCCGATGGAGGAGACGGTGTTGAGGGCGGTGAAGCCGTCGGCGGCCAGGTAGTCGGCGTAGCGGCGCGGCATGCCCTCGGCGCCCAGCCAGTGCTGCACCAGGAACGTGGTGTGGAACCCGACGAACAGCGTCCAGAACTGGATCTTCTCCAGTCGCTGGTCGAGCATGGTGCCGGTCATCTTGGGCCACCAGAAGCTGAACCCGCCGAACATGGCGAACACGATCGTGCCGAAGAGCACGTAGTGGAAGTGCGCGACGACGAAGTAGCTGTCGGTGACGTGCCAGTCCAGGGGCGGGGAGCCGAGGATGACGCCGGTCAGCCCGCCGAAGAGGAACGTCACCAGGAAGCCCACGGCCCACAGCATCGGCGGCTCGAAGGACAGCGACCCCTTCCACATGGTGCCGATCCAGTTGAAGAACTTCACGCCTGTCGGGACGGCGATCAGATAGGTCATGAACGAGAAGAACGGCAGCAGCACGGCCTGGGTGGCGAACATGTGGTGCGCCCACACCGTCGCGGACAGGCCGGTGATGGCGATCGTGGCGCCCACCAGGCCCATGTAGCCGAAGATCGGGGTGCGGGAGAACACCGGGATGATCTCCGTGATCACGCCGAAGAACGGCAGGGCCAGGATGTAGACCTCCGGGTGGCCGAAGAACCAGAACAGGTGCTGCCACAGGATCGGGCCGCCGTTGGCCGCCTCGAAGACGTGCGCGCCGAACTGCCGGTCCGCCTCCAGCACCAGCAGCGCGGCCGCCAGCACCGGGAAGGCGAGCAGCACGAGCACCGAGGTGAGCAGGATGTTCCAGGTGAAGATCGGCAGACGGAACATCGTCATGCCGGGGGCGCGCATGCACACGATGGTGGTGATGAAGTTGACCGCGCCGAGGATGGTGCCGAAGCCGGACAGGGCCAGGCCCATGATCCACAGGTCGGCGCCGAGGTAGCCGCTGTGGCGCTGGCCGCTGAGCGGGGTGTAGGCCGTCCAGCCGAAGTCGGCGGCGCCCTGGGGTGTCAGGAAGCTGGAGAGCACGATCAGGCCGCCGAAGGCGAACAGCCAGTACGACAGCATGTTGAGCCGGGGGAAGGCCACGTCGGGGGAGCCGATCTGGAGCGGCATGATCGCGTTGGCGAAACCGGCGAAGGTCGGTGTGGCGAACAGCAGCAGCATGATCGTGCCGTGCAGCGTGAACGCCTGGTTGTACTGCTCGGTGGAGAACAGCTGCAGCCCCGGGCGGGCCAGCTCCGCCCGGATGGCCATGGCCAGTACTCCGCCGATCAGGAAGAACCCGAACGAGGTGATCAGGTACAGGTGCCCGATCTTCTTGTGGTCCGTCGTCGTGATCCAGGAAACGATCACCCGTCCCCTGCTACGACGTCCTTCTACCGGCACCAGGGTGCTCGGCTCAGCCTCTGCAGTCATCAACGACCTCGTTGGGGGTAGTCACGCAAACGGTGTCTTGGGTACCAAGGTTCCGTAGACGGGCGAAAGGTGCACGTTCATCCGTCCTGGAGGCGTCCGTGTCGGATGGTGCGTAACCAGCCGCGCGGGTTCCGGTCCGCTGGATTCCTCCGAACGTGGCGAACTGGCGGCGGACCGGGCGAAATCGGCGGCCGCGGACCGGCCGGTCGCGTGACGGGCGTCGCCGGCCGGACCACCGGCCGACGGCCCCGGACGCCGGTGGCCGGCGGGGCTGTCAGGCCCTCAGGGCGGTACGGCCGACCGAGTGGGGGCGGCCCCGTCGACGACTGCGCCGGCGGGGGACGGCCGTACGGCGTGACGGGCAGTCGGCTGCACGGCGCGCGCACGGCGTCGGCATGTCACCCGGACGTGTGAGGCGGGCTGCGCTGAAGGGTTCCTCGGTCGACCTCGTGACGGAGCGCTGAGCGAGCCCATGATCAGTCACGACGGTTTGTCCGGGCGCCGTCGCGTCGGCCCGGGGCGCGGGGTCGGCTCGGACCGCGGCGGGGCGGCCCGGAGCACGGCGGAGCGGCCCGGGCCCGGACGGCTCGGAGCGGAGTGCGGCCGGCCGGTCCGGGCCCGGGTGGAGAGGGCAGCGCCGGTCAGCGGGACCCGGTGACCGGGGCGGGACCGACGACGAGCTCGCAGGTGAAGACCGTTTCGCCGTCCTGCGTTCCGGTGACGCGCACGGCCCGCGCGGAGTCGTCGGCCCCCTCCGTGCAGAGCGCCGCCTCGATCCAGCAGGGGCTGTCGAACTCCACGTACCGCTGGAAGGTGCCGTCCAGAGAAATCGGCAGCACGGCGCCGCCCGCCGGTGCGAGGGCTGTCGCGGCCTGGCGCGCCGCTTCGAGCAGGACCATGCCCGGGATGTGGTCGTCGACGTGGTCGAAGAGGATGGGGTGGCCTATGTCCGGGCGGAGCTGCCAGCGGTGCGGAACATCGGTCGGGGCGAGAACCACGTCGGACGGCTCCCTGCGTCCGACCGCGGCCGGAGTCACGGGTTCGAGGGCGGCGCCGGTCACGTCCTCGGGCCGCGGGCGCACGCCGTGGCGCTCGCCGCGCAGCCTGCGGTACACGGCCGGAGCGGTGCAGGTGAAGTGGGCGCCGCCGGTGGCCACCACCTCGTCCCCGTTGCGGATCGTCACGCGGTAGCGGCCGTTGAGGCGGCTGCCGGCCCGGGTCAGCTCGGTGAAGGTGACGTCGAGATCCAGGTCGGTGGGGCGGGAGCCGACCACGAGGTGCCGCGGGTAGACCTCGGTGTGCAGTCCCCACATCAGGAACCGGTGCCGCAGGGGTACGTCGTACACCGCGTGGCAGGCCAGCACACCGGCTTGACGGATCGTTTCGGCGACGAGCAGCGGGTCATGGTGGCCGGCGAGGGGGCGATAGAAGCTGTGGGCGCGCGGCCACTGAGCGGTGACCCGGGTGCACTTGTCGTCGACGGGTGACCAGCCGGTCAGGAACACCTCGGCCACGGCGGCGCGGTGCACCAGCTCCCGCGCGACGGTCGACGTCAGTGCTGCCTCAGGCCTGTCGGCGCGGTGGCCGGCCGGCCCCTTCCCCTGCGCGGATCCCTCGGTCGGCGACGGCTGACTCATGTAAACCCCCGGGCAGTTCGTGCATCACTCACGATGGTCCTGTGCGACCGCGAAGACTACAAACCAACGGGTCGGTTTTGCAACGCCGTCAGCTCGCTGCCCGGGCCGGCGGACCCCGGCCCCGGCACCGGCTGTCCGGTGCCGGGGCGGGGCCGGGATCCGTCCGGCGCCCCGGCCGTCACGGCCGCCGTCGCACGGTTTCGGCCGTGGACCCGCGTCCGGCCGCCCGCGTCACCGACGCCCGGTATTCCCTCGCCGTCGCGATCGGCCGGCCGCTGTCCGAAAACCGTCGCAGACCGGAACTGCCCGCCAGCCGGCCCTCAGCGCCGGCTGCGGTCGTTCGCCTCCGCGACGCGGGCGCTCAGCAGTTCCGCCTGGGTGAGCGGCCGGACGGCTGCCGGGTCGGCCTCCCATTCCCGGCCGCCGGACAGCGGGCGGAGCCGGAGGCACGGGCCTTCGTGACCCATGACGACGCCGACGCGGTCGCGGGCGGTGTCGCGGACCGGGGTGCCGGGCGGGGGAGCGGCGGGCCCGGGCGCGGGGTCGGGACCCCGGGCGATCACCGGGCGGCGCCCCTCGCGATGACGGCGGCGAGCGCGAGGGCGACGGGCGCGGAGCAGACCCCGAGGTGCACGAGGGCGTAGCGGGTGCGGGCGTGTTCGGCCGCCTCGTGAGCCGACCGGTCGTGGTGGCTGGGCCTGCCGGAGGCGGTGTCGGCCCAGGGTGTGCGGACGTCCATGGCGGGGAGCTGGATACCGGCCCGGGTGAGCGCGGCGGCGAGGGCGTCACGAGCGGCGGCGGCCTCCTGGAGGTGGGGGACGCGCTTCGGCAGGGCGGGGCGGTCCGGCTGCTGGGCGGGGTCGGGCTGCGGCACGGTCTGACCTTTCGACGGCGGGCGGTGCGGTGCACCTACGGCGTTCCGGCCTCCTGTCCGCTCACGGTTGGTTACGGTGAGTGGCCGGCGCGTCACGAGCATGCCGCCCGGCGGAACCGGCGGGGGGCTTCGACGCCGTCTCGTTCCGCGCCGGACGGCGCACGTTCCACACCTTCCACGGGGGCTTCCCGGAGGCGTGGGCACGTGTGGTGGTGAGTACGGGTACGGAGGGCGTCCCGGGCGGCCGGCCCGCCGGGAGCGCCCTGAAGGGAGTCACCTTGCCGCAGCGACGCCTCGTGACGGGGCGCAGTCAGGAACCGCGCCAACGATTCGCGGAGGAATTACGGCAGTTGCGGGCCCGGAAGGGCGACAGCCTGCGGCAACTCGGTGAGCGGCTGGGCTGGGACTGGTCGCTCTTCGGGAAGATGGAGAAGGGGGAGACGCTCGGCGGCCCGGAGGTCATCCAGGCCCTGGACCAGTACTTCGGGACGCCCGGACTGCTCCTGGCCCTCTGGGAGCTGGCCGCCGGGGACCATACGCAGTTCCGGGAACGCTACCGCCGGTACATGGCGCTGGAGGCGGAAGCGGTCAGCCTGTGGCACTTCGCGGTGAGTGTGCTGCCGGGGCTCCTGCAGACGCCGGGCTACGCGCGGGAGGTCCTGGCCGCGGGCGGGATCAGGGGAGCGGAGCTGGAGCAGCAGGTCAAGGCCCGGATGAGTCGGCGGGAGTTGCTGGAGGGGGAGGAGGCGCCGCCGTTCCGGACGATTCTCGCGGAGGCTGTGCTCCGTACGCCGTTGCAGGACGAGGGGGAGTGGCACGCCCAACTCGCGTACCTGGCACGGACTGCGAACCGCGACAACGTGACGGTCCAGGTCCTTCCGCAGAGCACGGGCGTCCATGGGCTGGTGGCCACGGACGTGTGGTTCCTGCGGCTCGCGGACGGCCGTTCGGTGGCGTACACGGAGAACGCGCACTGGGGCGAACTCGTCGAGGAAAACGCGCGGATCGAACGCTTGAACCGTGCCTACGATGTGGTGCGCGACATGGCCATGTCCCCCGCCGAGTCGCGAGAGTTCATCCTGCGCAGGTTGGAGGAAGTGCCGTGCGACTCATCGACGTGAGTGCCGTGGCGTGGCGCAAGAGCAGCTACAGCAACCCTGACGGCGGCGCCTGTGTCGAGGTGTCCGACGGCTTCGCGGCCGTCGTTCCCGTGCGGGACAGCAAGGACCCCCACGGCCCCGTGATCGCGTTCCCCGCGGCGGGGTGGTCCGCGTTCGTGGCCTTCGTGAAGGACCGCGGCCTGGACGGCTGACAGGTCCCGGCGCCGCGTCGCTAAGGCCGCACGCGCGGGTGGGCGGTCCCGCGGTACGGGATAATGACGCCATGCGGATTTCGGCCAGGGCGGACTACGCGGTGCGCGCCGCTCTGCAACTCGCCGCGGCCCCCGACGCCGGGCCGCTGAAGGCGGAGGCGATCGCGGACGCCGCGGGGATATCGCACAAGTTCCTCGAGGGCATCCTCAACGACCTGCGCAGGGCCGGTCTGGTGCTCAGCCAGCGCGGCGCCAACGGCGGCTACCGGCTGGCCGGGCCGGCCTCGTCCATCAGCATCGCGGACGTGATCCGGGCCGTGGACGGGCCGCTGGTGTCGGTGCGGGGGGTCCGCCCGCCCGACCTGTCGTACTCCGGCCCCGCCGCCTCGCTGCTGTGGCTGTGGATCGCGCTGCGCGCCAACGTCCGGCAGATCCTGGAGGGCGTGTCCCTCGCCGACGTCGTCTCGGGCCGGCTGCCCGCGGACGTCATGGCGCTCACCGAGGCCCCGGCCGCCTGGACCAACCCCTGACCGCAGCCGCGGCTTCGCGTCCCACCCGGCGGAACGAGCCCGTCCGACTGGTGGACGCTCCCTTGCCCCCGGCCTGTCATGCCCACACGATGAATCCCTACCAGTTCAGTAGGAAAAAGGGGTGAGGTGGCCGTGAGGACCCTGGTGCCGAGCAAACCCGGGACACGTCGGTGAGCGACACGGCGACGGACGCCGCCGCCCCCGAGGCCTTCTGGAAGCGCGTCGCGCACGAACTCGCCGACGACCTCGCGGTGGACGCGCTCGACCGCGACCGGGCCGGCAAGCCGCCGTACGACGAGGTGGCGCGGCTGCGTGAGGCCGGTCTGCCGGCCGCCCTCGCCCCGCCCGGCGCCGCCGGTGAGGGCATGGGCTGGGCGGACGCCTGCGCCGTCGTCCGCCGGATCGCGGCCGCCGACGGCTCGATGGGCGAACTCCTCGGCCGCCACTACGTGCTGGCCCACAGCGCCCGGTTCTTCGCGGCGCCGGAGCGTGCCGCCGGGCTGGAGGCCCGCGCCCGGCGGGAGCAGTGGCTGTGGGCCGGCGACACCGGCGCCCCCGGGGCCGGCGCGCCGGGCGGCGACAGCGCCTCTCCCGTCCTCCTCCCCGCCGGTGACGGGCACCTCCTCAGGGGGCACCGGACGCTGGCCACGGCGGTGAACGCGGCCGACCGGCTCGTCGTCGACGCGGTCTGCACCGTCACCGGTGAGTCGCTGGTCGTGCTGGTGGACCCGCGGCACCCCGGTGTGGGCCGCGACCTGCTGCACGACCGGTTCGGCCAGCGGCTGGCCGGTGCGGGCACGGTCCTGTTCGACGACGTCCCGGTCGGCGCGGACCAGGTGCTCGGCCCCGCCGCGCACGACGAGGACGCGGTCGCGCCGTTCACCACGCTCGCTCCGCTCGCGCTGCGGCTCATGCTCGCCCAGGTCGCCCTGGGCATCGCCGAGGGAGCGCTCGCCGAGGCCCGGGACCTCACCCGCGCGGCGTCGCACCGCCGGCGGGCGGACGGCGGCGTGTCCCCGTCCGGGCCGGTGGGCGTGGACGCCGACGGGCTGCTGGCCTTCGGCAGACTGGCCCTCGCCACGCACACCGCCTCGGCGGTCGCCGGCCGCGCGACGGCGGCCATGGACCGGGCCCTGCGGACCGGGCGGGAGCTGGACGCCGGGCAGTGCGCGGAGACGGCCGCGCTGGTGGCCGCCGCCGAAGCCGTCACGGTCCGGGCGGCGCTGCGCACCGGGGAGCGGGTGCTGGACCTCGCCGGCGCCGAGGGGCTCGACCGGTTCTGGCGCAACATCCGCACGCTGGCAGGGCGCGGCCCCTCCGACCCCGCCCTGCGGGCCATCGGGGACCACTTCCTGAACAGCGGGGGCGAGCCCTCGGCGTCCTGGATCTGAGCGCCGGGGCGCCGGGGCGCGGGCCCTCAGCCCGTGACCGGCACGTCCAGGCCGAGGCCCGGCCCGCCCCGGCCCGTCGCCGTGGGCCGCCCTTCGCCCAGGGCCCGCAGCACGGCGCGGGCCACCGCGTCGTTCTGCCGGAAGGCGGGGGCGTCGGTGCGGGGACGGGCGAAGGCGGCCACGGCGCGGCTGCTGGTGGGGGCACCCAGGGCGATGCGGCGGGGGTGGGGGCGGCCGAGGCCGGGGTCGACAATGTGGCCGTTCTCCGGGTCGACGGCGAGCCGGCCGGAGCGGTGGGTGTGCGCGGGGTCGGCGACGACCTCCTCGGCGAGCGCGCCCGTGCGGTGCAGCTGCCGCAGCAGGGGGTCCTGCGTACCGTCGAGGGCCGGCCCCGGCAGGTAGGCCTCGATCAGCGCGGTGGCGTGGACCGTGTGGCCGGGCACGGTGGGGCTGGTCGCGGTGAAGGTGCCGGTGCTCTCGTCCGTGCCGACGCGCACGTCCGCGCCCAGGAAGCGGACCAGCCCGGCGCGGGACAGCGCGAGCAGCCGGCGCAGCCGGGACCCGGGCGGCCCCGACGCCAGGAAGCTGAAGAAGCCGTGCCACCACCCGTCGACCCCGCCGGCGACGGAGCGGGCGGTGAGCCGGCCCGCGGCGACCAGGCGCGGCAGGTGGCCGTAGACGGAGAGCAGGGCCAGGAACGCGCCCAGGTCGGCGCTGTGGGCGGGGTCCTCGCGGCGGGCGACGTCGTCGGCGACGTACCGGCGCAGGTGCTCCTGGAAGTCGTCCGGCGTGGCGAAGGCGAGGCCCCGCAGCGGGTGGTCGAGGGCTTCGAGGTCCAGGCGGTCCGCGGGGTCGGGCACGGCGCCGGCGACGAGGGCGGCCATCGCGTCGGAGCGCCAGTCGAGCCGGTCGTAGGCGGCGAGGAACTCCGGCCACGGCAGGGCGGTGCGTTCGGGATGGGCGTGGAAGAGCTCGTGGTAGTGGCCGAAGCCGATCTCCTTGGCCATCAGCGGCCACACGTCGTGGCGCAGGTCCAGCGGGCCGTCCCCGGCGAGCAGCGCCCCGACCGCGTCGGGGCCGAAGTGGCGCGGCAGCGGGGGCCGGGGGCCCTGGAGCCGGTAGCCCGTCTTGGCGTGGTAGGGCACCCCGCGCCGTGATCCGACGTGGAGGACGGGTTCGCGGCCGGAGGGGAGGTAGGTGAGGGTGCCGTCGGGCGCGGTGCGGTAGCGGCCGCCGCGGCCCTCGGTGAGCCCGCGAGGTCGGCGTCGGCGGAGAACTCCGGCGGCAGGTGGAAGCGGCCGTGGCGGCGGGCGAAGGCGGCGAGGTCGCGGTGCTCGCCGGCGGGCGTGGAGCCGAGGTGCCCCTGGGCGAGGACCACCAGGTCGGCGGTGAGCGGCGCGGCGGGGCCGGCCAGGTGCACCCGCTGCGGGCCGTCCGGGGGTCCGGTGACGGCGGTGGCGGTGGTGCGGTGCCATGCGACGGTGACCGACGGCGGCAGTTCCGTCAGCACTCGGCGGAACACCCAGTCCAGGTAGGCGCTCTGCGCCCGCCGGGTGGGGAAGCCGGTGCCGGCCAGGCCGCGCAGTTCGGCGAGCACCTCCGGGTCGGCGGGTTCGGCGTACGGGGCGAAGCGCGCGGCGCCGGGACCGGCGAACTGGGCGGCCCACTCGGCCAGCGAGGGGCCGGGCCGCACCGGGCCGTCCAGGGTCGACGACTCGTCGGTGAACATGGTGACGTCCTCGGCCATGGAGTTCATCCGCAGCAGCGGCGACTGCTCGTCGCGCCAGACGCGTCCCGGGCCGGGCGGGTACGGGTCCACCAGGTGGACGCGCAACTCCCTGCTCCCGTTCCACAGTTCGGGGGCGTTCGCGGCGATGCGCTCCAGCAGGCCCGTGGCGCGCGGGCCCGCGCCGACGACGACCAGGGTCGCGGCGGGGGACGCGCTCACCGGTCACCGCCGAGCAGGGGACGCGCGTCCGAGGCGGCCGCCCGGCCGAGCCGGGCGCGCAGGGCGGCCAGGCGGATCCGCAGCCGTCCGAGCGGGGTGGGCGGCAGCGTCCGCGCCGAGCCCCGGGCGTAGTACCGCTCGACGTAGTACTGGCCGGCGCTGAGCACGGTGGTGACCGCGATGTACCACAGGGTGGCGACCAGCAGCAGCGGGATGACCTGGTAGGTCCGGTTGTAGACCAGCTGCACCGAGAACAGCAGGTCGTGCACGGCCAGCACGCTGACGATGCTCGTGCCCTTGAGCGTGCCGATCAGCATGTTGCCCGCGGTCGGCACGATGGCGCGCATCGCCTGCGGGACGACGATCCGCCGCAGGGTGCGCCACCTGCCGAGGCCGAGCGCCTGCGCGGCCTCGGTCTGCCCGCCGTCCACCGACAGGATGCCGCCGCGCACCACTTCGGCGGCGTACGCGCTCTCGTGCAGGGTCAGACCGATGACGGCGGTGAGGGTGGGGCCGAGCAGGTTGACCGTCGTGACGGTGACGAACTGCGGGCCGAACGGGACGCCGACGCCGAGGGTCGGGTACAGGGCGCCGATGTTGAACCAGAACAGCAGCTGCACCAGCAGCGGCGTGGACCGGAAGATCCAGACGTAGCCGTAGGACAGGGTGCGCAGCACCGGGTTGGCGGACAGGCGCATCACCGCCAGCGGTATGCCGAGCAGGAAGCCGAGCGCGGTCACCGTGACGGTCAGCCACAGGGTCAGCCACAGCCCGTCGAGGACGGCCGACGTGGTGAGGTACCGGCCGACCACGCCCCACTGGAAGGCGTCGTTGCGCACCACGGAGTTGACGACCATCGCCAGGAGCAGCAACGCCGCCGCCGCGGCCAGCCGGCGGCCGAGGTGGCGGCGGGGCACGATCTGCGGCAGGCCGGTCGGGGCGCCGCCGGGCGGACCGGCCGGCGGCTGCTCGCCGGGTACGGGCCGGGCGTCGGGTGCGGTCAGATCGGAAGACGTGGCCATCGAGGCTCTCTGGGGAGGGGGCGCGGGCGTGGTGGGAGACCCGGGGCACACGTGGCGGGCACCGCGCGGCGACCGCGCGGGCGGGAAGTACGGTGCGGCCGGGGACCGGTGTCGTCACGCTCGCCGCGTCCCTCAACGCGGCCGGAAGGGCCTCCGCGCAGGGCGGAGCCGATCCGCGTCGATCGTATGCGGCGACGGCGCGCCGCTGTCAACACCACGCCGAGGACAACCGGTTGGCGTCGGGTCGTACACGTCCGGCATCCGGGCGGTGGTTGACGCCGCGACCGAACTCCTGCTCAATTAGGCCCATGAACGCCCAGCAGCGCTTGGTCTCGCGTGACCACATCGACTTCGGTCGGGTGTGGTCCGCGGCGTGTCGCGCCTGACTCGGCAGCGGGTCGTCTGACCGGCCCTTCCCTCCCTCGGTGACCCCGTCGCGGGCCGAGTCCTCCCCTCGCCGCACCGCCGTACCCGGGCAACGACCCCCGTACGGGCACGGTCCGCGAGTCCGGACGCGCGCTGCCGTCCCCGCCCCGCCCTTGAACGACGCACGGCGTCGTCACGCCCGTTCCCCCGCACCAGCCTCCCGGCGCTCCGTCAGCCACGGCCCGGCCGGGGTCCTGCCGCCCTGCCCGCGTGCTCCACCGCCGTGCCCGCGTGTGCTCCACCGCCCCGAAAGGCTTTTGCCATGCCCGTGGAATTCCTCGGCATCGCCGCCACCAACGACGGCTCCGAAACGACCCCGCGCTCCGGCGCCGCCTTCGACAAGCAGTACACGCTGCGCCTGGCCCGCGCGCACGAGGACCACGGCTGGGACCGGGTGCTGTTCGCCTACGGCTCCGGCTCCCCGGACCCCGCCCCGGCCGCCGCCTACGTCGCGAGCCGCACCGACCGGCTCCAGCTTCTGCTCGCGCACCGGCCCAACGTCTCCTACCCGACCTTCGCCGCCAAGACGTTCGCGACCCTCGACCAGATCAGCGAGGGCCGGCTGGCCGTGCACTTCATCACCGGCGGCAACGACCACGAGCAGCGCCGCGAGGGCGACACCCTCACCAAGGACGAGCGCTACGCCCGCACCGGCGAGTACATCCGGATCGTCAAGAGGATCTGGACCACCCGTGAGCCGTTCGACCACGAGGGCGAGCACTACCGCTTCCAGGACTTCGTCAGCGACGTCTTCCCCGTCCAGCAGCCGCGCCCGGCGGTCTCCTTCGGGGGGTCCTCGCCCGCCGCGTACGCCACGGGCGGCGCCGAGGCCGACATCTACTGCCTGTGGGGCGAGCCGCTCGCGCGCACCGCCGAGCAGATCGAGGCGGTCAGGGCCGCCGCACGGGCCGCGGGCCGCACCGGGGCGCCGCGCATCCAGGTCGCCTTCCGCCCGATCATCGCCCCCACCGAGGAACTGGCCTGGGAGAAGGCCCACCGTACGGTCGGCGCGATACGGCAGCGCAGCGGGGCGGGTCTCCTGCGCCACCGCCGCGGCGGCGCCCCCGAGAACACGGGCTCGCAGCGGCTGATCGCCATCGCCGAGGCGAGGGAGCGCTACGACCGCGCCCTGTGGACCCCGACCGCCGCCGCGACCGGCGGCGCGGGCAACTCCAACGCCCTGGTCGGCACCCCCGAGACGGTAGCCCGGGCGCTGCTCGACTACTACGACCTCGGCGTCGACATCCTCTCCGCACGCGGCTACGACCTGCTCGGCGACGCCGTCGACTTCGGCCGGTACGTCATCCCGATCGTGCGCGAGGAGGTCGCCAGACGCGACGCCGAGCGCGCCGCCCGCGGCCCGCAGGCCCTCGCGGCGGTGGGCGAGTGAGCCCCGTACCGCCCGCGTCCGCACCCGACCTGACGGTCGTCCAGGTGCCGGTCTCCGACCCGAGAGTGCGGCCGCTGCTGCGCGAACTCGGCGACGAGTACGGCGCCCGCTACGGCAAGGACGCCCACGCCGAACTCGCCCGCTACCCCGACGAGCAGTTCACCGCCGCGCACGGCGGCGTCCTGCTGCTGCTCCTGGAACACGGCGACCCGGTGGCCGGCGGCGCCTTCCGCCGGTACGACGCGGTCACGGCCGAGCTGAAACGCATCTGGACGCACTCCGCGCACCGTCGCCGCGGCCTCGCCCGGCGCGTCGTCGCCGAACTGGAGCGGGAGGCGGGCGCCCGCGGCTACCGGCGCGTGTACCTCACCACCGGGCCGCGCCAGCCGGAGGCCCGCGGCCTGTACCTGGCCACCGGCTACACCCCGCTGTTCGACACGGAGGCCGACCCGGAGACCGTCGGCCTGCTGCCCTTCGAGAAGCACCTCCCCGACACCCCACGCACCGGAAAGGCCATCGCCCCGTGAAGCTCCCCGGCACCAGCGGCCGTCCGCGCCTCCGCGCGGCCGCCGTCGCCCTTCTGCCCCTGCTGGCCCTGACCGGGTGCGGCACCGGCGAACCGGACGGCACGGCTCCTGCGGGCGCCGGGGCCCCGGCCGCTCCGGCCGACGACCCGGTCGCCGCCGTCCGCAGGGTGGACTCCGCCGCCGCGCTCCTGCCCGCCGGCGTCCGCGCCTCGGGCACGCTGCGGATCGGCAGCTCCGTCGGGGCCCCGCCCTCGGCGTACTACCCGGACGGGTCGCGCAAGCCGGCGGGCCAGGACATCGACATCGCCGACGCCGTGGCCAAGGTCCTCGGCGTCAGGCTGGAGCGCCAGGACGCCGCCTTCGAGACGATCCTGCCCGCCCTGCGCAGCGGCAAGTACGACGTCGGCACCGGCAACTTCGGGGTCACCACCGAGCGCCTGCGGACCATCGACTTCGTCACCTACATCGACGACGGCCAGGGCTTCGCGGTCCGGAAGGGCGACACGTCCTTCGGCAAGGAGATCACCGAGCTGACCCAGCTGTGCGGGCGCACCGTGGGCATCGGCGCCGGCACCACCTTCGAGGCGACGCTCGACGCGGAGAAGGGCGTGTGCGCGAAGGCCGGCAGGAAGCCGTACGACGTCAAGGTCTACGCGGAGAACGCCGCCACCCTCACCGCACTCCAGCAGGGCCGCATCGACGTGATCATGTCGACCATCAACGGCCTGCGCCACCAGGCGGCCCGGCCCGCCTCGCGCACCACCTTCCTCGGCGAGTACCACCGCCTCGACGTCGGCTTCGCCTTCACCAAGGGCTCCCCGCTGACCAAGGCGTTCCAGGCCGCCGTCAACGAGCTGATCCAGGACGGCACGTACGCCCGGATCCTCAGGAAGTGGGGCACCACCGCCTCCGCGATCGACACCTCGCGGATCAACCCGCCCGAGCACCCCTGACAGCCGAGCAGGAAACGCCATGCACCTCGCCACCGACCCCGCGCCGCCCGGCGCCCCCGCCACGGGCCCCGCACGACCGCCCGCCCTCGACGACCCGGCCTCGCTCCGGGTGGTCCCCGCCCGCCACTACGCACGCTGGGCGGCCGCGCTCGCCGTGACCGTGCTCGCCGCCCAGTTCGTGCACGGCCTGGCCACCAACCCGGTCTGGGAGTGGGGCGTCTTCCGCGACTACGTCCTGTCCGAGACGATCGTCCAGGCGGTCTGGGTGACCCTCCAGCTCACCTGCTACGCCACCGTCCTGGGCTTCCTGCTCGGGACGGTCCTCGCCTTCATGCGGCTCTCGCGCAGCCCCGTGCTGCAGACCGTCGCCTGGACCTACATCTGGGTCTTCCGGTCCATCCCGATGATCGTCCAGCTCGTGTTCTGGTTCAACCTGAGCGCCCTGTACGACCGGCTCGGCGTCGGCGTCCCCTTCGGGCCGGTGCTCTGGTCGGTCGGCACCAACAGTCTCATCGGCACCATCGGCGCGGCGGTCATCGGACTGACGCTGCACCAGGCCGCCTACGCCGCCGAGATCGTCCGCGGCGGCGTGATCTCGGTCGACCCCGGGCAGCTGGAGGCCGCCGCGGCGCTCGGCATCCCCCGGCTGCGGCAGGTCCGCAGGATCGTGCTGCCGCAGGCCATGCGCGCCATCCTGCCCACGGCCGGCAACGAGATCATCGGCCTGCTCAAGGGCACCTCGGTGGTCTACGTGATGGCCATCGGCGAGCTGTTCTACCAGGTCCAGGTGATCTACGGCCGCAACGGCCGGGTGATCCCGCTGCTGCTGGTCGCCACCGCCTGGTACGTGGTGCTCACCTCCCTGCTGTCGGTCGCCCAGTACTACGTGGAACGCCGGTTCGCCCGGGGCGCCGACCGCACGCCGCCGCCCTCCCCCCTCCAGCGCGCCCGCCGCCTCGCCCGCGACCTCAGGACCGCGGCGGCCCGGCGCGACCAGCCCGTCATCCCCGTCGAGCCCCTGGGAGAAAGCCGATGAGCGCGGTGATGGTGGACGTCCACGGCGTCCACAAGAGCTTCGGACCACTCCAGGTGCTGCGCGGCGTCGACCTCCAGGTCCGCGCCGGCGAGGTCACCGTGGTCCTCGGCCCGTCCGGCTCGGGCAAGTCCACGCTGCTGCGCACCATCAACCACCTGGAGAAGGTGGACCGCGGCTGGATCGGCATCGACGGCGAGCTCATCGGGTACCGGCGCTCGGGCGGCAAGCTGCACGAGCTGAAGGAGAAGGACGTCCTGAAGCAGCGCACCCACGTCGGGTTCGTCTTCCAGAACTTCCACCTCTTCCCCCATCTGACCGTGCTGGACAACCTCGTCGAGGCCCCCGTCTCCGCGTTGCGCCGCCCGCGCAGGGAGGCAGAGGAGACCGCCCGGCGGCTGCTGGAGCGCGTCGTCCTCGCCGACAGGGCCGGCGCCTACCCGCGGCAGCTGTCCGGCGGCCAGCAGCAGCGGGTCGCCATCGCCCGCGCGCTCGCCCTCGAACCGAAGGTGCTGCTCTTCGACGAACCCACCTCGGCGCTCGACCCCGAACTCGTCGGCGAGGTCCTCGACGTCATCAAGGACCTGGCCCGCACCGGCACCACCATGATCGTCGTGACCCACGAGATCGGCTTCGCCCGTGAGGTCGCCGACACCGTGGTGTTCATGGACGGCGGAGTCGTCGTCGAGCAGGGGCCGCCCGCAGCCGTCCTGGACGACCCGCGGCACGAGCGCACCCGCGCCTTCCTCTCCAAGGTCCTCTGACCGGCCGCCCGCCGCACCGCTGCCTCACCTTCCCGCCCGTCCCCGTACCTCCACCGCCCGTCCCCGCACGTCCGCACGCAAGGAGACCGCCCGTGCCCACCCTCGCCCGCCGCACCACCGCAGCCGCCGTCGGACTCGCCTCCGCCCTCGTCCTCGCCGCCTGCGCCAACCCCTCCGACGGCGACACCACCGAGGTCGCGGACGCGTCGGGTGCCAGGACGAAGATCAACCTCAGCCCCGACCAGCACCGCGTCACCACGGCAAGAGTCGACTCCATAGCCGCCGAAGTCCCGCGCAGGATCCGCGAGAGAGGCACCCTGGAGATCGTCGACTCCTCCGGCTCGGCGGCACCGCTGACCTTCCGCGCCACCGACGACAAGACCGTCATCGGCGTCGAACCCGACCTCGCGTACCTGGTCGCGGACGTGCTGGGCCTGAAGCCGCACCTGAACCCGGCCTCCTGGGAGAACGTCTTCGTCGGCCTCGACAGCGGCAAGTACGACGTCGGCTTCAGCAACATCACCGTCACGGAGGAGCGCAAGGACAAGTACGACTTCGCCACCTATCGCGAGGACAACCTCGCCTTCGAGGCGAGGAAGGGCAGCGGCCTGAAGGTCACCGGCCCCGAGGACGTGGCGGGCAGGACCGTCGCCGTCAGCAGCGGCACCAACCAGGAGAAGCTGCTCGTCGAGTGGAGCAGGGAGAACGTGCGGGCCGGCCGCGAGCCGGTCGACGTCAAGTACTACCAGGACGACAGCGACACCTACCTCGCCCTCCAGTCCGGCCGGATCGACCTCTACCTCGGCCCCAACCCCACTGCCGCCTACCACGTGGCCACGAGCGGCAGAACCGAGATCGCCGGGACCTTCTCCGGTGCCGGCCCGACCCTCCAGGGCCTCATCGCGGCCACCACGAAGAAGGACAGCGGGCTGGCCGAGCCGCTCGCCGACGCGCTGAACGAGGTCATCCGCAACGGCACGTACGCCGAGGTGCTGGGGCGCTGGGGGCTGTCCGACGAGGCCGTGGCGAAGTCGGAGATCAACCCTCCGGGCCTGCCCAGGACCGGTCAGTAGCCGTCCGGCGGGGGGGGGGGGGGGGGCCCCCCCCCGCCCCCCCCCCCACACCCCCCCCCCCCCCCCCCCCCCCCCCCCCCCCCCCCACCCCCCCCCCCCCCCCCCCCCCCCCCCCCCACCCCCC
>NZ_JBEYXZ010000059.1:0-22707 GCF_040645305.1 Streptomyces sp. NPDC046831 | reverse complement strand
GTGGGCGGAGGCGGTGGTGTGGATGTACCGGGCGATGGGGGTCGAGCCGACGAAGGACACGGCCTTGACGTCCGGGTGGCGCCGGCGGCGCACCACGCCGGACCGCGTCACCGCGGCGGCCCGGGTCCGGCGGCCACCGCCCCGGTGGGTGCCGGAGGGGCGCCTACCGGATCGGCATGCCCGAGATCGTCCGGGAGATCACCAGCCGCTGGATCTCACTGGTGCCCTCGAAGATCGTGTAGATGGCGGCGTCGCGGTGCATCCGCTCCACCGGGTACTCCCGGGTGTAGCCGTTGCCGCCCAGGATCTGGATCGCCTGGGCGGTGACCTTCTTGGCCGTCTCACTGGCGAAGAGCTTGGACATCGAGCCCTCGGCCGCCGTGAAGGGCTTGCCGTTGACCGCCATCCAGGAGGCGCGCCACACGAGGAGCCGGGCCGCGTCGATCTGCGTGCGCATGTCCGCGAGCTGGAACGCGACGCCCTGGTTGTCGATGATCGGCCGGCCGAACTGCTCCCGGGTCCTGGCGTAGTCGAGCGCGACCTCGTACGCGGCCCGGGCGGTGCCGACCGCCATCGCGCCGACCGCCGGACGGGACGCCTCGAACGTGGCCATCGCGGCGTTCTTGACCCGCTCGCCGCCCTTCCTGGCCCTCTCGCGGGCCCGGGCCAGCCGCTCGTCCAGCTTCTCCTTGCCGCCGAGCAGGCAGGAGCCGGGGACGCGCACGTCCTCCAGGACGACCTCGGCGGTGTGCGAGGCGCGGATGCCGTGCTTCTTGAACTTCTGGCCCTGCGACAGGCCGGGCGTGTTCGGCGGGACGATGAAGGAGGCGTGGCCCTTGGAACCGAGCTCCGGATCGACCACGGCGACGACGACGTGGACGTTGGCGATGCCGCCGTTGGTCGCCCAGGTCTTCGTGCCGTTGATCACCCACTCGTCCTTGGCCTCGTCGTACACGGCGCGCGTGCGCAGGGAGGCCACGTCGGAGCCGGCGTCGGGCTCGGAGGAGCAGAAGGCGGCGACCTTCACGTCGTTCGCGTCGCCGTACATCTGGGGGATCCAGGTGCCGATCTGCTCCTCGGTGCCGTTGGCGAGGACGCCGACGGCGGCGAGGCCGGTGCCGACGATGGACAGGGCGATGCCCGCGTCGCCCCAGAACAGCTCCTCCATCGCCGTGGGGATGCCCAGCCCGGTGGGGTCGAAGTACTGCTGGGCGTAGAAGTCCAGGGAGTAGATGCCGACCTTGGCCGCCTCCTGGATGACCGGCCAGGGAGTCTCCTCACGCTCGTCCCATTCGGCGGCCGCGGGGCGGATCACGTCGGCGGCGAAACCGTGGAGCCAGTCCCGGACCTCCTTCTGTTCGTCGTTGAGCTCCATGGTGAACTCGGCCATGTCCCCTCCAGCGGTGCACGTGCATGTTACTTGCGGTAACGGGAGTCTGTTACCGGCGGGTAGGAAAAGTCAACTCCCGAGGACAGGTCGGCAGCCCGTTCGAGGTTCCGGGGCCGGTGGGTGTTAGTTTGCGCGCAGGCGTCACCGAAACAGCACGGGTGGGGAGAGCTCATGGACACCACGCAGCGGACCGAGCAGCAGCGGTCCGCCGACCGCCGACGGCGCGAGCTGCTGGAGGCCGCCGACCGGGTGGTGCTGCGCGACGGCCCGCAGGCGTCGATGAACGCCATCGCCGCGGAGGCCGGTATCACCAAGCCCATCCTCTACCGGCACTTCGGCGACAAGGGCGGACTTTACGCCGCCCTCGCCAAGCGGCACACGGACGCCCTGCTCGACTCGCTGCGGGCCGCGCTGGACGCGCCGGCCGGCCGGCGCGAGCGCGTGGAGTCCACGCTCGACACCTACCTCGCGGCGATCGAGGCGCGGCCCCAGGTGTACCGCTTCCTGATGCACCCGGCGGAGGGGTCGCAGAGCGACCAGGGCTTCGACGTGGGCAAGCACTCCGCTCCGCTGCTGCGCCGGATGGGCGAGGAGCTGGCCCAGGTGATCGAGGAGCGGCTGGACCTCGGCCCGGGCGCGCAGCAGCTCGCCCGGGTGTGGGGGCACGGCATCGTCGGCATGATGCACGCCGCCGGGGACTGGTGGCTGGGCGAACGGCCGTGCTCCCGGGCGGAGCTCGTGCGGAGTCTGGCCGACCTGCTCTGGGGGCGGCTCGCGGCGGCCGGGGACCGGGTGGGCGGTCCCGGGTTCTGAGTCCCGGACCGCGCGGGCGTCCGGGGACCGGTCGCACCACCCGGCGCGGTGAACCGGCGGCGCGCCCCGGGCCGCCGTGCTCGCCGCCCCGCTCACCGGTGCCAGGGAGCCCGCTGCACCTGACGCATCAGCCGGCGGCGGCGCCAACCCGTCAGGCGGTCGGCGTACAGCCCGCCCTCCAGGTGGTCGAACTCGTGCTGCAGGCACCGGGCGAAGAACCCGGTGCCGTGCACGGTGACCGGCTCCCCGGTCACCGTGCGGCCCTCGACGACGGCGTGGTCGTGGCGTTCCGTCCCCGCCTCCAGGCCCGGCAGGGACAGGCAGCCCTCCGGGCCGCGGACGACCACCCCGTCCGCCTCCACCAGGCGCGGGTTCACCACGTGGCCCAGATGGCGCACGTCCTCGTCGTCCGGGCAGTCGAAGACGAACACCCGCAGCGGCTCGCCGATCTGGTTCGCGGCGAGGCCCACGCCCCGGGCCGCGTACATCGTGGCGAACAAGTCCTCCACGAGCGCCGCCAGTTGGGGACCAAAATCGGTGACCTCCCGGCAGGGCTCGTGCAGCACCGGGTCGCCGAGCAGGGTCAGGGGCCGGACGCGCCCGCGGGCGCCCGGGATCGGGCCGTGTCGCATGGCGGCAAGGGTACGGTCCTACCGGACGCGCGAAGGGCGCGCGGGTGCCGCGCGGGTGCCGGGGTGCGATGGTGCGATTGGATCTCGATAGGCTGAGGCCCACACCACGTTGCCGGATGGCTCAGGCGCGGCGCGTACGCAAGGAGGATCGAGAACTGATGGCAGGCAACTCGGACCCGCTCACGCCGCGGGCCAAGCTGGCCGTGACCGCCGGCAAGGCGGTCGCTGCGGCATCGCGCGCCGCGGGGCGCGGCAGCGGTTCGGTGATCGGCGGTCGGGTCGCCCTCAAACTCGACCCCGACCTGCTCGGCCGGCTCGCCCAGGACCTGGACGTGGTCCTGGTCTCGGCGACCAACGGCAAGACCACCACCACCCGGCTCATCGCCGAGGCCCTGCGGGCCGCGGGACCGGTCGTCTCGAACGCGCTCGGCGCGAACATGCCGGCGGGCATCACCTCGGCGCTGGCGGGCGGCTCGGACGCCAGGTACGCCGTCATCGAGGTCGACGAGAAGTACCTCGCGGGCGTGGCCCGGGACACCGCGCCGAAGTGCATCGCGCTGCTGAACCTCTCCCGTGACCAGCTCGACCGCGCCGCCGAGACCCGCATGCTCGCGGAGCACTGGCGCGAGGGCCTGTCCGGGTCCAAGGCCGTCGTCGTCGCCAACTGCGACGACCCGCTGGTGGTCTGGGCCGCGTCCTCCTCCCCCAACGTGGTGTGGGTGGCCGCCGGGCAGATGTGGAAGGACGACGCCTGGTCCTGCCCGTCCTGCGGCGGAGTGATGCAGCGTCCCGGCGACGACTGGTTCTGCGGCGAGTGCGGCTTCCGCCGCCCGACGCCGAGCTGGGCGCTCTCCGGCGACCACGTGCTCGACCCGCACGGCTCCGCCTGGCCGATCCACCTGCAGCTGCCGGGCCGCGCCAACAAGGCCAACGCCGCGTCCTCCGCGGCCGTCGCCGCAGTGTTCGGCGTGCCGCCGCAGGTCGCTCTGGAGCGGATGTACCAGGTGCAGGCCATCGCCGGGCGCTACGACGTGGTGCAGTTCATGAACCGCGACCTGCGCCTGCTGCTGGCGAAGAACCCCGCCGGCTGGCTGGAGACGTTCTCGCTGATCGACCCGCCGCCGACCCCGGTCATCCTGTCGGTGAACGCGCGCGGCGCCGACGGCACCGACACCTCCTGGCTGTGGGACGTCGACTACACGCGCCTGACCGGGCACCCCATCTTCGTGATCGGCGACCGGAAGCTGGACCTCGCGGTGCGGCTGGAGGTCGCGGGACAGCACTTCCAGGTCTGCGACAACCTCGACCAGGCCGTGCAGCAGGCGCCGCCGGGCCGGATCGAGGTCATCGCGAACTACACCGCGTTCCAGGACCTGCGCCGCCGCGTCGGCAACTGACCACGAAGGACGACGACTTCATGAGCGACAACCAACTGCGTCTGGTGTGGATCTACCCGGACCTGCTGAGCACCTACGGCGACCAGGGCAACGCCCTCGTCGTGGAGCGCCGGGCCCGGCAGCGCGGCCTGGACGTGGCCCGGCTCGACGTGCGCAGCGACCAGCCGATCCCGACTTCCGGCGACATCTACCTGATCGGCGGCGGTGAGGACCGGCCGCAGCGGCTCGCCGCCGAGCGGCTGCGGCGTGACGGCCACCTGACCAGGGCCGTGGAGAACGGCGCGATCGTGTTCTCCGTCTGCGCCGGCTACCAGATCCTGGGCCACGAGTTCATCAACGACCTCGGCCAGCGCGAGCCCGGCCTCGGCCTGCTCGACGTCGTCTCGGTGCGCGGCGAGGGCGAGCGGTGCGTGGGCGACGTCCTCGCCGACATCGACGCGCAGCTCGGCCTGCCCCCGCTGACCGGCTTCGAGAACCACCAGGGCGTCACCCACCTGGGCGCCACCGCCCGCCCGTTCGCCCGGGTCCGTCTGGGAAAGGGCAACGGCACGGGCGACGGCACGGAGGGCGCGTACAACGGGACCGTCTTCGGCACCTACATGCACGGGCCGGTCCTGGCCCGCAACCCGCAGATCGCGGACCTGCTGCTGAAGCTGGCGCTCGACGTCAACGCCCTGCCCCCGGTCGAAGACCACTGGTATGAGGCGCTGCGCAACGAGCGCATCGCGGCGGCGCAGCAGCCGGCGTAGACACCCGCGGCTGCGGCTTGCCGCAGCCGGCCCCACGCGGCCCGCGTGGGCGGCACACCTGCCGTCCACGCGGGCCGCGCCGCTTCGCCCCTGGCCGGACCGTCGGACGGCGTCCCGCCGCGGGTGACAGCGGCGACGCCCCGCGGGCCGGGCCGGCCGGGCCGGCGCGCACCCCGTCCCCGACGGGCCGGCGGCCTGGCGCCGCAGCCCGTCTGACGCTGCATCCGCACAGGTGAGCGGACTGGTCCAGTAGGCGGACGCACGGTGCGGTGAGGCCCCTCGAAGCCGCTAGGGTGGCGGGGAACCGAGCCGGACAGCGCGGTCCGGTCCCGTGCCCACGTTGAGAAGGTTGTTCGGGCTATGCGCATTGGTGTCCTCACGTCCGGCGGCGACTGCCCCGGCCTGAACGCGGTCATCCGGTCCGTCGTGCACCGCGCCGTCGCCGACCACGGCGACGAGGTCATCGGCTTCCGGGACGGCTGGAAGGGCCTCCTGGAGTGCGACTACCTCAAGCTCGACCTGGACGCGGTCGGCGGCATCCTCGCCCGCGGCGGCACCATCCTCGGGTCCTCGCGGGTACGTCCGGAGCACCTGCGCGACGGTGTGGAGCGGGCCAGGGGCCACGTCGAGGAGCTCGGGCTCGACGCGATCATCCCGATCGGCGGCGAGGGCACACTCAAGGCGGCCCAGCTGCTGTCGGCGAGCGGCCTGCCCATCGTCGGCGTGCCGAAGACCATCGACAACGACATCGCGGTGACGGACGTCACCTTCGGCTTCGACACGGCCGTGACCGTCGCCACCGAGGCGCTGGACCGGCTCAAGACGACCGCCGAGTCCCACCAGCGTGTGCTGATCGTGGAGGTCATGGGCCGCCACACCGGCTGGATCGCGCTGCACTCCGGCCTCGCCGCGGGCGCCCACGCCGTCGTCGTCCCCGAACGCCCCTTCGACATAGAGGAGTTGGCGCGGAAGGTCGGCGAGCGCTTCCAGGCGGGCAAGCGGTTCGCCATCGTCGTGGCCGCCGAGGGGGCCAAGCCCAAGGCGGGCACCATGGACTTCGACGAGGGCGGCAAGGACATCTACGGCCACGAGCGGTTCGCCGGTGTGGCCCGTCAGCTCTCCCTCGAACTGGAGCAGCGCCTCGGCAAGGAGGCCCGGCCGGTCATCCTCGGGCACGTCCAGCGCGGTGGCACGCCGACCGCGTACGACCGGGTGCTGGCCACCCGCTTCGGCTGGCACGCCGTGGAGGCGGTGCACCGCGGTCAGTTCGGCATGATGACGGCGCTGCGCGGCACCGACATCGTCATGGTGTCGCTGGCCGAGGCGGTCGAGACGCTCAAGACGGTCCCGGCGGAGCGGTACGCCGAGGCGGAGTGCGTCCTGTAGGACTCTCACGCATCCGGCGTCCAGCCGGTACGGAACGCAAGAATCCGCCCCCGGTCCCGGACGTGACCGGGGGCGGTTCTAGTCTGGGTGCGGACAGACAGCGCACAACCGCACGAAACAGGAGCCGGCGGATGGATCACAGCGGCCACGGCATGACGACGGACCTGCCGCCGTTCACGCTGGGACAAGGGCTCCACTGGTCCGCGGACCCCTTCTTCCTCGTCGCCTGCCTCCTGGGCCTCGCCCTGTACGGCTGGGGCGTGGTGCGGCTGCGGCGGCGCGGTGACGCCTGGCCGGCCGGCCGCACGGTCGCCTACGTCGTCGGCGTGCTGACCGTCGGGCTGATGATGTGCACCCGGCTGAACGACTACGGCATGGTCATGTTCAGCGTGCACATGGTGCAGCACATGGTGATCAGCATGCTGTCGCCGATCCTGGTCCTGCTCGGCGCCCCGGTCACCCTGGCGCTGCGCGCGCTGCCGGTCGCCGGCCGGGGGCGCAAGGGGCCGCGCGAGCTGCTGCTGGCCCTGCTGCACAGCCGCTACCTGCGCGTGGTCACGCACCCGGCGTTCACCATCCCGATCTTCATCGCGAGCCTGTACGCGCTGTACTTCACGCCCCTGTTCGACTTCCTGATGAGCTCCCGGACGGGGCACGTCGCGATGATGGTGCACTTCCTGGCGGTGGGTGTGGTGTTCTTCTGGCCGATCATGGGCGTGGACCCGGGGCCGCACCGGCCGGGCCACCTCATGCGGATGCTGGAGCTGTTCGCGGGCATGCCGTTCCACGCGTTCTTCGGCATCGCGCTGATGATGGCGTCCACGCCCATGGTCGGCACCTTCCTGCACCCGCCCGCGTCGCTCGGCATCGATCCGCAGTCCGACCAGAGCGCGGCCGGCGGAATCGCGTGGGCGTTCAGCGAGATCCCGTCGGTCCTGGTGCTGCTCGCGCTGCTCCACCAGTGGTACCGCTCCGAGCAGCGGCAGGCCCGCCGCAAGGACCGCGCCGCCGACCGCGACGGGGACAAGGAGCTGGAGGCGTACAACGCCTACCTCGCCTCCCTCAACGCGCGCGGGAACTGACCCGCCCGGCGCCCCTCCCCCGGGGCCCGCACCCCGGCCCCCGGCCCGCCGGACTCCGCGTCCGGCGGGAGCGGGAACCCTCCAGGACGTCCGCCCGCACCGTGACTCCTCGTGCGAAACCGGGGCACCATGGGGGAACGAGCCATGAGGAGGGTGTCGCGATGCCCGGTTCCACGGACGGTTCCACGAAGGCGATGGGGGTGCTCACCGTCGGCAGCCTCGTCGTGGTGACGGCCTACACGGTGGCGATCGGCGGCAACGGCTGGCTGTGGTTCGGCTGGGTCGTGCTGGGCCTGATCACCCTCGGCATGGTGGCCACCCGCAGCACCTGAGGCCCCGGCTCACGTCAGGCGTGCGGCGGAGTGCACGCCCGGCTGGTACTTCGGCAGCCGGGCGGTGATCTTCATGCCCGCTCCCGGCGCGGTCTCGATGACGAGGCCGTGGTCGTCGCCGTAGACCTGGCGCAGCCGGTCGTCGACGTTGGACAGCCCGATGCCGCCCGAGGGGCTCACCTCGCCCGCGAGGATGCGGCGCAGCACGGCGGGGTCCATACCGGCGCCGTCGTCCTCGATGACGACCAGTGCCTCGGCGCCCGCGTCCTGCGCGCGGATCTGGATGTGGCAGGTGCCGCCCTTGCCTTCGAGCCCGTGCTTGACGGCGTTCTCCACCAGCGGCTGGAGGCACAGGAAGGGCAGCGCCACCGGGAGCACCTCGGGCGCGATCTGCAGGGTGACGGCCAGGCGGTCGCCGAACCGGGCGCGCACGAGGGCCAGGTAGTGCTCGATGGCGTGGAGCTCGTCGGCGAGGGTGGTGAAGTCGCCGTGCCGGCGGAACGAGTAGCGGGTGAAGTCGGCGAACTCCAGCAGCAGCTCGCGGGCGCGCTCCGGGTCGGTGCGGACGAAGGAGGCGATCACGGCGAGCGAGTTGAAGATGAAGTGCGGGGAGATCTGCGCCCGCAGCGCCTTGATCTCGGCCTCGATGAGGCGGGTGCGGGAGCGGTCCAGGTCGGCGAGCTCCAGTTGCACCGACACCCACCGGGCGACCTCGGCGGCGGCCCGGACCAGGACGGCGGACTCGCGGGGCGCGCAGGCGACCAGGGCGCCGTGCACTCGGTCGTCCACGGTGAGCGGGGCGACCACGGCCCAGCGCACCGGGCAGTCGGCGGCGTCGCAGGTGAGCCGGAAGGCCTCGCCGCGGCCGGTCTCCAGCGGCTGGGCGAGACGCTCCATGATCTCGGCGCGGTGGTGCGCGCCGACGCCGTCCCAGGCCAGGACCCGCTCGTCGTCGGTGAGGCACAGCGCGTCGGTGCCGAGCAGCGAGCGCAGTCTGCGGGCCGACCTGCGGGCGGTCTCCTCCGTCAGCCCGGCCCGCAGCGGGGGCGCCGCGAGGGAGGCGGTGTGCAGGGTCTGGAAGGTGGCGTGCTCGACCGGGGTGCCGAGCCCGCCGAGGGTCTGCGGGCGGGCGGTGCGCCGGCCGAGCCAGAAGCCCGTCGCGAGCAGCGGCAGGACGGCCACGCACAGCCCGGCGAGGAAGCCGCTCACGCCTTCACCTCCGCCCGCAGCTGCTCGGGCAGGTGGAAGCGGGCCAGGATGGCCGCGGTCCCGGCGGGCACCCGGCCCGGCGTGGCCAGGGACACGGCCACCATGGTCAGGAAGCCCAGCGGGACCGACCACAGGGCCGGCCAGGCGAGCAGGGTGCGCAGGGGGCCCGCGCCCGGGTAGCCCGCCATGGTCGCGGCGACGGCGGCGAACGCGGAGCCGCCGCCCAGCAGCATCCCGGCGGCCGCGCCGGGCGGGGTGAGCCGCCGCCACCAGATGCCGAGGACGAGCAGCGGGCAGAACGAGGAGGCGGACACGGCGAAGGCGAGCCCGACGGCGTCGGCGACCGGCAGCCCGCCGACGAGGATGCTCGCGGCGAGCGGTGCGGCCATGGCGAACACGGTGCCGAGCCTGAAGTGCCGTACCCCGCGCGCCGGCAGGACGTCCTGGGTGAGCACCCCGGCCACCGCCATGGTCAGCCCCGAGGCGGTCGACAGGAACGCGGCGAAGGCGCCGCCCGCCACCAGCGCGCCCAGCAGGTCGCCGCCCAGGCCGCCGATCATGCGGTCGGGCAGCAGCAGGACGGCGGCGTCCGCGTCCTCGGTGAGGGTCAGCTCGGGCGCGTACAGACGGCCGAGGGCGCCGTACAGGGGCGGCAGGAGGTAGAAGCCGCCGACCAGGCCGAGGACGGCGACGGTGGTGCGGCGGGCGGCGACCCCGTGCGGGCTGGTGTAGAAGCGGACGACGACGTGCGGCAGGCCCATGGTGCCGAGGAAGGTGGCGAGGATCAGCCCGTACGTGGCGTACAGCGGACGCTCCCCACTGCCCGCGGACGGCGACGTGGTCAGGGCGCCGTCGCCGTGGTGGCCGGCCGCGGGCACGGGGTCGCCCTCCGCGAAGGTCAGCCGCGTGCCGTGCTCGACGTGGTGCGTGCCCGCGTCCAGGCGGACGGTCCGGCCGTCGTGGAGGCGTCCGTCGACGGTGCCGCTGACGGTGACGGTGAGCGGCCCGTCGAGCGTGAGGTCGAGGGTGTCCCCGACGCGGACCGTGCGCTGCTCGCGGAAGGCGGCGGGTTCGTCGAAGGCGTGGCGGGGCGCGCCGTCGCCCTGCCAGGCCAGGACCAGGAACAGGGCGGGGACCAGCAGCGCGGTCAGTTTCAGCCAGTACTGGAAGGCCTGGACGAAGGTGATGCTGCGCATGCCGCCGGCCGCGACGGTGGCGACCACGACGGCCGCGACGATCACGCCGCCGAGGGCGTCGGGGGCGCCGGTGAGCACCGCCAGCGTCAGGCCGGCGCCCTGCAGCTGCGGCAGCAGGTAGAGCCAGCCGATGCCGATGACGAAGGTGCCCGCGAGCCGCCGCACCGACGGCGAGGCGAGCCGGGCCTCGGCGAAGTCGGGCAGGGTGTAGGCGCCGGACCGGCGCAGCGGGGCCGCGACGAACAGCAGCAGGACCAGGTAGCCGGCCGTGTAGCCGACCGGGTACCAGAGCATGTCCGGGCCCTGGACGAGGACCAGGCCCGCGATGCCGAGGAAGGAGGCGGCGGACAGGTACTCGCCGCTGATCGCGGCGGCGTTCAGGCGCGGGCCGACGGTGCGGGAGGCGACGTAGAAGTCGGAGGTGGTGCGCGAGATGCGCAGCCCGAACGCGCCGACGAGGACGGTGGCCACCACGACGAGGGCGACGGCGGGGACGGTGTAGCCGGAGTTCACGGGCGTCAGCGATCCTCCACCAGGCGCACGAAGTCGCGTTCGTTGCGTTCGGCGCGCCGCACGTACCAGCGGGCGAGCAGCACGAGCGGGGCGTACAGGCAGAAGCCCAGCACCGCCCACCTCAGCCGGCGGGCGTCGGGGGCCGCCGCGAACACCAGGGGCAGCGGCCCGACGAGGAGCACGAGCACGGCGCACACGGTGAGGGCGGCGCGCAGCTGGCTGCGCATGAGGGAGCGGACGTAGGTGTGCCCGAGGGTGGTCTGCTCGTCGATCTCCGTGCGCGGGCGGTAGTGGGCCGTGGCCCGGCGGGTGCGGCGGGGCGGGCCGGTGACGACGACGCGGCGTTCGGTGGGATCGTGCGGCATCGGTGCCCCCTAGCGCGCGGTCCGGCGCATCAGCAGCTCCCGCAGTTCACGGGCGTGGCGGCGGCTCACCTGGAGTTCCTCGGCGCCGACCAGGACGCTGACGGTGCCCGCGTCCAGGCGCAGCTCGCCGATGTGGCGCAGGGCGACGAGGTGGCGGCGGTGGATGCGGACGAAGCCGCGGGAGCGCCAGCGTTCCTCCAGGGTGGACAGGGGGATGCGGACGAGATGGCTGCCCTGCGGGGTGTGCAGGCGGGCGTAGTCGCCGCGGGCCTCGACGTGGGTGATGTCGTCGACGGCGACGAAGCGGGTCACGCCGCCCAGCTCGACGGGTATCTGGTCGGGGTCGGGTTCGGAGACGGGGATGCGCGGGGCGGTGTCCCTGAGCTGCGCGGCCCGCCGGACGGCCTCGGCCAGCCGCTCCTTGCGCACCGGTTTGAGGACGTAGTCGACGGCCTTGAGGTCGAAGGCCTGCACGGCGAAGTCCTCGTGCGCGGTGACGAAGACGACCAGCGGCGGATCGGCGAAGCCGGTCAGCAGCCGGGCCAGGTCGAGGCCGTCCAGGCCGGGCATGTGGATGTCGAGGAACACCACGTCGATGGCGTCCGGCCCGGCCGGGCCGGACTGCAGGGCGCGGTTGATGCGGCGCAGCGCCTCGGTCGCGTCGCCGGCGCCCTCGACGCTCCCGATCCGCGGGTCCGCGTTCAGCAGGTAGAGGAGTTCCTCCAGCGAGGGGCGTTCGTCGTCGACGGCGAGGGCGCGCAGCATGACGTCGCAGTGTATGAGCAATCCGGCCGCTTGGGCACGGTCCGGTGTGCCCGTTCCCGGTGGATACAGTGCCGTCATGAACAGCAGGCCGGCGCCGTTCGACGAGCTCGACCGGAAGATCCTCACCGCTTTGATGGCGAACGCCCGCACCAGCTTCGCCGAGATCGGGGCGGCGATCGGGCTGTCGGCCACCGCGGTCAAGCGCCGGGTGGACCGGCTGCGGGACTCGGGCGTGATCACCGGGTTCACGGCCACGGTGAAGCCGTCGGCGCTGGGCTGGCGCACGGAGGCGTACGTCGAGGTGTACTGCGAGGGCGCGGCTCCGCCCCGCCGCCTCGCCGAGGTGGTCCGCAACCATCCGGAGATCACGGCTGCGATGACGGTCACCGGCGGCGCGGACGCGCTGCTGCACGTGCGGGCGCGGGACGTGGAGCACTTCGAGGAGGTGCTGGAGCGGATCCGGACGGAGCCGTTCATCCGGAAGACGATCAGCGTGATGGTGCTCTCCCACCTGCTGCCGGAGAGCCCGGAGGCCGGCGCCAGCCACGCCGCGCCCGAAGACGCAGCAGACGTGCGCTGAGCGGGGAGAAGACGCAGCGTTCCTGCTCCGGCACGCAGCTTTGGTCGCTTGTCGCCCGTCTCCGTCCGTTCTTACTCTCGTCTCAACCCCAGTCGACACGCCAGGAAGCGGAGGAACCCCTTCGTGCCCGACAGCCGTGTGCCGCGCCGCCGGCGCTTCCTCGTCTGCGAACCCAGACACTTCGCCGTGCAGTACGCGATCAACCCCTGGATGCATCCCGACGCCCCCGTCGACGCCGGACGCGCCCAGGCGCAGTGGCAGGCGCTGGTGAGCGCCTACCGCGCCCACGGACACACCGTCGAGACCGTGGAGCCGGTCCCCGGCCTGCCCGACATGGTCTTCGCCGCCAACGCTGCGGTCGTCCTCGACGGCCGTGTCTTCGGCTCCCTCTTCCACGCGCCCCAGCGGCGCCCGGAGTCCCTCCCCTACGACACGTGGTTCAAGGCGGCCGGTTTTGAGGTCTACCGGCCGGAGTCGGTGTGCGAGGGCGAGGGCGACCTGGTGCCCGCGGGGCGCTGGATCCTCGCCGGCACCGGTTTCCGCACGACCCTGCAGGCCCACCGGGAGGTGCAGGAGTTCTTCGGCGTCCCGGTCATCGGCCTGACGCTGGTGGACCCGTACTTCTACCACCTCGACACGGCGCTGTTCGTGCTCGACGACGACAACGTCGCGTACTACCCGGAGGCCTTCTCTCCGGGCAGCCGCGAGGTACTGGCCCGGCTGTACCCGGACGCCGTGCTCGCCACCCGCGAGGACGCGATGGCGTTCGGGCTGAACGCCGTCTCCGACGGGTGCCACGTCTTCGTCTCGCCCGGGGCGACGGCCCTCGCCGATCAGCTCGCCCGCCGTGGTTACGTCCCCGTCCCCGTCGACCTGTCCGAGTTCCACAAGGCCGGCGGTGGCATCAAGTGCTGCACCCAGGAGATCCGCTCATGACGGCACCCGCCCGTACGTCCGCCGCCGCCCGCTCGTCCGCGGAGCTGATCCGCGCCGAGGAGCCCGTCCTCGCGCACAACTACCACCCGCTGCCCGTGGTCGTGGCCCGGGCCGAGGGCACCTGGGTGGAGGACGTCGAGGGCAACCGGTACCTGGACATGCTGGCCGGCTACTCGGCCCTCAACTTCGGCCACCGCCACCCCGCGCTGATCGAGGCGGCGCACCGCCAGCTCGACCTGCTGACGCTGACCTCGCGGGCCTTCCACAACGACCGGCTCGCCGGGTTCGCCGAGCGGCTCGCGACACTCACCGGCCAGGACATGGTGCTGCCGATGAACACCGGCGCCGAGGCGGTGGAGAGCGGCATCAAGGTGGCCCGCAAGTGGGCCTACGACGTCAAGGGCGTCCCGGCCGACCGGGCGACGATCGTGGTCGCCGCGGACAACTTCCACGGCCGGACGACGACGATCGTCAGCTTCTCCACGGACGAGACGGCGCGGTCGGGCTTCGGCCCGTTCACCCCGGGCTTCCGGGTCGTGCCCTACGGCGACCTGGCGGCGATGGAGGCGGCCGTCGACGAGACGACGGCGGCCGTGCTGATCGAACCGATCCAGGGCGAGGCGGGCGTCGTCGTTCCGCCGGACGGCTACCTGACGGGCGTGCGGGACCTGACCCGCCGCGCCGGCTGCCTGTTCGTCGCGGACGAGATCCAGTCGGGCCTCGGCCGCACGGGGCGCACCCTGGCCGTCGAGCACGAGGGTGTGGTCCCGGACGTGGTGCTGCTCGGCAAGGCGCTGGGCGGCGGCATCGTACCGGTGTCGGCGGTCGTCGGCAGCCGCGAGGTGCTGGGCGTGCTGCGGCCGGGCGAGCACGGCTCCACGTTCGGCGGCAACCCGCTGGCGGCCGCGGTGGGCACGGCCGTGGTCGGACTGCTGGAGACGGGCGAGTTCCAGCGCCGGGCGGCCGAGCTGGGCGCCGTCCTGCGGGACGGGCTGACCCAGCTGGTCGGCGCGGGCGTGGTCGGTTTCCGCTCCCGCGGACTGTGGGCGGGCGTCGACGTCGACCCGGCCATCGGCACCGGCCGTGAGATCAGCGAACGGCTCATGCGGGAGGGTGTCCTGGCGAAGGACACCCACGGCTCCACGATCCGGCTGGCGCCGCCGCTGACCATCACCGAGGAGGAACTGCGGTCGGCGCTGGGGTCCCTGGCGAAGGTGCTGGCGCAGGGGCCCGGCCCGGTCTGACACCGGCGGCCGACGGGTGCGGGGGCGCCGGCGCGAGGCCGGCGCCCCCGGGCACGCGGACGATGTCTTCGGGGCTACTGGTTGGGCTTCGCCGCGCTGATGTCCCCGAGCGCCGAACCGGGGTCCCGCTCGATGGCCGTGTCGCCGAGGGAGAGGATGCCCACGGGGTGGTCGCCCTCGACGACCGGCAGGCGGCGCACGGAGTGTGCGCGCATCAGCTCGACCGCGCGGTCGAGGTCCTCGTCCGGGGTCACGGTGACGAGGTCGCCGCTGCACACGGAGGCGACCGTCCGCTGCTCGGGATCGCCGCCGTCCGCCAGCACCCGCACCACCAGGTCACGGTCGCTGACCAGGCCACGCAGCCGGTCGCCCTCCGTCACCAGGACGGCTCCGATGTCCTCCTCCCGCATGCGCCGGGCCACCGCGGTCACCGAGGTCCGCGGTTCGACCGTGACGGGCCGGCTGGTCATGATGTCGCGTACCTGTTGGGCCATCACGCTGCCTCCTTCTTCCCTTCTTCCTTCCTCCGGCCGGCGGTGCCGATCACCGCGCTGCGCCGGCCGGGTACCCGGCGCAGCGCGGGACCGCACCTCTTCGCCGGGCGGCCGCCCTGGTTCCGGCCGGCGGGCTGCCGCGCACCGGCCCGGGCCGGCCCGTGCTCCCCCGGCACCGCGGAGGCCGGGTGGTGCCCCGCGTGGGCGCGCCTTCGATGCGGGTACCCTCCGCGCAGACGGGACGTCCCGAGGAGATGACTCCCATGATCTTCATCGGCCTGCTGCTCCTCGCGGCCACGGGCGCGTTCGTCGCCCTGGCCATCGCCGGCAACCTGTCCGGCGGACCCGAGTACACGGTGTCGGTGCTCGGCAACGACATCGCCACCATGAACACGCTGGAGGTCTTCAGCGCCGGTCTCGCGCTGGCCCTGCTGTTCTGCCTCGGGGTGGCCCTGCTGACCGGCGCGGCGACGCATCGGCGGCGCCCGCATCGCGCCCGGCCTTCCGCGCCGCCGCCTCCCCGCTGAGGAGGCCCCCGCCGCCCGCCGGGGACGCGTCCCCCCGGGGGGCGGCGGCCGGTGGCGGCACCGGGCGTCAGTGGTGGGCGTGCACGACGGCGTGCCCCTTGCCGCGGCCGATCATCCACCGGTTGACCGGGGTGGTCAGGACGAACGCCAGGGCGAGGGAGCCGGCCAGCGAGGTCCAGAACAGCGGGTCGGTGAGGCCCGCCTCCATCGCGCCGGGCACGCCGACCATCACGGTGTTGTCGATCAGCTCCATCACCGCGATGGACACGGTGTCGGCGGCGAGGGCGATCCGCAGCGCCTGCCTCACGGGCACCCCGGCCCGGACCACACCGCGCATCGTGAACGCGTAGCCGAAGACGAAGGCCAGGGTGACGGAGAGGACGACGGTGGCCGCGTTGTGCAGGCCGGCGGCGGTGCCGACGACCATGCCGAGGATCTCGCCGACGGCGCAGCCGGTGAGGCAGTGCAGGGTGGCCTGGACGGCCGTGCGCCAGGACGTGCCCGGGGCGTGGCCGTGGTCGGCCTGACCGTGGCTTGCTTGGCCGTGGCTTGCGTGGCCGGCGTGCGGGTGAGCGGCGGAGCCGGGCTGCTGCCCGTGGCCGGGGTGCCCGTGCCGCTCGTGCTCCTGGTCCGCTCGGCGCTTTTCCGGACGGTGTGCGTGTGCCGCGTGGTCCATCGTCGCCTCCCGTGATGATCGGGTGTCCGCCAGACGTAACGCTATACCCCCCAGGGGTATTCCGCAGGTCGGCGCCCCCGGCGACGCCCCGGAGCAGCCGCGGGCACGCGGCCGCTCCGGGACGGGCGGGACGGGCGGGCCTATCGGCTGCCGAGCATCTTCCTCATCGCGCTGATCTCGGCCGACTGCGAGGCGACGATCGACCCGGCCATCTGCTTGGCGGGGCCGTAGCCGCCCTGGGCCTGCTCGGCCCTCGCCATCTCGACGGCACCCTCGTGGTGGCCGACCATCATGCGCAGGAACGCCTTGTCGAAGGCGTCACCGCTGAGTGTCCCCAGCTCCTCCATGCCGGCGTCCGGCACCATGCCGGGCATCGACGCGCCCGAGTGGTGCATGCCCGGCATGTCCGCCATGCCGGAGCCGTCGTCGGCCGGGACGTCCTCGCCCCAGGCCCGCAGCCACCCGGTCATGGTCCGGATCTCGGGGTCCTGCGCCTCACTGATCGCGGCGGCGAGGTCCTTGACCTCCTGGGACTTCGCCCTCTGCGGCGCCAGGCGGGCCATGGCGACGGCCTGGCGGTGGTGCGGGATCATCTCCTGCGCGAACGTGACGTCGTGCGCGTTGTGCCCGCCCTTCCGCGCCGGGGCGGTCGAGGACGGGGCGGTGGTGCTGGTGCCGTGGCCGGAGTGGCCCGCGGCGCCGGAGGGCGAGGAGTCGCCGCCGCCGCAGGCGGTCAGCAGCAGGGCGGCGGTCGCGACGGCGGCGAGCCCGGCGGCCCGGCGGACGGGGAAACGGCGAAGTGCCATGGGTGGAGAGCTCCTTGGATGCGCCCGCGGTCAAGGCACGCGGGAACGGCGGATCGTGGGACGGACCGGAGCACGTCACCCCGGGCGGGGCGGCGTGCGGGCGCGTCTAGATCCGCAGGATCTGGAGCTGGGACAGGTCGGGCGGGGCCCGGCTGCCGGCCGCCCCGGCGGGCGTCAGGCCGCCGGAGGCGGCGGGAGCACCGGAGGCCGCCGACGCGGCCGGCAGGGCGGGCGGCGCGTAGGCGGTGGACGTACCGGCCGCCGCGCACGTGCCGTCGGCGTGGTGGACGGCCGTGCCGTCCGGGTCCGCGCCGGACAGGTGCCGGCAGGAGCCGCCGGCGGTGTGGACGGGACCGGCCGCGGCGTGGGGTGCGGACCTCGCGTGCGCAGACACCGCGACGGCGGGCCCGGCGGCAGCCGGGTCCGGCAGGGCGCGGGCCGACGGGGCCCCGGCGGCACGGGAGACCGGCGACGCAACCCGTCCGGCGGCATCCGGACCAGGAGGCGTCACCGTCACTCCGTGCGTGCCGGAATCCGCGGAGGCCACCCTTCGGGCCTCCGCGAACGGCGGCCTCCGGGCCCCGGAGTCCGCGGACGACGTCTCCTCCGCCCCGGCACCGGGCGCCATCATCGCGCCGCCGGCGGCGGACGGGGAGGACGCCGCCGGCGACATGGCGGGGGCCAGCCCGTGCATGGCCAGCACCCCGGCCAGCAGGACCAGGACGAGCACCATCCGGCGGGCACCACCGCTCAGCGCGGAGCGGGTGTGCGAGCCGGAAGTCATGGAGGCATCCTACGCAACCGCCGCCGGCCCGCGGGCACCGCTCGCCGCCGGACCGCATGGCGTCACTCAGGATGCCGGCGGCGCGGCACGTGCCGGGCGAGGGCGAGGACCTCGGCACCGCGGGTCCTCCCTGGCCGGCAACCAGTTCGACTGGGCGTCCCGGCAGACGGCCGCCCTGGCGAGCGGTGGCGTGCTGCTGCTGGTCGCCGCCGTGTTCGTCGAGGCGCGCAAGATCCCGAGCGGGATGACCGGCTCGGGCGTGGCGGCGGCCCGGCACGCGGGGCCGGTACGGGCCGGTGCGCTCGTGCACGGCGTCGGTGTCGCTGCCCGCCGGGCAGGCCGGGGTCACGGCTGACGCGGCATCGGTTCCGGGCACGCGGAGGTGCCGCGCCGGTTCCGGGCACGCGGAGGCGCCGCCGTCCTTCTTCCGGCCCCGGCCTGCCGCCGCCACCTGTCGCCGGGGCCTGCTCCGGGGCAGCATGGGAGCGACGGCCCCGTTCCCCGGGACGGTGCCTGCCCCTAGACTGGCACCTCACCACACGTGGGTTGACCTGCGAGAACGCGGCAGTTGAGCCGACTCGGACGAGTGAGGAGCGACCCCTTGTTCTACTACCTGCTCAAGTTCGTGCTGCTGGGTCCCCTGCTGAGACTGGTGTTCCGGCCGCGCATCGAGGGGCTCGACCACGTGCCGGCGTCCGGGCCCGCCATCATCGCCGGCAACCACCTGTCGTTCTCGGACCACTTCCTGATGCCCGCGGTCCTCAAGCGGCGCATCACCTTCCTGGCGAAGGCCGAGTACTTCACCGGTCCCGGCATCAAGGGCCGGCTGACCGCCGCCTTCTTCCGCAGCGCCGGGCAGATTCCGGTGGACCGCTCCGGGAAGGAGGCCGGCCAGGCCGCGATCCGCGAGGGCCTCGGGGTACTGCGCAGGGGCGAGCTGCTCGGCATCTACCCCGAGGGCACCCGTTCGCACGACGGCCGGCTCTACAAGGGCAAGGTGGGCGTCGCGGTCATGGCGCTCAGGGCACAGGTGCCCGTCGTCCCGTGCGCCATGATCGGCACCTTCGAGGCGCAGCCGCCGGGCAAGGTCGTCCCGCACATCCACCCCGTCGTCATCCGCTTCGGCGAGCCCCTGGACTTCTCCCGCTACGCGGGCCTGGAGAACGAGAAGACGGTCCTGCGGGCCGTGACCGACGAGATCATGTACGCCATCCTGACGCTGTCCGAGCAGGAGTACGTCGACGAGTACGCGGCCGTGGCCAAGGCCGGGCAGGCCGCGGCGAGGAAGGGGAAGCGGCACCGGGAGCGCAGGCTGCCACGCGCCCCGCTGAGCTGACGTCCGGGCACGACGAAGGGGCGGCCGGTCGACCCGGCCGCCCCTCGTCGTGCGCGGCGTGCTTACGGCTTCGGCGTGGCGTGCGGAGCGCAGGTCACGTCCGCGGCGTCCACCTTGCCGGTGAGCAGGTAGGTGTCGACCCGCTGGTTGATGCACGGGTTGACCAGGCCGGTCACACCGTGCGAGCCCGCGTCCTTCTCGGTGATCAGGCGGGAGCCCTTGAAGCGCTTGTGCAGCTCGACGGCGCCCTCGTACGGGGTGGCCGCGTCACGCTCGGACTGCACGATCAGCACCGGCGGCAGGCCCTTGCCGGTCGTGACGTTCACCGGGGTCTGCTGCTTGACCGGCCAGGTGGCGCAGGGCAGGTTCATCCAGGCGTTGGCCCAGGTCATGAACGGGTAGTCCTGGTGGAGCCGGGTGTTGTCCCGGTCCCACTTCTGCCAGCTGGTGGGCCACTTGGCGTCGGCGCACTCGACGGCGGTGTAGACGGCGTTGCCGTTCTCCGAGGAGATGTTGCCCGCGGTGTCCGACATGTCGGGGGCAGCCGCGTCCACCAGCGCCTGCGTGTCACCGGCGACGTACTTGCTGAACACCGTGGCGACCGGCACCCACGCGGAGTCGTAGTACGGCGCGCTCTGGAAGAAGGAGATCAGCTCGGCCGGGCCGACGACCCCGCCGATCGGGCTCTTCTTGGCGGTGGCGCGCAGCTGGAGCCACTTGGCCTGGACGGCGGCGCGGGTGGTGCCCAGGTGGAAGGCCGCGTCGTTGGCGGCGACCCAGTCCTGCCAGTCCTTCCAGCGGCCCTCGAAGGCGATGTCCTGGTTCAGGTTGGCCTGGTACCAGATGTTGTCGCGGTCCGGGTTGACGACGCTGTCGACGACCATGCGCCGGACGTGGCCCGGGAAGAGGGTGCCGTAGACGGCGCCGAGGTAGGTGCCGTAGGAGACGCCCAGGAAGTTGAGCTTCTTCTCACCGAGGGCGGCGCGGATGACGTCCAGGTCGCGCGCGGTGTTCGGCGTGGTCATGTGCGGCAGCATCTCGCCGCTGCGCTCGTAGCAGCCGTCGGCGTACTCGGCGGCCAGCTTGCGCTGGGCGCGCTTGTCGGCCTCGGAGTCGGGCACCGGGTCGGCCTTCGGCGCCTTGACGAACTCCTGCGGGTCGACGCAGGAGATGGGCGCCGAGCGGCCGACGCCGCGCGGGTCGAAGCCCACGAAGTCGTAGGCCTTCGCCGTGTTCGCCCACAGCGCGTTCTTGTTGGTGACCCGCGTCGGGAAACGCAGGCCGGAGCCGCCCGGGCCGCCGGGGTTGTAGATGAGCGCGCCCTGGCGCTCCTGCGCAGTGCCGGTGTTCCTGGCGCGGTCGACGGCGAGCTTGATCTGCTTGCCGAACGGCTTCGCGTAGTCCAGCGGCACGGTGACGTAGCCGCACTGGATGGGCTTGGCGAGCCCCCAGTCGGCCGGACAGTCCTGCCAGTCGATGCCGGCCTTCGCGGCGCGGGCCGCCGCGATCGTGGCGCCACGTGCCTCGCGGTCGTAGCCGTGACCTGCGGCCGCGTTCGCCGCGGGCGCCGACACGGCGCCGGCTATCAGGGTCGCCGTGACGAGCGCGCCGGCCGAACCGAGCGCCAGGACCCGGTTCTTCGGTCTCATGTCCCTCAAGTGGGACCCTCCCGTGCATCGTTGCGAATTGGTACGGGGGATCCTCGCCGCTGAGGGGTCTTCAGCAACAGGGTTCGTTGACCTTCTTTGCCAATCCGATAACCGACGTGCGATGTTCCGCTCAGCGGAGCGGATCGAGGGCGCCCAGGGCGTCGTCGAGCATTCCGCGCAGCAGCAGCGCGTCCGGGGCCACCGCGGTGACCAGCGCGGCGGGGCCGGAGAGCGGTACGAGCACGGCGCTCTCCCCCACCACACACGGTGCGACGGGCGCCGCGGCGAACTCCGGCCGGACGACCAGGAGCTGTCCCAGGGCCCGGTGCCCGGACAGGACGGCGGGACCGTCCCAGCCGCCCGGTGCGCCCGGTCCGCACGCCAGTTCCTGGTCCAGGACGGTGCGGCCCCCGATCCGGACGGTGAGACGGCTGCCGAGCCTGCCCGGCTCCTCGCCGGCGCGCCCGAGTACCTGTTCCTCCCGCAGCACCAGCCGGGCGGTGGGGGCGAGTTCGACGCGCGTGGTGACGTACAGTTCGCTCGCCGCGGCGCAGATGAGCTGCTCGGGCAGCCACTGCAGTTCGGCTCCGTCGGCGACGGTGAGCCGGACGTCGTAGCGTGCCGGTTCCTTCGTCGGACCCGGCAGCGCGAGCGTGGCGGCGGCCGAGCCGACCCGCAGCCGGGCGCCCTCCGCCACGTCCGCCCCGACGGTGAAGTGGTCGCCGCCGAGAGGACCGCTCATCGCGCCGACAAGAACGACCCGCGCCTCGCCGCCGCTCCCCCGGGTGCGCCTCGGTGCGAGCGGCCCCTCGCCGTCCAGGACGGGCAGGGCCGTGCCGCCCCGGCCGTCGTCCCGGGCGGCGATCCGCGCGGTGGCCCGGACGCCGGTCGCCGTCATGCCGTCCACGCGGCCAGCCGCGCCCGCACCCAGCCGGCGACGCCGGACACGCCGTCCTCGCCGCGCAGCGACTGCAGGACGACCGGGAGTCCGCCCCGCGCGGCCCGGGCGTCGGCGGCCATCCGCCTCAGGTCGGAGCCGACGTACGGGGCCAGGTCGGTCTTGTTGACGACGAGCAGGTCGGCGGTGGTCACGCCGGGTCCGCCCTTGCGCGGGACGTCGTCTCCGCCGGCGACGTCGATCACGAAGATCTGCGCGTCGACGAGGCCCCGGGAGAAGGTGGCGGTGAGGTTGTCCCCACCGGACTCCACGAGGACGAGGTCCAGGGGGCCGACGGCCTCCTCCAGATCCTCGACGGCCTCCAGGTTGGCCGAGATGTCGTCGCGGATGGCCGTGTGCGGGCAGGCGCCCGTCTCGACGGCCATGATCCGCTCCGGCGGCAGGACGGCCTCCCGCAGCAGGAACTCGGCGTCCTCCCGCGTGTAGATGTCGTTGGTGACCACGGCGAGGGACAGTTCGTCGCGCAGCGCCCGGCAGAGCGCGGCGACGGTGGCGGTCTTGCCGGACCCGACGGGTCCGCCCAGGCCGATGCGCAGGGCACGGCGTGTGCCGTCCGGGCGGTGGGCGTCCGCGCCGACGGCGGCGGGACCGGTGTGGAAGTGGTCGAGGTGCATCAGAGAGGCTCCAGACTCGTGCGCCGGCCGAACCCTCACCCGGACCGGGAGCTTCCGGTCCGGCGGGTGCGCGAGGACGGGCCGGCGGCGGGGGACGGTGGACAGGTGAAGGGCCGCGGATCGACCGCGGCGGGTGCGTGGCGGCAGCGGTCCTGGGCCGTGTCCGCGAAGTCCCGCCTGCTGGCGGACGACGGGACTTCGTCTCGCGCAGCTCACGGCCCACCGGGCCGAAGATACGGGTGCCGCGAGGGTCGCCGTCGTTCTTCAGAATGAC
>NZ_JBEYXZ010000058.1:0-23436 GCF_040645305.1 Streptomyces sp. NPDC046831 | reverse complement strand
TCCTCGGACCGGCGCGAGTGCCGTCGCTCACCGGCGCACCCGGGTCGACGCGCCGGCCGCTGCGGGCGGACACCCCCCGACACGGCCCCTGCCGTGCGTGGGCGGCTGCGGGTGCGGGTGCGGATGCCCGTGCGTCGCCGGCTGCCGTACGCATGGCTCACGTGGGCGAGTGCCGTGCGCCTGGTGCGGCGGGCTCGGCAGCCACGGTTGGTGCGCCCGTGCCGTGGCACCCGCTTCTCGAGTACATCGAGGTTCCGATGGCTGTCATCGGCTGTCCTATTGGCTCGCCGATGGCCTGCCCTCCTACCGTCGAGATCGTCCGTACCCCGCACGACTTCGAGGAGAGACACGACCATGGCGAGGATCCTTTTCGTGATGACCGCGGCCGACCAGTGGACCCTGGCCGACGGCAGCAAGCACCGCACCGGTTTCTGGGCCGAGGAGGCGGTCGTTCCGTTCGAGGCGTTCAAGGCCGCCGGTCACGAGGTCACCGTGGCCACCCCGGGCGGCGTCGTGTCCCCGGTCGACCCGGCGAGCCTCGCCCCCGAGGCGGTGGGCGGCGAGGAGGAGGCGGCCCGTCTGCGGCAGGTGATCGAGACCGCCCCCGAGTTCGCGCGCCCGGTGGCGCTCGCCGACGTACGGCCGGACGACTACGACGCCGTGTACGTCCCCGGCGGCCACGGCCCCATGGAGGACCTGGCGGTCGACGCCGACTCGGGCCGTGTCCTCACCGGCGCCCTGGAAGGCGGCCTGCCGGTCGGCGTGGTCTGCCACGGCCCGGCCGCGCTGCTGGCGGCGGTGAAGGAGGACGGCCGCAACGCCTTCGCCGGCTACCACGTCACCGCCTTCACCAACGACGAGGAGCGGCTCGCGGGCAACGCGGAGAAGGCGAAGTGGCTGCTGCAGGACCGGCTGACCGAGGCGGGTCTGAAGGTGGAGGTGGGGGAGTCGTGGGCGCCGCACGTCCAGGTCGACCGCACGCTCGTCACCGGCCAGAACCCGGCGTCCTCGGCGCCGGTCGCCGACGAGCTGCTGAACAAGCTCGCCTGAGGCCGGGGCCGGGCGGGGGTGCGGGTGGCTCGGCGGGGGTACGCGGGGACGGCGTGCGGGCGAGCGCGCATGATGGCCGCGCGGCGTGATCGCGCGACGGCCGGCGTGGCTCGCCGCTCGCGCCGCGGTACCGACCCAACGGTCAGGAAGCCGCCGTACCGACCGCACGGAATCAGGAAGTCGACGACATGACCGAGACCCGCACCGTGAGCGTCCTGGGCACCGGGATCATGGGGGCCGCCATGGCCCGCAACCTCGTGAAGGCCGGACACACCGTCCGCGTCTGGAACCGCACCGCCGCCAAGGCCGAGCCGCTCGCCGAGGACGGCGCCCAGGTCGCCGCCACTCTGGCCGAGGCGGTGCGGGACGCCGACGTCGTCGTGACCATGCTGTACGACGGCGCCACAGTGCGGGAGGTCATGCGCGAGGCCGCACCCGCGCTGCCGTCCGGTGCGGCCTGGGTGCAGTCGACCACCGTCGGGGTGGAGTCCGTCGGGGAACTGGCGGACCTGGCCCGTGAGCACGGCCTGGTGTTCTACGACGCCCCGGTGCTCGGCACCCGCCAGCCCGCGGAGGCCGGACAGCTCACCGTGCTGGCCGCGGGGCCCGAGGAGGGCCGGGACGCGGTGACGCCGGTCTTCGACGCGGTGGGCGCCCGGACCGTCTGGACCGGTGAGGACGGTGCCGCGGGCAGCGCCACGCGGCTGAAGCTCGTCGCCAACAGCTGGGTCCTCGCGGTCACCGCGGCGACCGGCGAGGTGCTGGCCCTGGCCCGGGGACTGGACGTGGACCCGCAGCGGTTCTTCGACCTCATCGCCGACGGCCCGCTGGACATGGGCTATCTGCGGGCCAAGGCCGCTGCCGTCCTCGACGGCCGGCTGACCCCGCCGAGTTTCGCGGTGGCGACCGCGGAGAAGGACGCCCGCCTCATCGTCGGCGCGGGCGAACGGCACGGCGTCCGGCTGGACGTGGCCGCCGCCGCGGCCGAACGCCTCGCCCGCGCCGCCGCCCAGGGCCACGCCGACGAGGACATGGCCGCGGCCTACTTCGCGAGCTTCGACGAGAAGCCGGGCGACTGATCTCCGTGCGGCCGCCCGGGCGACCGGACCCGCCGCGTGCGTGCGGCGGTCAGCTGATGCAGAGCACCAGCAGGCAGAGCTGCGACGGCGACGTCGGGGAGGTCGTGGGGTCGGACGGGGAGCCGGTCGAGGGGGGTGTCTCCGGGTTCGTTCCGCCGGTGGCCGGGGGTGCGGGCGGGGGCGTCTGCTGGGTCGTGCCGGCCGGCCGGTTGCTTCCCGCCCCCGCGTCGGCGGGGTGCGCGCCGGCGGAGGGCGGGACGGTGGTGCCGGGCTGCTGCGGCACGGACGGTGCGATCGGCGCCCTCGGGGCGGGCGGGAGGGCGGTGTCCGGCCGCGCGTCGGGCGTGGCGAGCCGGGACGCGGGGGCGGAGGGGTGGTGCCGGTGGCCGGCCGCGGGTGACTGCGGGCCCGGCGCGGCCGCGGACCGCCGACCGGTCAGGTGACTCGACGAGGGGACCGTCCCGTCCGCCGGGTCCTCGCCGACGGCACCCGCGATCTCCGGACCGGTGGCGGCCTGTGCCCGGCCGCCGGTGTGCCGGTCCATCGAGGCGACGGTCAGGCCACCGCCGACCAGTGCGACCGCGGTCGCGACCAGCGCACGCCGCTGCGTCTTCTTCCACTGCACGCGCCGGCGTCGCCGTGCCGCCCGGCCCGCACGGACGGGCCCGGTGTCCGCCGGCCCGTCGGGTGCGTCGTCCGCCGAGTCGTCCCGCACAGCGGCCGCCTCGTCGTCGCCGGGCCGGACGGTCTCGCGCCAGGCGTCCGGCAGAGGGACGTTGCGGGCGCCGGCCGCCGATGGGACGGCCATCGTCACGCGCGGGGCCGGGACGGTACGGCCCCCGGGGTTCACCGGTGCGATGTCCGGGGCGTAGGCGCCGCAGCCGGGGCACACCAGGGCGCCGTTGAGGTGCCGACGGCACGAGGAGCAGTAGTCCATCTGCGGTCTTCCTGAAGGGCCGTGCCGGAGGACCACGGGGTCGCGTCCCGGCCGCGCGCATGGGGAGTCGAGCGGCCAGCAACGCTAACGGCGCCATCGCCAGACCGTGTGCAGCCTGTGTGACCCTGCTGCGTGGATCCTCCGGGGGCTTCGCGGTCATGCCGCGCGGGCGCCGCCGGCGGAGTGGAGGGCCGGTCCGTGCGGCCGGGGGAATTCCCGACCGGGTCGGAAATCCGCGGGCCCTGTTGTATGACGGTTCCCGGGACGCGCGATTTCGCTGGGGGGAGAGGCGTTGAACGCTCGCATTCTGGTGGCCGAGGACGACGAGAAACAGTCTCGGCTGATGCGCATCTATCTGGAGCGCGAAGGAAACGCGGTGCAGGTCGTGGCCGACGGCCGCGCGGCGCTGGAACGGGCCCGGTCGGCGCGTCCGGACCTCATCGTTCTGGACGTGATGCTGCCCCTGGTCGACGGACTGGACGTGTGCCGCATTCTCCGGGCCGAATCGGACGTCCCCATTCTGCTGCTCACCGCGCGTACGACCGAGGAGGACATGCTCCTCGGTCTGGACCTCGGCGCCGACGACTACCTCACCAAGCCCTACAGTCCCCGCGAACTGACCGCGCGGGTAAGGGCGTTGCTGCGCCGGTCGAGAGGAGCGGGAGGCGCCGGGCCGGCGGTGCTGCGGGTGGGCGAGGTGGAGCTGGACACCGCGCGGTTCGAGGTGCGGGTGGCCGGGCGGCCGGTGACGCTGACCGCCAAGGAGTTCGCGGTGCTGGAGACGCTGGCCCGTGAGCCGGGCCGGGTCTTCACCCGGGCGCAGATCATCGAGCGTGTCTTCGGTTTCGACCGGGACGTGCTGGAGCGGACCGTCGACGCGCACGTGATGAACCTCCGGCGGAAGCTGGAGGCGGATCCGCGGCGGCCCCGCCACCTGGAGACGGTGTACGGGCGGGGGTACCGCCTCGCGGACGGCGGCCCCGGCCCCGCGCCGTCCTGACGCCGGCCGGTTGCGTTCGTCCAGTGCCGTGCGTTCAGTCGCCTTCCGTCGCGTCGCCGTGCCTCGCCGGCAGAGTGATCGTGAACGTCGTCCCCGCGCCGACCGTGCTGCGCACGCCGATCGTCCCGCCGTGGTCCGTGACGATCTGGCGGGCGATGGACAGCCCCAGCCCGCTGCCCCCGGTCGCCCTGCCCCGTGACGGGTCCGCCCGCCAGAAGCGGTCGAAGAGGTGCGGCAGGTCCTCCTGCGGTATGCCCGTGCCGGTGTCCCGCACCTCCACGGCCGCCCGCTCGCCGTCCGGGCGCAGAGCCAGGGTCACGGTGCCGCCGGCGCCCGTCGCGCGCAGGGCGTTGCCGAGGAGGTTGCCGACGGCCTGGCGCAACCGGTCGGGGTCCGCACGCACGTGCACCGGGTGCGGCGCGTCCAGCTCCAGGGCGACGCCCGCCGTCTCGGCCTGCGCGCGGTGGGCGGTGCGGCTGGTGTCGAGCAGCTCCCGCAGGTCGACCTCGCAGCGGTGGTACGTGAGCGCCCCGGCCTCGGCCAGGGCGAGGTCCTGCAGGTCGTCGACGATCCGCTGCTGGAGCAGCGCCTCCTCGTGCAGGGAGGCCAGCAGCTCGGGCGTGGGTTCGACCACCCCGTCCCGCAGGGCCTCCAGGTAGCCGCGCAGATTGGCCAGGGGGGTGCGCAGCTCGTGCGCGATGTCCCCGGTGAGCCGGCGCTGGCGCTCCTCGCCGGCCTGGATGGAGGCGGCCATCCGGTTGAAGGCGCCGCCGAGCTGGGCGATCTCGTCCCGCCCCGAGACGGGCACGCGCCGGCCCAGGTCGCCTTCGCCGAGCCCCTTGGCGGCGAGGGTCATGGCCCGGACCGGGCGCAGGACGGCCCGGCTCAGCAGCAGTGCGCCGAGGAGGGCGGCCAGGGCGACACCGGCCGCGACGGCGACGGTGGGCGCGGCGGCGAGGGTGGGCGGGGACTCGTCCCGGTAGCCGAGGTGGACCTCCAGGCGGGGCGGGGCGACGGAGGCGGTGCGCTCGTTGAACACCCGCTGCAGGCAGGGGGCGAGGGGCTGCACGGGCTCGCAGGCGCGCAGGGCCCGCAGGTCGTCGGGGGTGCGCGGGTCGGCGCCGCGGGGCGGCTCCTGGCACCGCGCGGACCGGTCCTCCGTGGTGACCCGGGGGACGCCCAGGTCGTCCTGGCGCGTGGTGACGTCGGCGCCCGATCCGGTCAGGCAGGCCGCGTAGGCCGCCGAGGAACGGTAGTTGGCGACCGCGGTGGCCGCCGTCTTGACCGAGAGCTGGGGCGGCTGCCCGGCGGGCAGCCGCAGGACGGGCCGGGCGTCGACCACGACCGCGGGCCGGCCGCTCAGGGGCCGGGGCTCGCGGCCCGCCAGGGCGTCGGAGTCGGCGAGGAGGGCGCCTGTCTCGGTGGCGACCCGGACGCGCTGTCCGGTGTCCCGGGCCAGTTCACGCACCGTGGGCGAGAGGCCGCGCCAGGTGCCGTGCGCGAATCCGTAGGCCCGGAGTTCGCCGGTGATCCGGGAGACCTCCTGCTGCCCGGCGCTGACGGTCTCCCGGACCTGGCGATTGGCCTGACGCAAAGTGAGCCACGCGGTGGCGGCGGTGGCGGTCAGGGCGACCAGCATGACCAGACCCAGGATGCGGAACCGGAAAGTCATCGCGTTTCCCCAGTTCCGGCCGTCCCGACGCGTGCCCTCAACGGTGCTCCTTCGATCGGTTCTCTTCGGGTGGGGGATGTCCCGCCGGCGGCCGGCGTATATGCCGCATGAGTGACCCTTCCGTCGGCTCATCCCCCGAATGGCTGTTTTTCACCCGGATTGGTTCAGGCCTCGTGGGCACCGAAAGGAGCCAAACGACCGCGGAACGCTTTCTTCAGGTCCGTCGGGTGGCGAAGGTGCTTACGCCGCACGCATTCGAAAGACGCGGCGGCGCTCCGACCGCTCCGGTGCCTCCGGTACCGGAGCCGCACTGCCGACGACACTTATGGGGGTTCACAGTGAAGCGTCGACTCGCCGCATTGCTTCCCGCGGTCGCCCTGGCGGCCCTGGCCGTTCCGGTGGCCACCGCCACCTCTGCCTCCGCCCACGCGTCCTGCGGGGCCACGGCCGGCGACAAGGACGGCTCGTCCTGGGGGTACTTCGCCAACGGCGCCAACGAGCGCTCCGGCTCCAGCACGGGCTGTACGAGCAGGGGGATCGCGTACAGCAACGACAAGCTGGACTACCACTGCTACACCGTGGGCAACGACGGCTACACCTGGACGTACCTGCGCAACGACACCGACAAGGTGTACGGCTGGGTCCGGGACGACCTGCTGAGCAACGGCGGCAGCCTCGAGTACTGCGGCTTCTAGCAGGTCCGCACGACCACGCCGCACAGGGGCGTGACAGCACGTCAGGGGCGGTCATGCGGGAGGCCGCCCCTTCCCCGTACGCCGCCGCGGGCGTCCCGTGGTCCATCCCCTCCTCCCCGCCCCTCCCGTTCCGTCGCCCCCCGGCCGTCCCTTTCGGCTCGGGAAGGGCTTCTTGGCCCCTTGTCCGCGGCGCGCGGCCCGCGGCCCGCGGGTCAGGTGCCGGACAGCGCCTCCGTCGGGGACAGCCGGCTCGCCCGCACCGCCGGGTAGAGACCGGCGACCATGCCGATGAGCAGGGTGGAGCCGATGCCGGCCGCGCTCGCCCAGGGCGGGACCACCGTCGGCCAGCCGCGGCTGACGGCGTAGCCCGCCGTGATCAGGGTTCCGACGACGCTGCCGCCGAGTCCGCCGATGAGGGACAGCAGCAGCGACTCCGTCACGAACTGCGTGCGGATCTGGCCCCGGGTCGCCCCGAGGGCCCGGCGCAGTCCGATCTCCGGGCGGCGCTCCAGGACCGAGATCACCATCGTGTTGCCCACCCCGACCCCGCCGACCAGCAGCGACACACCGCCCAGGCCCAGCAGCAGCCCGGTGAGCGCCGACTCGGTGGCCTCGCGGGCCGCCAGCGCGTCGGAGGGCCGGGAGACCCGCACCTCGCCCGGCTCCTTGGGGTTCGCCGTGGCGGGCAGGACCGCGCGGACCGCCGCCACCTCGCTGTCCTCGGCGCGGACGTAGACCATCGAGGGGTGGCCGTCGAAACGGAGGTACGTCCGGGCCGCCGGCCCGCCGACCAGCGCGGCGCTGTCGAGCTCCGGCGCGAGTGGTACGGGGTCGAGGACGCCGGTCAGCGCGAACCAGCGGCCGCCGATCCAGACGCGCGTCCCGGGTGTGTAGACGTCGAGCCGCTGGGCGGCCGTGGCGCCGAGGACGACGGCCGGGTACCTCTCCGTGGCCGCGTCCAGCCAGCGGCCCCTGTGGACCCGGCCGCCGACGGCCGGCAGCAGGTCGCGGTCGGCCGCGAGGACGTCGAGGGAGCCGGTGCGGCCGATGGCGATGTGCTCGTTGCGGTAGACGCGGGCGCCGGTCGCGCCGGTGGCGGCGACCTGCCGTACGGGCGGGATCCTGCGCAGCATCGGCACGGCCTCGTAGGGGAGTTGCACCTTCTCGCCGCCCAGCCCCTGGCCGGGCGCGACCCGCAGGAGGTTGGTGCCGAGCGCGTCGAGGCGGCGGTCGACCTCGGCCTGCCCGGAGCCGGAGATGCCGACCACCGCGATCATCGCGGCGACGCCGATGGCGATGCCGAGGGCGGAGAGGAAGACCCGCAGGGGCCGCGTCCGCAGGCCGGTGCCGCCGAGGCGTACGACGTCGGCGGGCCCGAGCCGGGCGGCGCGCAGCCGCGGCCTCGACCGTTCGGGCAGGGCGGCTGTGGTGTCCGGCTCCGGGCCGGGGTCCGCGGGTGCGGTGTCCGGGGAGTCGGGGTCCAGGGCCCGGAAGCGCAGGGTCTCCGCGTCCGGACCGCCGTCGCCCGTGGAGCCGCCGTCCGGGCGGTGCGGCCCCTCCGGCCCGGGCGGGTTCGTCGTGCGGTCCGTCACCGGGGTGCCCCGATCGTCGAGCCGCGGGTGGTGTCGGCGACCAGGCGGCCGTCGCGCATCTCGATGCGGCGGGGCAGCTCGGCCGCGATCTCGCGGTCGTGCGTGATCACCACGACCGTGGTGCCCGCCGCGTTCAGCTCGCGCAGCAGGGTCAGTACGGCGGCACCCGACGCGGAGTCCAGGTTGCCGGTCGGCTCGTCCGCCAGCAGCACGGACGGTTCGCCGACCACCGCGCGGGCCACGGCCACCCGCTGCCGCTCGCCGCCGGAGAGCTGCTGCGGCAGGTGGTGGACCCGGTGGCTGAGCCCGACCCGGGTCAGCGCGGCGGCCGCCCTGGCGCGGCGGGCGCGCAGCGGGACGCCCGCGTAGAGCAGGCCGTCCGCCACCGCGTCCAGCACGGGCACGCCGACCGCCAGGTGGAACTGCTGGAAGACGAAGCCGATCCGGGTCGCCCGCAGCGCGGACACCTCCCGGTCGGACAGCTTTGCCACGTCGTGGCCGTCGACGAGCACCCGCCCGGAGGTGGGCCGGTCGAGGCTGCCCATCAGGTTCAGCATGCTGGACTTCCCGGAGCCCGACGGGCCGGTGACCGCGACGAGTTCGCCGCGCCCGATGCGCAGACTCACGTCCCGGACCGCGGCCACACCGCCCGGATAGGTCTTGCCGACCCTGTCGAACTCCACGACCGCCGGAGAAGCGCCGCTCACTCGGGGATCCTCACCTTCATGCCCGCGCGGACCGCGCTGCCGCTCACCTCCACGGAGCCGTCCGCGAACAGCCCCGTCCGCACGGCGACGAACCGGCCGTCCTCGGTCTCCAGGCCGTACCCGCCCTCCGCCAGCGCCACCAGCGCGGACACCGGGACGGTCAGCACGTCCTTGACCTCCCGCCCCACGTACTCGACGGTCACCGGGCCGCTCTCCAGCCGGCCCAGGGACGCCTGGTCCTCGACGGTGACGGTGACCGGGACCGTCGCGTTCGCCCCTTGGGAGCCGCCGTCCTCGCCGCCGCCCTCGGCCGCGGCCGCCTGCCTGCCCACCGACGCCACCCTGCCCAGCGCCGTCCTGCCGTCCGGCAGCTCGACCCGCACGTCCGTGCCGCGCACCGCCCAGGCGGCGTCCGCGGCCGAGGCGTCGACGACGACCTTCCGCGAGGTGCCGGTGAAGGTCAGGACGTTCTCGCCGGCCTCCGCGCCCGGGCGCACCCCCGCGTGACCGATGCGGACCCGGCCGGAGGAGTAGATGACGTCCCCGACGCCGACGGTCCCGGTCGGGGGCAGCCCCAGGTCCTTCTGCCAGCGCATGACCGCGCGGGCGGTGGCGGCGGTGAACCGCTCGTCCACGGTGAAGCCGGTGTAGCCGAGGGCCGCCAGGTTGGTCTCGAACTGCATGACGTCCATGCCCGTGAGCTCACGCGGCGCCCCGGCCGTCGCGCCGGTCCCGTCCCCGGACCCGTTGCCGGCGCCGCCCGCGGACCCGGCGCCGTCCGGCGCCGCCGACGCTGGGGTCCCCGCGGGCGGTCCGGCCCCGTTCTTCGGGCCGTTCCGGCCCTGCCCCTGCTGGTCCTGTGGGTCGCCGGCCGCTTCCTGGTCCGGCGCCCGGGGTGTCAGGCCGATGTCCCGGTACATCGGCAGCATCCCGTACAGCAGCACGACCGGCCGGTCGTCGACGCGCAGCAGCGTGCCGCCGCGCCCGACCGTCTCGCCCTGTTCGGGCAGCCAGGTCACGGTGCCCGTCGCCTTGACCGGCAGCGGGATCTCCGTGCCGTAGCCCAACCGGCCGTCCACCGCGGTGCGTTCGGCCAGGTTCCCCCGCTTCACCGCGACGACGGACCCCGAGCGGGGCGGTGCGCTCGGGCCCTCGTCCCCGCCACCGCCGAGCCCGAGGGCGCCGATCACGGCGACCGCCGCCACGAGGACCACGGCCGAGGCGACCAGCGCCGTACGCCGGCCGTGCCGGCCGTGCGGCGGCGGCGGCGCGGGAGACGTCTCCGGCGCGTCGTCGAGGTGCGTCACCGTCTCGGCCACGGTCAGCCCTTGCCGGCCGGCGGATTGGTGGGCGCGCCGATGATCGGTGCGCACAGGCGCGCGGCCCGCTTGGCACCGGCCGAGGTCTGGTCCCACTCGGGCTCGCCCGAGTTGTCGTTGCCGCCGTACCCGTCGGGGCCGGGGTCCGGGAAGTCCGGGGCGCCGTTCTTCTGCATGCAGGCGGCGTAGTCGCGCTTGACCTTGATCTGCGCGGGGGTGAGCCTGGGCTCGTTGGCCTCCTCCAGGCCCTGCGGCACCGTGCCCTTGAGCTTCGAGCACTTCTGGGTCGCCTTGATGAACTTCGGGTCCTTCTTCAGGGCCAGGCCCTGCCCGGACAGGTCGACCTGCCCCCTGGAGTCGGGGTCGGGGAGGTCCATCCCGTTCTCCCGCATGCAGGCGACCCACTTGCGCTGGCTCTCGACGTACGCGGCGACGTCGTCCCCGCCGCCGTCGCCGCCGCCCGTCTTCCCGGCCGACACGGACGAGTCGCCACCGCCGGCCGTCGGGACCTTCGAACCGCCGTCGTCGTCGCCGCAGCCGGTCAGCGCGAACGCCATGACCGACGCCGCCGCGGCCAGCAGTACCCGGTTCGTGTTCATCGGTTCTCCCGCTCCTCGCGTCGGGCCCGGCCGCGGACGCGGCGGGCAGGCCGACCGTAGGACGGAGGTGATGAAGAACCTTTGAAGAACCTGTCAGCTGATCATGCGCCCGCGCCCGGCGGCTGAACCCGCGGCACCGGGTGCGGGGCGCGACCCGTTCCGGGGGCCGTCCACGCCGGGGCTCAGGCCCTGGTCCTGAGGACGACGCTGCGGGCCGCCTTGTCGTGCAGGCACTGCCGGTGGGGCTCGTCCCACAGGCACCACAGCGCGTCGACCAGGCCCAGCAGCGGCACCACCTGCATCAGGAAACCGGCCAGCCAGCGCCACCACGCACGGCCGAGGGAGAGGTTCCCCCCGTCGTCGAGCCCGGCCACGCGCAGCCCGCAGATCTGCTTGCCGTAGGTGGCGCCGTGCCTGGCGTGCAGGACGGGTTCGTAGCAGAGCAGGACCAGGCCGAGCGCGGTGTAGCCGACGACTCCGGCGACCAGGCCGATCATCTCGTCGTCCGCCGTGAGGTTCTGGATCAGGATGACCGCGCCGGCCACCAGCGCGACGGCCAGCATCATGAAGACCCCGTCCAGGAAACGGGCGGTGAGCCGCGCACCCTGGTTGCCGAGGGCCTCGGGAGGCGGGCCCGGCACGGCGGGTCCGGCGGGCGGACGGGGGTACACCGGCTGTCCGTAACCGTACGGCTGCTGCGGGGACTGGTACATGCCCATGCGTGGTCCTGAGATCGTCGCGGGAGGTCGTGTGAGCGTGCGGTGCGGCCGGGACGTGAACCGTCCGCCCCCTGAGGGGACGACCGGACGCTCACGCTGACGTGAGCGTCCCGGAGCGGGCACGGCGCGTCAACGCCCCGGACGATCTCCGCCGGCCACGGCTTCCCCGTCAGGGTCGGGCCGGCCTCCTGCCGCCCCGCCGTGCCCGCCGCGGCTCACTGGTCCGAGTAGCCGATGTCCCCGACGGTCCAGGCGCTGACGTCCTCCAGCGCGACGCGGTACATGCCGCCGGTGTCCGGGATGCCGAAGCTGCCCTGGAGGATCCGGGCGACGTGGAAGTGGAGGTGCGTGGGCCGGGCGTCATCCCGGGGTGGCGTGGCGGTGCCGTCCCGGGGGGTGAACGCGGTGGCGAAGGTTCCCAGGTCCGCGGAGTCCCGCAGGACTTCGGCCACGCGCTGCTTCCACATGGCCTCCGGCGCCAGCCGGCCCGTGATGACCGCTCCGGGAACCACCACGGTCAGGGACATCCGGCTGCTCTGCTCCGCCTCCACCATCGCGGCGATGCCGACGAGCACATCATCAGGGTGCGACATGCCTGAGGAGCCTAGTCGAGCGGGCGCCACCACAGGGACCTGACCGGGACTCAGCGGTCCCCGGCCCCTGTGGTGGCGCCGCCGCCCCGGCCTCGACTGTCGGCCCGGCCTCGGCTGTCGGCCCGTCAGCCGAGGAGGGCGGAGCCTCCCGCGGGCGGGACGGTGGGGGCGTCGTGGCAGGTGAAGCCGAGCCGGGTCAGCGCCCTGCGGACCTCGTCCGCGGTGAAGTCGCGGCGGTCCTGCCCGGTGATCACTGCACCGACCTGCTTGACGGGGTAGGTGCGGCGGCCGACGGTCACGGACACCCCGGTGACGGGTTCGGGCTCGACGCCCTTCATCGAGTGCTCCACCTCGCTCTTGGTCAGGTCGAAGGGGAACCGGGCGATGACACAGCGCATGAATGCCTCGACAGGGTTGTAGGGGAATTTCCGGGAGGGGACGACCCCGCCGGAGCGGTCAGGGAGTCCCGCTGTTCGTCCTCGGGGACGAGCGGCGGGCGCGGGCGGCCCCTCCGCCCCCGCCGCTCCGTCCGCCCCGGCCGCGGCGGGAGGACCCGGTACGCCGGGGACGTTCGACGGCCGGGGTGGTGACGGTGACGGGCACCCCCGGGGGCGCCTGGGCGCCGGTGATGCGGATCAGCTCGGCCTCGCCGGGACGGACGCGGGAGGTTCGCGGGGTGATGCCGGCGTCGGCCATCAGACGGTCCACGTCGCGCCGCTGGTGCGGCAGGACGAGGGTGACGACGGTGCCGGACTCGCCGGCGCGGGCGGTGCGGCCGCCGCGGTGCAGGTAGTCCTTGTGGTCGGCGGGCGGGTCGACGTTGACGACGAGGTCGAGGTTGTCGACGTGGATGCCCCGGGCGGCGACGTTGGTGGCGACCAGGACCGTGACGTGGCCGTCCTTGAACTGTGTGAGGGTCCGCGTGCGCTGCGGCTGGGACTTGCCGCCGTGCAGGGCCGAGGCGCGGACACCGACGGACAGCAGGTGCCTGGCCAGCCGGTCCGCGGCGTGCTTGGTGTCCAGGAACATGATCACGCGTCCGTCGCGGGCGGCGATCTCGGTGGCGGTGGCGTGCTTGTCGGCGTCGTGCACGTGCAGCAGATGGTGCTCCATGGTGGTGACGGCACCCGCGGACGGGTCGACCGAGTGCACCACCGGGTCGTGCAGGTAGCGGCGCACCAGGAGGTCGACGTTGCGGTCCAGGGTGGCCGAGAACAGCAGCCGCTGGCCGTCGGGGCGCACCTGGTCGAGCAGGGCGGTGACCTGCGGCATGAAGCCCATGTCGGTCATCTGGTCGGCCTCGTCCAGGACGGTGGCGCCGACCCGGTCCAGACGGCAGTCCCCCCGGTCGATCAGGTCCTTGAGGCGGCCGGGTGTCGCGACGACGACCTCGGCGCCGTCCCGCAGGGCGCCGGCCTGACGGCCGATCGACATCCCGCCGACGACCGTGGCGAGCCGCAGGCGCAGCGCGCGGGCGTAGGGGGTGAGCGCGTCCGTGACCTGCTGCGCCAGCTCCCTGGTCGGGACGAGGACGAGGGCGAGCGGCTGCCGGGCCTCGGCCCGCTGCCCGTCGAGGCGGGCCAGCAGGGGCAGGCCGAAGGCGAGCGTCTTGCCCGAGCCGGTGCGTCCGCGGCCCAGGACGTCCCGGCCGGCCAGCGCGTTCGGCAGTGTCGCCGCCTGGATGGGGAAGGGGGCGGTCACGCCTTCCGCGCGGAGCGTGGTCAGCAGCCGCTCGGGCAGGTCGACGTCGGTGAACGCCTCGACGGGCGGCAGCGCCTCGGTGAGGGTCTCGGGCAGGGCGAACTCCCCGCGCTGCGGGGTGCGCCGGAGTCCCTGGCCGCCCTTGCCGGGGCCGCCGGAACGGGCGCCCCGGCGGCCGGCCCCCTGCTTCCGCGCCCCGGACCGGCCGCCCCGGGCGGAGCCCGCTGAGGTCCTGTCGGGGGTCTTGTCCGCACGGGAGCGGGAGGGGGCGTCGCCGGTGCGGCGGGTGCGGCTCATGGTGAACCTTCCTCGATGCGGCACGCATCGAGGAATTCCGGCCGGCGGTGGCGGACCGCGGGCGAATTCACAAGAAGGAGCCGAAGAAAGACGGGCATTCCGGGGTGCCGGCGGCGGGCGGGCGCGCCGTGCCGCGCGTCACGCGGGACGCGGCGGTCCGCGCGGCACGAGCCGGCGCGGGCGGGAAAGAGAAAACGGGCCGGGGCCCGCACCCCGAAAGTGCGGGCCCCGGCCACGTGGTACGCGTCAGCGTCAGGCGGGAACGATGTTCTCGGCCTGCGGGCCCTTCTGGCCCTGCGTGACGTCGAACGTCACCTTCTGGCCCTCCTGAAGCTCGCGGAAGCCGGAGGTGGCGATGTTCGAGTAGTGGGCGAACACGTCGGCGCCGCCGCCGTCCTGCTCGATGAAGCCGAAGCCCTTTTCCGCGTTGAACCACTTCACGGTGCCAGATGCCATATTCAATCTCCCTCGGGGCAATGCCGGGACCCGCACTGTGCGGACCCCGAGTCGCTGCGATGATCACCCGTCCGGAAGACCCGGAAAGCTGCGCAAAGAAAAAGAGTGCCCGTCGATGAAAACCGGAGGAGCACTCAACGTCTCTGGTAAGTCTCTGGTAACCAAAACTGCAACCGTTATGACGGTAACACAGGCCGGCCCGAAGGCGGATGCGTTACGCAATTCTCCTGTCCGGGGGCGTCGGGAATCTCGGGGCGCCCCGAGGGTATTTCTGCAGCGGTCGTGAGAGATATTCGGCCCGCCGGCCCGCTTCAGGAGCCGCCGCCCGCGGGGCCGGCGCTGTCGCCGCCGGCCGTCTGCCGGCGCATCTCCTCGTTCAGGCGGAGGGCCTCCTCGAGCTGGTCCTCGAGGATGATGATGCGGCACGCGGCCTCTATGGGGGTGCCCTGGTCCACCAGTTCGCGGGCGCGCGCGGCGATCCGCAGCTGGTAGCGCGAGTAGCGCCGGTGGCCGCCCTCCGAACGCAGCGGAGTGATCAGCTTCGCCTCGCCGACGGCCCGCAGGAAGGCAGGGGTGGTGCCGAGGATGGCGGCGGCCCGGCCCATGGTGTAGGCGGGGTAGTCGTCGTCGTCCAGATTGCCGACGGCGGGGGAGCTCTCAGCGGGCATAGCACCTTCGTTTCGGGGGCTGGGCGAGGGATCCGGGCGCGCCCCGCCCAGGCGGTCGCGCGGTTCGGCACCGGCCGCGGGCCGGCGGCCGGCCCCACCGACATCCGCCGTCACACGGCGGCTCGGCGATCCCGGCCCGTTCCACCGTCCGGCGCTGCCGGCGTACCAACCCTAACCTCCCGGTGCCCGTAAAAGATGCTCCGGCAGCGGCAGATTCCCACCGTTCACGCGGGGAGGAAACCGCGGGCCGCAGCGCCGCCCTCGTCCTGGCGCCGTCCCCGGTGGTTCACCCGTGAGTGTCACGGACGACGCGTCCGAGGAGGCCCCGGCGGCCCGCGGTGGTGCCGCCCGAGGTGCCGGAGGCGGGCGCCGGCCGGGTGGCGGACGACGGTGCCCGGGAGCTCACCGGCGGGCGGCGTGACGGTGCGGGGGCGGGTCCGGTGGGCCCGGAGTACGGTGAGAGCACGAGGCCACTTCGTACCGCGGAGCAGCGCGCTCCGCAGACGGGCGGGCGTCATGCCGGATCCCCGCGCTCCCGTCCCCAGCACGCACGGGCTGCTGCCCGACGGGCCCCACTGTTCCGCCGGACCGGGCACGGCCCTGCTGCGGCTGGCGACGACGCACGCCCGTGAGGGGATCCTGGACGGCGCCTGGTGGCCCCGGTCCCACGACATCGGGGCCGAACTGCCGTCGCTGATCACCGCGTTGACCGAGCACCTCGGCCCGGTCGCCCGCGTGGGCGTCGACGCCTGTGCCTGGGACGCGCCGCCCACCCGCCTGGTGGTCGACGGCCGGACCGTCCACATCGACGCCTTCGCGGTCGGCGACGGCACCGTCCTCGTCACCCGGGGCGACCGGGACTACTTCTCCCTGCTGGTGGTGCCGCCGTCGGCGAGCCCGGAGGTGGCCCGTGCGGCGATGGCCCGGGCGGTCAGCGCCGACAACGCGGCCGGGGCGGAGCAGATCCTCATCGACATCGCCGGCGCGCCGGGTCCGCCCGTCCCACCGGCCGGTCCCTGACGCGGCCGCCGGCCGCGACGGCCGGCCGGCTCCCGGACTCCTGGCCCGGCCTGCTCCCGGACGCCTGTCCCGCGTGGCCGGCTCCCGGGTCCGTCGCGGCCGGCCGCGCGGGCACGGCGGTGCCGGTTTCCGAGGGCCGGATCAGCCCCCGGGCAGCGGCGGGGACGCGGTGGCGAGGTCGGCACCCCTGGCCGCGTCGCGCAGCGGGTGCTCGCCGCCGTACCAGTCCAGGCACAGCACGGTCGCGTCGTCCCGGAGGTGCCCGCCGTGGGCGCTCAGGACCGCCGCCGTCAGCGTGCGGGCCACCTCGCGCGGGTGCAGGTCGGCGGTGCGCTCGATCATGGTGGGCAGATCGATGTCCTCGGCGCTGCGTTCGAGCATGCCGTCGGTGAACATGATCAGCCGGTCGCCCGGCCGCATGTCCAGGCTCTGCACGGTGTAGGTGTGCGGGAAGGGGGCACCGAAGGGCAGGTCCGCGCTGAGAGGGACCTCCTGCGAGCGGCCGTCGCGCAGCCGCAGGGGCAGGGGATGGCCGGCGTTGACGATGCCGGCCCGGTCGTCGTGCAGGTCGATGCGCAGCAACTGCCCCGTGGCCAGGGCGTGCCTGCTGTGCTCGGTGACGGCCTCGTCGGCCAGCCGTGCCTGCTCCGCCAGGGTGGCGCCGGCCCGCCGCGCGCCGCGCAGCGCGCCCACCAGCAGGGTGGCGAGCAGTGCGGAGGCCACGTCGTGGCCCATCGCGTCGGTGAGGGACAGATGGAGCGTGTCGCGGTCGAGGGTGTAGTCGAAGGTGTCGCCGCCGACGTTGTCGGACGGCTCCAGCGCGCCGGCCACCGCGAACTGCCCGGCCTCGCAGGCCAGGGCCGGGGGAAGCAGCTGGTGCTGGATCTCCGCGGCCAGGCTCAGCGGGGTGCTGCGCCGGCCCCACTGGTACAGGTCGGTGAAACGCCGGTTGGCGACGATGATGTAGGCCAGTGCGTGGGCGGCCTCCCCGATCTCCTGCAACGCGGCGGTACCGGGGTTGCCGGGGACCATGACGTCCAGGATCCCGATCGAGTCGCCCCGGGTGGTCACCGGCGCGATGACCCGCGTCGTGCCCGGCCCGCAGGGTTCCAGGCGCAGCTGCTGGGTCCGGATCACCTCCTCGAACACGGTGCCGGCAAGTTCGACGCGCTCCACCTCCCAGGCGCCCTCCGTACCGCCCTCCCCGTGCCTGGAGGTTCCCAGACGGACCACGGCGTTGCCGGAGAAGTCGGTGATCAGGAAGGACACCACGGTGGCGTGCAGACGCTTGCGGAGGTCGGCGGCGACCACGTCGACCGACTCCACCGGCGACGCCGCTTCCGCGGACGCGAGCGCCCCGGCCAGTCCTGGGTGACCACCGGTCACATCGGGCTCCTCTGCTCTGGAACACCCTCCGGTTGTCCCAGTATGCCTCCGGGCGGCGTCCTCGACCTGCGACGACGACCGGACTCCCGGGGCCTTGCCCGCAGGCCCGGGATGCTCCGGGCCGGCTCCGGGCTCACGGGCCGGCTGCGGGGCCGTACCACTGGAGCGCCTGGCCGGTGACGGCGGCGACGCACTCGAAGTCGCGGTCGCGGTGCAGGAGGGTCAGCCCCTGCAGTTCGGCGGTGGCGGCCACCACGAGATCGACGGCACCGGCGCTGCGGTGCTGCCCCCGTTGGGCCAGGATCTCCTGGACCTGCCAGGCGCGGTCGTAGGCGCGGTCGTCGACGGGGACCCACCCGAAGAGCAGACGCACACCCTCGACGCCCCGCGCGCGGTCGGCGGCGGAGCGTGCGCCGAAGAAGAACTCCAACTCGGTGATGGGACACACGGCGATGAGCCCCGCGGCCGCCGCCTGGTCCCATCCGTACTGTTCGGCGTCCTTGTGCAGCAGGCGGGCGAGCGCGCTGGTGTCGATCAGGAACTGCGCGGCGTTCACCGTCGGTAGCGGCCCTTGTCCTCGAAGAGCCCCAGGTCGAAGGCGCCCTCCTCCGCCGCGGCGCGCAGGCGGGTGAGAGCGAGCGCCCGGCGGCGGTTCTCCAGCACTTCGCGCAGGGCGGTGTTGACCGTTTCCTTCTTCGTGCTGGTGCCCAGTGCCTTGGCCACCTCCGCGAGCAGCTGATCGTCGAGGTCGACAACGGTTCGGCTCATCGACTGACCCTTCGTGGATATCAGTGGTGCTATCGAATATATCTCGCTCGATACCTGACTGCTGCCGGAAGCTCCCCCGCGGCCGGCCCGGGGCCGGGTGGCCGCGGCCTGCTGCATTGGTGTCACCGGCGTCACCGGGTCGGGTGACCGCGCCCCGGCTGCCGGGTCCGACACGCCGGATAAGTGTGATCATCACTCTTAGGTGACATGGCGACTCCCGGCCGTCACCGCGGCCGGCAGGAGGACCGATCGATGAACCTCACTGTGAAACTTCTGCTCGGCGCCGCCGCGGCGACGGCCACGGGCGCCGCGGCCCTGCTCGGCACCGGCGCCGTCGGTGCCGCCGAGAGAGCCGGCACCGCCGAGGGCGTCGCCGCCCGCGGCGCCACCGGCGCATACTGCGACCGCGTCGAACGGGGCGTGTGGAGGAGCGCGGGAGCCAGCCGCAACATGACCGGCCACCGCTGCAGCCTGCCGTCCGACAAGCGCCGCTGGCTCACCGTCAGGACCGACGAACTCGTCCTGACCCACTACAGGACGGAGTACGAGGACGGAGGGGTCGACCGGACCGAGACCCTGCACGACAGGATCATCAGGTGCCTGGGCTACACAACCGGCGGCAAGGGCACGGTGAACTGGTTCGGCTGCCCGCCCTGACGACACACCCGCCGGAGCCCCCGTCCCGGCGCGGCCTGAGGAAGCCGGCGCGGGCCTGAGGAAGCGCGGGCCTGAGGAAGCCGGCGCGATTGCTCGGCCGGCCCGGGACCGCGGTCTAGCCGAAGGCCGCCTGGGCGAAGGTCAGCCCGACGAACACCGCGCCCAGCCCGGCGACGATCGAGGCCACCACGTTGACGGCGGCGAGGAAGCGCGCTCCGGACTCGGCCAGCCGCAGCGTCTCGTACGAGAACGTCGAGTACGTGGTCAGCGCCCCGCACAGGCCCGTGCCGAGGAGGAGCTGGACGCTCTCCGGGGCGGCACCGGCGAGCGCCGCACCGGTCAGCACCCCCAGGACCAGCGATCCGGTGATGTTGGCCGCGAACGTCCCCCAGGGGAAAGTGGTGTCGTGACGGGCCTGGACGGCCCGGTCGATCACATACCGCAGGGGCGCGCCGACCGCTCCTCCGACGACGACGAGCAGGAACCTCATGGGGCCGCGGCCTCCCGGCCCTGGTAACGCACCACTTCGACCTCCTGAAGGGTGACGAGGCCGCTGATGGGCAGCTCCTCCAGCCGGGACAGGAACGCCCGGACGCGGTCCTCCTCGTCGACGATGACGATCACCATCGGCAGGTCGTCGGCCAGGGACAGCAGACGGGCGGTGTGCACGACCGACGACGCGCCGAAGCCCTCCACGCCGCGCAGAACCGTCGCCCCGGCCAGACCGAAGGCGTGGGCGCGGTGCACGATCTCCGTGAAGAGCGGCTTGTGGTGCCAGGTGTCCGTGTCGTCGACGACGATGGTCAGGCGCAGCGCGCGCCCGTGCAGCCTCATGATCACGTTCCTCTCGTCACCAGGACGCGCCGGGTGGCGACCATGCCGGTCCCTGTCGCCGCCAGCGCGATCACCACGGTCGCCGCCAGGTAGGCCAGGGCGATGCCGGCCCTGTCCGCCCGTACGAGACGCTCGATGTCGACGCAGTACGTGGAGAAGGTCGTGAAGCCGCCCAGCACTCCGGTCCCGAAGAACGGGCGGAGCAGGGGGTGCACGGTGAGGAACTCCGTGATCGCCACCAGGAACACCCCGATGACGAGGCACCCGACCGCGTTGACGGCGAGCGTCGTCCAGGGGAACGCCGCCCCGCCCGTGGGCCACAGCAGCGCCGCCGCATAGCGTGCGCTCGCACCCAGGGCTCCGCCCACGGCGACGACGGCGAGTACCCGCAGGCCCTTGCGGCGGGCCTCGCGGCGCACGCGCGCCCGGTCCACCGCGGCATCCGCCGTCACCGCGGTCGCCAGTGAGCGGCGCGCAGGCTCACCCCTCATACCGCCCCGCCCCACAGGCCCGGGAGCGGGCCGCTCGACGCCCGGCAGGAACCTCATGACAGGCCGCTTCGTCCACGATCCAACCCTAAGCGTTGAGTTCCACCAGGGCCCCCGATCGGGCATGTCCTTGTCACAGTGAGGGGCACCGGACGGCGGCCGATGCGGAATTCCGCCGCGCACCGAGATACGCGATGCCGCCGACGGGTACCTGGGTGCCGTCTTCCTGGCTGCGCGGACACCCTGCGGGAACGGAAAAAGGGCCGGCCCCTCATCGAGACGCCGAGAACGTCAGCCCGGAGCCACGACCCTCGGCAGGAGCGGAGAGGACCATGCCAAGCACTTGGCTGACAGGCGTGCATCCCGGAGCGACGGCCCACGCGCACGACGCGGGACAGCGGCAGTGGCGGGCGGTCCTGCTCGCCCTCGCGGGGCGCGACGGAGCCGGCCACGCGGGGGAGGGGTCCCTGGACGAGCTGGAGCGGCTGGCCGCGACCGACGGGATCGACGTGGCGGACCGGATGGTGCAGACCCGCGACCGGCCCGACCCGGCGACCTACCTCGGCTCGGGCAAGGTGAACGAACTCGCGGAGCTGGTCGAGACCCGGCAGGCGGACGTCGTGATCGCCGACGGCGAGCTCACCCCGGCGCAGGTGCGCGGCCTGGAGGACCGCACCGGAGTGCGGGTGGTGGACCGCACCGGGCTGATCCTGGACATCTTCGGCGAGCACGCCCGCAGCTCCGAGGGCAAGGTGCAGGTGGAGCTGGCCCAGCTCGCGTACGAGCTGCCGCGGCTGCGCGGCCACGGCCGCGAGATGTCGCGCATCGGCGGCGGCCGGATGGCCGGCGGCGCGGGGATGGGCGTACGCGGCCGCGGTGAGATGCGGCTGGAGATCCAGCGCCGCCACCTGCGCCGGCGCATGCGCACCCTGCGCGAGCAGGAGCGGCGCACCGCCCGCCGACGCGAGGTGACGCGGCAGCGCCGGACCCGGGACCGCGTCCCGTCCGTGGCGATCACCGGTTACACCAACGCGGGGAAGTCGGCGCTGCTGAACCGGCTGGCCGGCGCGGACGCCGAGGTCGCCGACGTCCTGTTCGCCACCCTCGACCCGCTCGTCCGCCAGGTCCGCACCCCCGACGGACTGACGTACACCCTCACCGACACCGTCGGTTTCGTCCGCCGCCTCCCGCACCAGCTGGTCGACGCCTTCCGCTCGACGCTGGAGGAGGTGACCCAGGCGGACCTGGCGCTGCACGTCGTCGACGCCTCCTCGCCGGAGGCGACGGAGCACATCGCCACCGTCCGCGGGGTGCTGCGCGACATCGGCGCGCACGACGTGCCCGAACTGCTGGTCCTCAACAAGGCCGACCTCGCGGAACCCGCGCACCTGGAGATGCTGCGACGGCTCCACCCGGACGCCGTCGTCGTCTCCGCCCGCACGGGCCGGGGGCTGGACGACCTGCGCAACGTCCTGCGGGCCCTCCTCCCGTCCCCGGCCGCCACGGCCGGCGCGCCCGCCGACGCGGGACGGACCGCGTGATGCGGCAGTCCGATCCCAGCGGCGTCGCCGTCGGCATGCTGGTCCCCGACGCCGGCGACACGTAGGCGCCTGCCCATGCGGTCAGTTGGAACTGCCGGCCGCCTCCTTCGCGGCACGGCGGTACTCGGCGTTGATGCGCTGCGCCTCCTCGAGCTGGTCCTCGAGGATGACGATGCGGCAGGCAGCCTCGATCGGAGTCCCCCGGTCCACAAGCTCGCGGGCGCGGGCGGCGATCCGCAGTTGGTAGCGGGAGTACCGGCGATGCCCTCCCTCCGAGCGCAGCGGAGTGATCAGACGAGCCTCGCCGAGGGCTCGGAGGAATCCAGGGGTGGTGCCGATCATCTCGGCTGCCCGGCCCATCGTGTACGCGGGGTAGTCGTCGTCGTCCAGACGATCACTGAGAGGACTGTCGGTTGTCATGTCACCTCGCTGTGCAACGCGTCGAGGGGCCCTGGTGCCGTACGGCACCAGGGCCCCGAAGGAAATTCAACACCATCTGTCGGCCCTATTGAGGTGCCGACCTTCTGTTTCGCCACCCGGCCCGTCAGGCGGGTGCGGGGACCGCGGCTGCGTGACCGGGGACCACCATCCGTTCCGGGGTCTCGCGGTACCCGGGCCGAGGGCTTCTCGGGCCGGGCGATCCTGACGGCGTCTGCTCCTCCGTTCCTCTCTGAACCAACCGAACCCATCGCCGGCTGAACCGGTACTGCTGCCGGCGGCTCCTCGTCCTGCGAGCCGCCCAGTGCGGCTGCCAGCCCGTCACCCTCCTGGCAACACCTTGGCTCCGGGGCTCGGCAGCCGCACTGACCTGCGAACTTCGTATGAATCAAACACCCGGCAGTTCGTGTCTGCCGGGTCTCGTCCGACCGCGTCTACGAGACGAAGCATAACCATGACGGGAGCGAATATCTACTCCGGCGAGAGCAGATCTCGCCTCTCCAGCAGAGGAGAAACCCTGCCGCCTCCGGCCATGGCTGCTCATAGCCGTCGTGCACGGTGATACGGCGAAGCGGCCCCGCGGCGTTCGTCAGGAGCCGTCCTGCGCCGCCCGCCCTGCCGCTCGACCCCTGCGGGGCGGGTCCGGGACAGGCAGCCGAATAAAATCGTCCTCATGTCGAACCCTGATGAGCTGCTCGTCGCCATCTCCGCCGCGGTGGAGTCCGAGCGAAGCAATCAGATGTCGCTGACCGTGGTCGTCGGCGGTGCCGTCATCACCGGCCGGCTGGCGCCCGAGGCCGTGTGGAGGGAGCGGGTGGCGGAGGTCCTGAAGGACTCGGACCGGCTCGGCCCGTTCGCCGACGTCTTCACCCCCGGCCCGCGAGAGGGCCGGCCCGGCCGGGGCGAGGCGCCCACGCATCTGCACTTCCACCTCGCCCGGATCCTGCAGGGCAGCCTCGGAATCCCCGAGACGGGCGGCATGTACCGGGTCGCGATCAGTGACGTCAGCGCATGGACCGTGGGCGACTTCAGCTACGTCGACCGGTGAGCCCTGTCCCCGCCCGACTGCTCGGCCAGTACGTTCGGGAGCGGATGACGACACAGCGGTGGGGGCCCTGCCGACGCCTCGGGCAGCACGGAGCTCTCGTCGCCCGGGTCGTCGAGCACGCCCGGCGCGCCGGTGAGCAGCAGCAGCGCGTGGGCGCCAAGGGCGGCCGCCA
>NZ_JBEYXZ010000057.1:23888-24039 GCF_040645305.1 Streptomyces sp. NPDC046831 | reverse complement strand
TCCGCCCGCAGCGGCCGGCGCGTCGACCCGGGTGCGCCGGTGAGCGACGGCACTCGCGCCGGTCCGAGGACGGACACCCCCCGGCGCGGCCCCGACCCACCCACCACCGGCGCCGCACAGCGGACCGCCCCCCGTCCCTGCCCGGAGCCGC
>NZ_JBEYXZ010000057.1:0-23791 GCF_040645305.1 Streptomyces sp. NPDC046831 | reverse complement strand
CGCGGGCCGGACTACGCCCGGTCCCTGCCCGGAGCCGCGGGCCGGACTACGCCCGGTCCCTGCCCGGAGCCGCGGGCCGGACTACGCCCGGTCCCTGCCCGGAGCCGCGGGCCGGACTACGCCCGGTCCCCACCCGGAGCCGCGGGCCGGACAGCGCCCCGCCCCACACGATCGGGTCCGCCGCCCCCTGACCGCCGGGCCCCCTGACCCCCTGACCCCCTGACCCCCGGCCCCCGCGGCACCCCCGCCCGGCCGAGGCAAGCGGGACAGCGGGCGACCGCCCGGCCACTCCCCGGCCGGCCACGCAGGTCGGGGCCCTTCCGCCCGCCGCGCCCGGCCCGGACCCCGCGCCCGGCGCTGGCCGCTTGGCGGAGCCGTTACGCTGGATGCGTGGCAGTCGTCGATGTATCCGAAGAGCTCAAGTCCCTCTCCTCGACCATGGAGTCGATCGAGGCCGTTCTGGACCTCGACAAGCTGAGGGCAGACATCGCCGTGCTCGAGGAGCAGGCGGCCGTGCCGTCCCTGTGGGACAACCCGGACGAGGCGCAGAAGATCACCAGCCGGCTCTCCCACCTCCAGGCGGAGGTCAGGAAGGCCGAGGCCCTGCGCGGCAGGATCGACGACCTCGAGGTGCTCTTCGAGCTCGCCGAGGCCGAGGACGACCCGGACGCCCGCGCCGAGGCCGAGTCCGAGCTGGCCGCCGTGCGGAAGGCGCTCGACGAGATGGAGGTGCGCACCCTCCTCTCCGGCGAGTACGACGCCCGCGAGGCGCTGGTGAACATCCGCGCCGAGGCCGGTGGCGTCGACGCCGCCGACTTCGCCGAGCGGCTCCAGCGCATGTACCTGCGGTGGGCCGAGCGGCACGGCTACAAGACCGAGATCTACGAGACCTCCTACGCGGAGGAGGCCGGCATCAAGTCGACCACCTTCGCCGTGCAGGTCCCGTACGCCTACGGCACCCTCTCCGTCGAGCAGGGCACCCACCGGCTCGTGCGCATCTCCCCCTTCGACAACCAGGGGCGGCGCCAGACGTCCTTCGCCGGCGTCGAGGTCCTGCCGGTCGTCGAGCAGTCCGACCACGTCGAGATCGACGAGACCGAGCTGCGGATCGACGTCTACCGGTCCTCCGGCCCCGGTGGCCAGGGCGTCAACACGACCGACTCCGCGGTGCGCATCACGCACCTGCCGACCGGCATCGTCGTCTCCTGCCAGAACGAGCGCTCGCAGATCCAGAACAAGGCGACCGCGATGAACGTGCTCCAGGCGAAGCTGCTCGAGCGGCGCCGTCAGGAGGAGCAGGCCAAGATGGACGCCCTCAAGGGCGACGGCGGCAACTCGTGGGGCAACCAGATGCGGTCCTACGTCCTGCACCCGTACCAGATGGTCAAGGACCTGCGGACGGAATGCGAGGTCGGCAACCCCGAGGCCGTGTTCAACGGTGAGATCGACGGCTTCCTCGAAGCCGGCATTCGCTGGCGCAAGCAGCAGGAACAGCAGGTCAAGTAACTTTGTCGACATGGCAACTGCCGCCTGCGGGGCGGCAGTTGCCATTTTCGTATCCGGATGTCCGGGATTTGCGTCACACTCACATCGTTCATCCTCCGGCAAAGATCGCTTACCGGGACATCGCGTGCGCAACGGCCTTGACGATGCTTTGAAAAATGGGAAAGGTGAAGCGCGGCATGCGTAACTCAGGGGCGCATGTGAACCGGGGGGCTCCATCGTTCAGTTACCTCCGTTGATCACGGCCCCGGGCGCGGCCTCATCGACGATCAGCTACTGGGGGTAGCACACACATGACGAAGAAGACGCGGATCCGCGTTGCGCGCATAGCCGCGGGCGCCGTGATCGCCGCGGGCGCCTCACTGACCGCTGCGGGCGCCGCCTCCGCCCTGGAGATCAACCTGACGGCCGGTGTCGGCGTCGCCGCGGACGGTGAGCCCGACCCCTGCGACATCTCGGTCGACCCCGACTGCCAGCCGAGCACCCCGCCGAGCACTCCGAGCCAGCCCAGCACCCCGCCGAGCACTCCGAGTCAGCCCAGCACCCCGGGCCAGCCGAGCACCCCGGGTGAGCCCAGCAACCCCGGCCAGCCCAGCACCCCGGGCAACAACGGTGGCGGCTCCGGCAACAACGGTGGCGGCTCCGGCAACAACGGCGGTGGCTCCGGCAACAACGGTGGCGGCTCCGGCAACAACGGCGGTGGCTCCGGCAACCAGGGCGGTGGCTCCGGCACCAACGGCGGTGGTGGCTCCGGCACCAACGGCGGTGGCGGCACCGACGTGAACGGCGGTGGCGGCACCGACGTGAACGGCGGCGGCAACGACAACTCCGCCCAGGAGGCCGGCACCTCGGCCCTCACCGACACGGGCGCGGACACCCCGGCCAACCCCTCGGCCCAGGGCAACGGCGAGGAGCTCGCCGAGACCGGTGCCGGTCAGACCGCGTTCCTGCTGGTCGGCGCCGCCACGATGATCGCCGGCGGTATCGGCTTCCGCGTCCTGCCCCGCATGATGGGCGGCCGCGGCGGCGCCGCCGCCTGAAGGTAGCGGCAGGCTCCGCGGAGCCTCGGCACGCCTGACACGAGAAGGGCCCGGAGCATCGTGCTCCGGGCCCTTCCCGTACCGCCGGAAAAACGTCCGCGTCGTGCGCGCGCCCCGGGTCCTAGGCCGTCTGGTGCGCCAGCAGTGCCACCGCCGCGATCAGCACCACCAGCAGCGCGATCAGTGCCGTCGGGTTGAGGCCTCCGAAGAAGTTCTCCTGCTGCAGCCGCTCGCGGTTCGCGCGGCACACGGGGCACCGGCCTTCGCTCACGGGCGCCGCGCAGCTCGCGCACACCAGCCGGTCGTACGTCATGCGCTCGCCCTCCTTGCACCGGTTCCACCAACACAACGCTCGGGGACACGCGAACGTTCCCTTCTCCACTGTGCCAGGTTCCCGGGGATTCAGCGCGGGGTCCCCGGAGACGGACGGTGTTACCCACGTCGCCCGGTACAAAAACGCACAACCACCGCGCAAGCCGACCGGCGCCTGCGCTCGCACACCCGGTTCGCGTATGGTCACGCTCATCTACCCCCGGCGACCCGTGGTGCATCCGTGATCCGATTCGACAACGTCTCCAAGGTCTACCCCAAGCAGACCCGCCCCGCCCTCAGGGATGTCTCCCTGGAGGTGGAGAAGGGCGAGTTCGTGTTCCTCGTGGGCTCCTCCGGCTCGGGAAAGTCCACCTTCCTGCGGCTGGTCCTCCGCGAGGAGCGGTGCAGCCACGGCCAGGTGCACGTCCTGGGCAAGGACCTCGCACGCCTCTCCAACTGGAAGGTGCCGCAGATGCGCCGCCAGCTGGGGACGGTGTTCCAGGACTTCCGCCTCCTGCCGAACAAGACGGTCGCCGAGAACGTCGCCTTCGCGCAGGAGGTCATCGGCAAGTCGCGCGGCGAGATCCGCAAGTCCGTGCCGCAGGTGCTCGACCTCGTCGGGCTCGGCGGCAAGGAGGACCGGATGCCGGGCGAGCTGTCCGGTGGTGAGCAGCAGCGCGTGGCCATCGCGCGGGCGTTCGTCAACCGGCCCAAGCTGCTCATCGCCGACGAGCCCACCGGCAACCTCGACCCGCAGACCTCCGTCGGCATCATGAAGCTGCTCGACCGCATCAACCGGACGGGCACCACCGTGGTGATGGCGACCCACGACCAGAACATCGTGGACCAGATGCGCAAGCGCGTCATCGAGCTGGAGAAGGGCCGCCTCGTCCGCGACCAGGCGCGCGGCGTCTACGGCTACCAGCACTGAAGTCCACGTCGGAAAGGCTTGACCAGACGCCATGCGCGCCCAGTTCGTCCTGTCGGAGATCGGTGTCGGTCTCCGCCGCAACCTGACGATGACGTTCGCCGTCGTCGTCTCCGTCGCCCTGTCCCTGGCCCTGTTCGGCGGGTCGCTCCTCATGAGCGACCAGGTCAACACGATGAAGGGCTACTGGTACGACAAGGTCAACGTCTCGATCTTCCTCTGCAACAAGAGCGACGCGGAGAACGACCCCAACTGCGCCAAGGGCGCGGTCACCGAGGACCAGAAGAAGGTGATCCTCGCCGACCTGAAGAAGATGGAGGTCGTCGACAGGGTCACCCACGAGTCGCAGGACGACGCGTACAAGCACTACAAGGAGCAGTTCGGCGACTCCCCGCTGGCCAGCTCCCTCACGCCGGACCAGATGCAGGAGTCCTACCGGATCAAGCTGAAGAAGCCGGAGCAGTACCAGGTCATCGCGAGCGCCTTCAACGGGCGCGACGGCGTGCAGTCGGTGCAGGACCAGAAGGGCATCCTGGACAACCTCTTCGGGCTGCTGAACGGCATGAACTGGGCGGCGCGGGCGATCATGGCGCTGATGCTCGTGGTGGCGCTGATGCTGATCGTCAACACGGTGCGCGTCTCGGCGTTCAGCCGCCGGCGCGAGACCGGGATCATGCGCCTGGTGGGCGCCTCGGGCTTCTACATCCAGGCCCCGTTCATCATGGAGGCCGCGGTCGCCGGGCTCATCGGCGGCACGGTGGCGTGCGGCTTCCTGGTGATCGCGCGCTACTTCATCATCGACCACGGCCTGGCCCTGTCGCAGAAGCTCAACCTCATCAACTTCATCGGCTGGGACGCGGTGCTGACGAAGCTGCCGCTCATCCTCGCCACCAGCCTGCTGATGCCCGCGCTGGCCGCGTTCTTCGCGTTGCGCAAGTATCTGAAGGTGTGACGCATGCCGCGAGGGCCGGACGGCGAACGTGCCGTTCGGCCCTCGCGCGTTGTCCTACACTCACCGGCATGTCAGGTCGTGACCTGTTTCGCCAGCCCCGCCGCTTCGGCCGCGGGGCCGCCCTGACATTGGTCTTCGCGAGCGTGCTGGTGGCCGGTGCGGCGACGGGCTCCCTGCCCGGCTCGGACCGCAAGTCCCCGCCGGAGTCGGTCGGTTCGGCAGCCTCCGGCGACCGGCACGCCGAGGTGGCCCGGGCGGCCGCCGAGGCGATGGCCGACGGCAAGTCCCCCATGGAGGCCGCCGAACGCGCCGTCAGCCGCAGCGGGGACCGCTGGGGCGCCGTCTACTCCCCGGGCGAGTACGAGGAGTTCGAGGAGGCGCTCGACGGCCGGTACACCGGCGTCGGGCTGTGGGCTCGGCGCGAGCGGGACGGCCGCATCGAGGTCACCCGGGTGCGGACCGGTTCGCCCGCGGCCGCCGCCGGGATCCGCGAGGGGGACCGGCTGCTGCGCGTCGACGGCCGGAAGGTGGACGGGATGCCCGTCACCGAGGTGGTCTCCTTACTGCGCGGCGACGCCGAGGACGCGCCTGCCGGCACCGCCGTCACCCTCGGCCTGCGGCGCGGCGCCCGGGAATGGACACAGACGCTGCACCGGGCCAGCCTGTCCACCGAGCCGGTCACCGTGCAGCGGCTCGCCGACGGCGTCACGGTGATAAGGATCGCCGCCTTCACCAAGGGCGCCGGCGACAAGGTGAGCACCGCCCTGCGCAGGGCGCCCGCCGGCGCCGGGGTCATCCTCGACCTGCGCGGCAACTCCGGCGGCCTGGTCACCGAGGCCGTCACCACCGCCTCCGCGTTCCTCGACGGGGGCCTCGTCGCCACCTACGACGTCGACGGCGAGCAGCGCGCCCTGCACGCCGCACCCGGCGGCGACACCCGCCGGCCCCTGGTCGCCCTCGTCGACGGGGGCACGATGAGCGCGGCCGAACTGCTCACCGGCGCCCTGAAGGACCGCGGCCGCGCAGTCGTCGTGGGCTCCCGCACCTTCGGCAAGGGCGCGGTGCAGATGCCCACCCGGCTCCCCGACGGCTCCGTCGCCGAACTGACCGTCGGGCACTACCGCACCCCCTCCGGCCGCACCGTCGACGGCCGGGGCATCACCCCCGACCTGGACGCCGGCGAGGACGCCGTGCGGCGGGCGGAGACGGTCCTGAGCGGCCTGGGCGACCCGTCCTGAGGCGGCCGGCCCGTCCGGGACGGGCGTGACCGCAGCCGAGGTGAAGCCCGCCCCGCGGAGCGATCACCGCCGTGCGAGCGGGTAGAAAGGGAGGCGCCCGGCCCCCCGGGCCACCCGGACCGCCGGCAGCGACCGGCACAACACATGCGAGGAATCCGATGATCTTCATTACCGCGAAGTTCCGTGTGCTGCCCGAGCACGCGGACGCCTGGCCCGAGATCACCCGGGAGTTCACCCAGGCGACCCGCAGTGAGCCGGGGTGCCTGTGGTTCGAGTGGGCCCGCAGTGTCGAGGACCCGACCGAGTACCTGCTGACCGAGGCGTTCCGCGACGACGAGGCCGGCGCGGCGCACGTCGGGTCCGAGCACTTCAGGACCGCCTGCCGGACCCTCCCGCGCCACCTGGCGGAGACGCCCCGCATCGTGAACGTCACCGTCCCCCAGGACGACTGGTCCCGCCTAGGGGAGATGGAGGTACCGCAGGAGGGGTGACACCGGGCAGCGCGCGCGGCGATCCGGCAATCGACTGGCCCGCAACCCCCTCCGTAGTGCGAAAATGGTCGGCACTATGGCTAAGGAAACAGGGCGCAAGCTGATCGCGCAGAACAAGAAGGCGCGGCACGACTACCACATCCTCGACACCTATGAGGCCGGCATGGTCCTCACCGGCACCGAGGTGAAGTCGCTGCGCCAGGGGCGCGCGTCGCTGGTCGACGGCTTCGTCCAGCTCGACGGGCACGAGGCGTGGCTGTACAACGTGCACGTGCCCGAGTACAGCCAGGGCACGTGGACCAACCACAGCGCCCGCCGCAAGCGGAAGCTCCTGCTGCACCGCGCGGAGATCGAGAAGCTGGAGTCCAAGTCCCAGGAGACGGGTCACACGATCGTGCCCCTCGCCCTGTACTTCAAGGACGGCCGGGCCAAGGTCGAGATCGCGCTCGCGAGGGGCAAGAAGGAGTACGACAAGCGGCAGACGCTCCGCGAGAAGCAGGACCGGCGCGAGGCCGACCGCGCGGTGTCGGCGGCCCGGCGCCGGCAGCGCGCCTGACATTCCGGGCCGGCGCCCCGCCGGGGCCGCCCGGAGCCAGGCGCCGGCTGCGGGCGGGAGCCTCCGCGAGGCGGGACGGCCCGCCCGGCGGCGTCGGCCGGGCGGGAATGTCCGGGCGCCCGGCCCTGTTGTACGAGGTGCCGGGGCGGGCGGCCTCTCGGGGACGCCGGCCGGGCACCCGCCGGAATACGCTGGCACCGACGTGTGTTGGTCACGTACGATGGCATCGCACCGCACAGCCGGTGCGAGAGTCCCTCCTCGCGAGGGGCGCGGTTTGAAAAATCAACATGGGGATGATCGGTTTCGACAGCGGTTGTCGAAGCAGGGGAAGCGTGTCGAGGAAGCGGCCATGATCTCGTAAACCACAGGCCGAAAAAAATAATCGCCAACACCAAGCGCGATTCCTCCCAGGCCTTCGCCCTCGCTGCCTGATCTCAGGTAGCCAGAGCGAGCCTCCTAATGGGAGTGTCAGCCCGGGGCTGTTCCCGACCCGGATCCTGGCATCAGCTAGGGAACTAAACCTTGATCCCGGTCACGGGGTGAAGAGGGAAACCACACAGTGACTGAGCCCGTCGGAGACTTGTCCGCGTGATCTCCGGGGCCGAGAAAAGCGAAGCGGACTGCACACGGAGAAGCCCTGGTTCCGCACCGTTGGACGCGGGTTCGATTCCCGCCATCTCCACGATCGGGAGGCCACCGAGCCTCCCACCCCTGTGGGCGAGGGCCCCGCCGCTTCCGAGCGGCGGGGCCCTTGTCGTGCGCCCTGGGGGTGCTCCGGCCGGGGTCCGCAGACCGGGGGCGCCTGAGGGCGATACCGTGAAGGACGGACATGGCGCCCTGCATGCCTTCGTGCCGCTCGGAGGATGGATGACGACCGTCGGCCGCAGGAACCGGTACCGGTCGGCCAGGGCACTGCCCGTGGGGGCCCGCGGTCATCTGTGAGCGGCCGTGGCGCGGGCACAGGCCGGGGCCGCCGCGTGTGGGGTCCCAGCCCATATCGGCGGGACGTTGACGCTTCTAGCTTCCGCGGACATGACACACACCAGAGCCGCACGTCACGTCACCGTCCTCGCGACCCTGCTGGTCGCCCTGCTCGCCGCCCTGATCGCGCCCGGCAGCGCCACGGCGGCCGTCTCCCTCCAGGAGGTCACCGGGTTCGGCACGAACCCCGGTGCCCTGCGCATGTTCCGGTACGTCCCGCCCGGTCTGGCCGCCGGCCGGCCCGTCGTCGTCGCCCTGCACGGGTGCACCCAGGACGCCGCCGGCTACGGCGACAACAGCGGATGGCTCCAGCTCGCCGACCGCTGGGGCTTCTCGGTCGTGCTGCCGCAGCAGCAGTCCGCCAACAACCTCTCCACCTGCTTCGACTGGTTCCAGGCCGGTGACATCGAGCGCGGCCGGGGCGAGGCCGCGTCCGTCGCGCAGATGGTCGACCGGCAGCTCGCCGACGTCTCCGGCGACGCCGGACGCGTGTACGTCACCGGACTGTCCGCGGGCGGCGGCATGACCGCCGTGATGATGGCGGCGTACCCGGAGAAGTTCGCCGCGGGCGGGATCGCGGCCGGGCTGCCGTACGGCTGCGCGCAGGCCGCCGGGTCGCCGTACGTCTGCATGTACGTCGGCGCCACCCAGACCGCGAAGCAGTGGGGCGACCGGGTGCGGGCCGCCCGGCCCGGCTACACCGGCCCCTGGCCGACGCTGACCGTCTTCCAGGGCACGGCCGACTACACCGTCAAGCCCGTCAACATGACCGACCTGACGAGGCAGTGGACCGACGTCCACGGCGCCGACCAGACGGCCGACGTCAGCGACACGGTCGCCGGGTATCCCCACCAGGTCTTCCGGGGCCCGGCCGGCAACGCCGTCGTCGAGACGTACAGCGTCACCGGCATGGGACACGGGCAGCCCGTCGATCCCGGCACCGGGAGCACGCAGTGCGGGACCGCCGCCTCCTACTTCCTCGACGTGAACCTGTGTGCCGCCCACCGGCTGGGCCAGGCCTGGGGCCTGGGATGACACCGGCCCCCTGACACACGGCGGCTACGGCGCGGGAGTGCCCAGTTCGAACCAGACGGTCTTGCCGATGCCGGCGGCCCGCGGTTCGGCACCCCACTCCCGCGCCAGCGCCGCCACCAGGGCCAGGCCCCGGCCCGACTCGTCCTCGGGCGCGGCCTCACGGGGCGCGGGCAGCGTGTCGCTCGCGTCCGTCACCGAGACGCGGAGGCGGTCCGCCCCCAGGACGCAGCGGGCCCGGATCTCGCGGCCCGGGGGGACCTTCGCGTGGCGGTAGGCGTTCGTCATCAGCTCGCTCAGCAGGAGGACGGCGGTCTCCGTCACCTCGTCGGGCAGCTTCCAGGAGGCGGCCTGTTCGCGCAGCAGCGTGCGGGCCCGGCCGACGCTGCGGGCGTGGCGGGGAAGGCGCCACTCGATGTCCTGCGGGAGGGCGGCGGGGGAGGGGCGGGAGTCGGGGCCCGGGAGCGGGGTCGGCATGCGCGGCGTGGTTCCCTTGCGTGTGATTCTCCGTCGTTTGCGGTGATCAGGCTGCTGTCCGCCGCCTAACCTCACGAGTGGCGGAACGGGTACGCGGCGTGCTTGTACACGGCGTGGCAGCGGGAGGCGGGTGGGAGCGCGTGGCGTCGGGGGAGTCCCAGCAGGCCCAGCAGAACTGGCGGTACTGCGGCGGGCAGATCAAGCTGTGGCGCGAGGAGGCGGGCGTCAGCCGGCAGGCCCTCGCCGACGAGGCCGGGTACGACTACGAGTACGTGAAGTCGATGGAGTGCGGCAGGCGCCGGCCGACGCTGCGGCTGCTGCAGATCGCGGACCAGATGTGCGGGGCCCGGGGGAAACTCGCGGCGGCCCACGAGTTCCTGAAGCCGGAGCCGTTCCCGGCGCGGTCACAGGAGTACATGGCGCTGGAGGCGGACGCAATCGCCGTGCACGACTACTCACTGGCGTTGGTCCCCGGGCTGCTGCAGACGAGGGAGTACGCGCTGGCGCTGATCGGCGGCAGTTGTCCGCCGCTGGACGACGAAACGGTTCAGGAGCGTGTCAGAGCGCGCCTGGTCAGGCAGGAGGCGCTCACCCGCTGCACCAAGACCGTCTACGGCTTCGTCCTCTACGAAGCAGCGCTACGCACGGAGGTGGGCGGACCGGAGGTGATGAGGCGGCAACTGCTTGACCTGTCGGAGATGAGCGGGCTGCGCAACGTGGCCATCCAGGTCCTGCCCTTCGGCAAGTGCAGTGGCGTGGCGCTGAACGGCTCCTTCATCCTGCTTGAGAACGCGGAGCGCGAGCGCTTTGCTTACGTCGAAGGCCCCGAGACCAGTGTGCTGCATGCTGACGTCGAGCGGGTCAGCGATCTGGCCCAGGTGCATGGCATGATCCGCATGCAGGCTCTCGGAGTTGAGGAATCGGCGGCGTTCATCAGGAAGGTGGCCCAGTCGTTATGAGCGACACGCTGGCATGGTTCAAGTCCAGCTACAGCGACTCCCAAGGTGGCGCCTGCCTCGAAGTCGCCTATGCGTGGGGCGAGTCGTGCCGCAACGATTCCTCAGGCTGTGCCTGTGGAGCGGCAGCCGCCACGCCCCGGGCCATCCAGGTCCGCGACTCGAAGCTCGGAGCACGCGGCCCCCGTTTCGCCGTCCCCGCGGGCGCCTGGGCCGCCTTTCTCGCGTACGCGGCCCACGGAGCCTGAGCCCCGGGCTCCGAGCCGCGGCCCTTCCGGCCCGACCGAGCCGCGCGGGGGCTCACCGTGGCCCAGTCAACCGTGCCGTGCGCGGCGCGCGTCGACGCGCGCCGCGCACAGCCGCTCTCAGGGGACGAAGAGGCAGAACGGGTGGCCCGACGGGTCCGCCAGCACGTACAGCGGTTCCTCGGGGTCGTCGTACCGGTCGAGGAGCAGCTCGGCGCCCAGCGCTTCCGCCTGTTCGCGCTGCCTGGTCAGCTCGGCCCGGTCCGGGACGGTGAGATCGATGTGCAGCTGCATCGGGACGTCGTGCTCGGGCCACGTCGTCCGGGGCAGGCGGTCGACGCGCTGGAAGGCGAGCTGGTTGACTCCGTCGGAGTTCCGCAGGACGAGCCAGTCCGGCTCGTCGGCCGCGCCGTCCGCCGGGGGTTCGTCACCGGGCCGGTACGTCAGGCCCAGGAACCGCCGGTAGAACTCGGCCAGTTCTCTCGGCCTGGTGGTGTCCAGGACGGTCTGGTTCAGCCGGGGGTACTCGGCCATGGGCCCTCCGATCGACGAGCGCGTCATCCGCTCCCCTCAGAGTCCCCGCTGCCGGGAAAACATTCCGTCAGGCCGATGATCAGCGGTCCGCTGACCCAGCGAGATCAGCAGCGCCAGTGCCGCGGCCGTCACCGGCACCCCGTAGCCGGCCGTCGGCGACAGGTGCTCGACCACCCAGCCGCCGGCCGCGCTGCCGCAGCCGATGCCGCCGAGCAGGCCGGTCACCGCCAGCGTCATGCCCTCGTTGAGGCGGCCCTCGGGGGTGCGCCGCTGCACCAGGGTCATGTTGGTGATCATCGTCGGCGCGGTCGCCGTGCCGGCGACGAGCAGGGCCGCCGACAGCAGCAGGAGGGAGCCGGTCAGGGAAGCGGCCAGCAGCGGCAGCGTCATCAGCGCCGTCATCGCGGCGACGCACCACGGCAGCCGCCGGGCGGCCGGGCCGGCCGCCCGCAGCGCCCCGTACAGCAGGCCGGCCGCGCAGGAGCCGGCCGCCTGCAGGCCGAGCGCCACGCCCGCCGCCGTGCGGTGCCCCTGCGCGTCGGCGAAGGCGACGGTGACCACCTCCAGCGCGCCGAACACCGCGCCCATGGCCAGGCACACCAGGAGCACGCCCGGCATCCCGGGAGCGGTGATCGGCGCCTTCGCGCGGGTGCGCGGTGCGGGCGGCGGCTCGGTCGCGCGCTGGGCGGCGAACAGCAGGACCCCCGTGAGCAGCAGCACCGCGCCGGTGAGCGTGCCCGCCTCGGGGAAGAAGGTCCCGCACAGGAAGGCCGCGAGGGCCGGGCCCAGCATGAAGCACAGCTCGTCCGCCGCCTGTTCGAAGGAGTTCGCGGTGTGCAGGGCCTTCGCGTCGCCGCGCAGCAGGTGGGCCCAGCGGGCGCGGGACATGCCGCCGGTGTTGGGGGTGGTGGCCGTGGCGGCGTACGCGGCGAACAGGGTCCAGTCGGCGGTGCCGAAGTGCACGCACAGCAGCAGCGCGAGGCTGCCCAGCACCGCGCAGACCGTCGCGGGCACGGCGACGCGGGCCTGGCCGTACCGGTCCACCAGCCGCGCGATCCAGGGAGCGGTCACCGCGCTCGCCGCGAGCCCGGTGGCGGTCACCGCGCCGGCGAGGGCGTACGAACCCCGCGCCCCGGCGATCATGACGACCGTGCTCACGCCGAACATGCCCTGCGGCAGCCGGGCGATCAGGTTCCCGGCGGTGAAGGCCCGGGTGCCGGGGACGGCGAACAGCCGGCGGTACGGGCCGGGCGGGCGGGCACCGCGCCGGCGCGGGCCGAAGTCGACGGCGACGAGCGCATCGGCCGTGACGGTGAGCAGGGGTTCTTTCCCGGGAGTCCGTTGCGGCATGCACACAACGTCCCGTGCGGCGGAGCGCGAGGTCCAACACCTGTCGCCGACGGATTCACGCACCCGGGTTGTCAATCGTCCGGCGGCAGCGTTGTAGGTTCGCCGCATGCCCGCCCACCTGGACCCCCGTCTGCTGCTCGCCTTCGTCGCTGTCGCCGAGGAACTGCACTTCACCCGGGCCGCGGCCCGGCTGTACGTGGCCCAGCAGGCCCTCAGCCGGGACGTGCGGCGGCTGGAGCGGGAACTGGGCGCCGACCTGTTCGTCCGCTCGACCCGGCAGGTGACGCTGACGCCCGACGGCGAGCGGCTGCTGCCGTACGCGCGGCGGGTGCTGGAGGCCCAGGACGCACTGCTGTCCGCCTTCGGGCAGGCCCGTCCGCTGCTGGTCGACCTGAACTCCCCGGGCCTGGTCACCGGGCGCCGGGTGCTCTACCGGGCCCGGGAACTCGCCCCCGAGCAGGAGATCATGGCCCGCTTCGAGAGCGGGCTGACGTACGCGGCGGCCGAACTCCTCGCCGGGCGCCTGGACGCGTCGTTCGGCCGCTTCGCCGGGCTGGAGCCCGGGCTGCGGGCCCGGCTGGCGCACCAGCTCGTGCGGTTCGAGCCCATGGCGATCGTGCTGCCCCGGGAGCACCCGCTGGCGTCCCTGCCGTCGGTGCCGCTGGACGCGCTGGCCGGCGAGACGGTGTACGCCGGTGCGGGCAACCCGCGCACCCCGGAGTGGACCGACCTCGCGCACCGCCTGTTCGACGGGCGCGGCATCAAGGTCGCCCCGCCGGCCCCGCTGGCCGTGGGCGAGGAGGAGTTCCAGCGCATCATCGCCAAGACGGGCCATCCCGTCCTCGCGGTGGTCGGCTTCCCGGCCCTGCCGGGGACGGTGGTCCGGCCGCTGGCCGACCCCGTGCCGCTGTCGCCGGTCTCGCTGGTCTGGCGCCGGGGGCTGGCGCACCCCGCGCTCGACGCGCTGCGGCGGGCGGCGGCGGAACTGGCGGCGGCGCACGGATGGTTGCGACGACCTGTCCAGGGATGGATTCCGGCCGTCGACGAAACGGTCAATTCCGTTCAGGGTTGATACTTCGGGCGTTTGCCCCTCTGACGGGTACTACGTTCTTGCCCTCCGAGCACGGTAAAGCCAAGGGGGGCGCTCGGGCCGGTGGGGGCCGGTCCGGCGACAGGCGCTCGGAGTCGTGTGCGCGCCCGTCGAGTCCCGTGGGGGAAAGTACGTTGCGCGTGAAGAAGTGGCGGGAAAACGCCCGTCCGGAGCAATCAGCCGTGTCCGCGACCGGGGCGAACCCCGCCGCCGCGTCCGGCGACCGGGCCGAGCCGGAGACGGGCCCGGCGGCGGTGCCGCGGATCGAAGACCCGTGGCAGGACCCCGGGTTCGGCCCGGAGCCGGCCGCCGGCCACGACCCGGCCGCCGGCCACCACCCGGCCGCCGGCCACGACCCGGACCCGGACTCGCACCCGGACCCGGACTCGCACCCGGCCCCGGACCCGGGCACGGGCGAGATGACCGTCCGGCTGGACCGCGCCGCGGTGCCGTCGGAGCAGGACGGCGGCGAGGGCCCCGTCTTCGTGGACGCGTCCGGCCGCCGCAGCCGCCGGCTCCGCCGGGTCGGCCTGGCCGTGGGCACGGCCTGCGCGGCCTACGCCGTCGTCATCGTCGTCACCCTGGTCTCGGGCAACTCCAACGCGCCCTGGCTGCCCGTGCCGGGGCAGGACGACGAGCCGTCGTCGAGCAAGGTCGACATCACTCCCGCTCCCACCGACCCCGCCCCGCCGCCCGGCTCCGGCGGCGGCTGGGTGGTGCCCGGCACTCCGGTGGTGGCGGGGACCGGCGTGAAGCCGGCACCCGGCGCCACCACCGGTGCGCCCCGCGGCTCCGCCGCACCCCGCCGACCGGGCGCCTCCGCCGCTCCCCGGCCGAGCGCCACCGCGACCACGCAGCCCGTCAAGCCGGGCCCGACCGTCCCCGTCGCGCAGTCGTCACCGCCGCCGCTCACCGCCACGCCCGACCCGAGCGCCAGCCCGTCCTCGCCCGACCCGTCCCCCTCCCCGACCGGGGGCGGCTCCGGCACCGGCGGCAGCGGCCCGGTCGCCGCGGGCCCGGGCGACCCGGTGCCCGTGACGAGCGCGCCGGGCGAGGCGGGTCCCACGGGTTCCTCCGGGCCCACGGCCTCCTCCGGCAGCGGCGCCGGCGATCCCGCGCCCGTGACGAGCGAGCCGGGCACCGCCGCCCCGGCCCCGGCCTCCGCGGAGAGCGCCGCGTGATGAACTCCCGCACCCGCCGTTCCGGCGCGTGGACCGCGGCCCGGAACGGCTCCCGCCGACGCCGTCTGCCCCTGCGCCTGCTGCTGCCCACCCTCCTGCTCGCCGTGCTCATGGCGATGCTGATGCTGCGCGGATACGTGCACAGCGAGATCCTGGCCGACCACCGCGTCCGCTCCGAGGCCGCCACCGGCAAGGTCCCCGGAAGCGTCCTCGACGGCGGCCCGGTGATCGACACCCGGGCCGGTCACCCGGACGGACTGCGCGTCCCCGACCACCGGCTGGTCCTCACCTTCGACGACGGCCCCGACCCGACCTGGACGCCCAGGGTGCTGGACGTGCTCAGGAAGCACCACGCGCACGCGGTCTTCTTCGTCACCGGCACCATGACCAGCCGCTACCCGGAGCTGGTCCGGCGCATGGTGCGCGAGGGCCACGAGGTCGGACTGCACACCTTCAACCACCCCGACCTGTCGTACCAGTCGGCGGGGCGCATCGACTGGGAGCTGTCCCAGACCCAGCTCGCGATCACCGGCGCGGCCGGCATCCGCACCTCCCTGTTCCGCCCGCCGTACTCCTCCTCCGCCGACGCCATGGACGACCGTTCCTGGCCGGTGACCCGGTACGTCGGCGGCCGCGGCTACATCACCGTCGTCAACGACATCGACAGCGAGGACTGGCGCAAGCCCGGCGTCGACGCCATCGTCAGCCGTGCCACGCCCGTCGGCGGCAAGGGCGCCATCGTTCTCATGCACGACTCCGGCGGCGACCGCCACCAGACGGTGCGGGCACTGGACCGGCTGCTGCCCGAACTCAAGGCCCGGGGCTACCGGTTCGACAACCTCACCGAGGCGCTGAACGCGCCGAGCGCGCACACCCCCGTCACCGGCCCCGGCCTGTGGAAGGCCAGGGCGTGGATCTTCCTGGTCCAGGCGTCCGAGCGCATCACCGACGCCCTGGCGGTGTGCCTGGCCGTGGTCGGCGGGCTCGTCATCGCACGCTTCGTGCTGATGTTCCTGCTCTCCGGCGCCCACGCCCGCCGGGTCCGCCGCCCCGGCTTCCGCTGGGGCAGGCCGGTCACCGAACCGGTGTCGGTGCTGGTCCCGGCGTACAACGAGGCCAAGTGCATCGAGAACACGGTGCGTTCCCTGACGGCGAGCGAGCACCCGATCGAGGTGCTCGTCGTCGACGACGGCTCCAGCGACGGCACCGCGGACATCGTCGAGGCCATGGGCCTGCCCGGCGTGCGCGTCGTCCGGCAGGCCAACGCGGGCAAGCCCGCGGCACTGAACCGGGGCATCGCCCACGCCCGCCACGACCTGATCGTGATGATGGACGGCGACACGGTGTTCGAGCCGTCCACGGTGCGCGAACTGGTGCAGCCCTTCGGCGACCCGCGCGTCGGCGCCGTAGCCGGCAACGCCAAGGTGGGCAACCGCGACTCGCTCATCGGGGCCTGGCAGCACATCGAGTACGTGATGGGCTTCAACCTCGACCGGCGGATGTACGACATCCTGCGCTGCATGCCGACGATCCCCGGCGCGGTCGGCGCCTTCCGGCGCTCGGCCCTGCGACGGGTCGGCGGCATGAGCGACGACACGCTCGCCGAGGACACCGACATCACCATGGCGCTGCACCGCGACGGCTGGCGGGTGGTGTACGCCGAGAAGGCCCGCGCCTGGACCGAGGCGCCGGAGTCGGTCCAGCAGCTGTGGTCCCAGCGCTACCGGTGGTCCTACGGCACCATGCAGGCGATCTGGAAGCACCGCGGGGCGCTGCTGGACCGCGGGCCGTCCGGCCGCTTCGGCCGGGTCGGCCTGCCGCTGGTGTCGCTGTTCATGGTGGTCGCTCCGCTGCTGGCCCCGCTCATCGACGTGTTCCTGCTGTACGGGGTCGTCTTCGGCCCGGCGCAGAAGACGATCGCGGCCTGGCTGGGTGTCCTGGCGGTGCAGGCGGTCTGCGCCGCCTACGCCTTCCGCCTGGACCGGGAACGGATGACGCACCTGGTCTCGCTGCCGCTGCAGCAGATCCTCTACCGCCAGCTGATGTACGTCGTGCTGCTCCAGTCCTGGATCACGGCGCTCACCGGCGGCCGGCTGCGCTGGCAGAAACTGCGGCGCACCGGTGTCGTCGAGGCGCCGGTCGCGCCGCCGATGCCGCAGCAGCGCACCCACGACGGCAGCGATGATCGGAGGCCGGTCGCATGATCCACGGACAGCCCGCGGGGACGGGCGCGGACCCGGACACGGTGCCGGCACCGGTCCTCCCGCGGCAGCGCGGCGCCGAACCGGAGCCCGCGACCGCCCCTGGGAAAGCCGGCCGTGACCGCTACCTGGACCTGCTGCGCACGCTCGCCCTCCTGCGGGTCGTGCTCTACCACCTGTTCGGCTGGGCGTGGCTGACGGTGCTGTTCCCGTCGATGGGCGTGATGTTCGCGCTGGCGGGCTCCCTGATGGCGCGCTCGCTCGACCGCCCGGCGGCGAGCGTGATCAGGAGCCGGGTCCGGCGCCTGCTGCCCCCGCTGTGGGCGTTCGCCGCGGTGGTGCTCGCGCTGATGTTCGCGGGTGGCTGGAACCCGGCGGACGACCCCGACCACGGCGGCACCTGGGGCCTGCTGTCGCTGTTCGACTACGTCGTCCCCGTCGGCGCCCCGCCCTACCCGGCGCACCTCGGCTCCCCGTCGGGCCTGCTGGAGAGCACCTGGGCCGAGGACGCGGCGGGACCGCTGTGGTACCTGCGCGCCTACCTCTGGTTCGTGCTGGCCTCGCCGCTGCTGCTGCGGGCGTTCCGCCGGGCGCCGTGGGCCACCCTCGCGGTCCCGCCGGCCCTGGCCGCCGTCGTCGGAACCGGCCTGGTCACCATCCCCGGCGAGACGGGCAACGCCGTCACCGACTTCGCGGTGTACGGCGGCTGCTGGGTTCTGGGCTTCGCCCACCACGAGGGCGTCCTGGCGCGGATCCCGCGCTACGCGGCCGTCTCCGGCGCGGCCCTGCTGATGGCGTTCGGCCTCTGGTGGGCCTCCGGCCACCCCGGTCCGGAGGGCCTGGACCTCAACGACATCCCGCTCGCCCAGGCCACCTTCTCTTTCGGGTTCGTCGTGATCCTCCTGCAGTACTCCCCGTCCTGGCGGGAGCTGCCGGGCCGGCTGCGCCGCTGGGAGAGGCTGGTCACCCTCTCCAACAACCGCGCGGTCACCCTCTACCTGTGGCACAACCTGCTGATCGCGGCCACCGTGCCGCTGCTGGACCAGGCCTACCGGCTGCCGTTCCTCAGCGGCGCGGAAGGCGCGGCGGAGCTGGACGCGGCCTACCCGGTCCTGGCGCTGGTCCTGGTGTGGCCCCTGATCGGCCTGGCCGTCCTGGCGTTCGGCTGGATCGAGGACGTGGCGGCGGGGCGCCGCCCGCGGCTGTGGCCCGACGGCCCACGGCGCGGAGAGAACCGCCACCGCTCCTGAACGCCGTCCGACGGACCTCTCACCCGGCCCGCCCGCCGGGTGAGAGCAACGTCTTCTCCCGGTCACCCGGTGCCACAGGGCCGAAACGCGGCCTTCCTACCGTCGGGACTCAGCACGCGTCGAACGACCCGAGCACCGGAGCACCGTGGAGGCGTCATGACAGCCCCGAGCACAGCCCCCGCACCGATCAGGAAAGGCCGCTGGATCGAGCGGTGGGACCCGGAGGACGAGACGTTCTGGCAGGCGGGCGGGGAGAGGACCGCCCGGCGCAACCTGCTGTTCTCGGTCCTGTCCGAGCACATCGGGTTCTCGGTGTGGACGCTGTGGTCCGTGCTGGTGCTGTTCATGGGGCCGGAGTACGGGCTGACGCCGGCGGACAAGTTCCTGCTGACGTCCGTGGTGACGCTGGTCGGAGCCGTGGCCCGGGTGCCCTACACCTTCGCCGTCGCGGTGTTCGGCGGCCGGAACTGGACCGTCGTCTCCGCGGGCCTGCTGCTCGTCCCGACGGTCGCCGCCTTCGCCGTGATGGAGCCGGGCACGTCCTTCTCCACCTTCCTGTGGACCGGGCTCCTCGCCGGCATCGGCGGCGGCAACTTCGCCTCGTCCATGACCAACATCAACGCCTTCTTCCCGCTGCGGCAGAAGGGCTGGGCCCTCGGCCTCAACGCCGGCGGCGGCAACATCGGCGTGCCCGTCATCCAGCTCGCCGCCCTCGCCGTCATCGGCGCCGGCGGGGGACCGCGGGTGCTGCTCGGGATCTACATCCCGCTGATCGTCGTCGCCGCCGGCCTGGCCGCCCGCCACATGGACAACCTCGCCACCCTGAGGAACGACACCGGCGCCGCCCGGGACGCCGCGAAGGACGCCCACACCTGGATCATGGCGTTCCTCTACGTCGGCACCTTCGGCTCCTTCATCGGCTACAGCTTCGCGTTCGGGCAGGTCCTGACGAACCAGTTCGGGCGGACCCCGCTGCAGGCCGCCTACCTCACGTTCATCGGCCCGCTCCTCGGCTCCCTCGTCCGCCCGGTCGGCGGCCGGCTGGCCGACCGGTACGGCGGGGCCCGGATCACCCTGTGGACCTTCGTCGCCATGGCCGCCGCGACGGCCGTCCTGGCCGGCCTGCGGAACTCGCTGGCGCTGTTCGTCGCCGTCTTCGTCGTGCTGTTCGTGCTCAGCGGGCTCGGCAACGGCTCGACCTACAAGATGATCCCCGGCATCTTCCGGGCCAAGGCGCTGGCCCTGGGGCTGACGGGGGAGGAGGCCGCCTCCTACGGGCGCCGGCTGTCCGGCGCGTCCATGGGGCTGATCGGCGCGGTGGGCGCGCTCGGCGGCGTCGGCATCAATCTCGCCTTCCGCCAGTCCTTCCTCTCCCACGGCTCCGGCACGGGCGCCTTCGCCGCCTTCCTCGCCTTCTACGGCGTCGCGGTGGCGGTCACCTGGGCGGTATACCTTCGCCGCCCGGCCGGACGGGACCGTACCGCCACCGTCGCCGCCGAGCCGGCCCCGCAGCCGGGGTACGCGGAGGTCTGACGTAACACTGGGGACATCGCGCCGAACCGGGCCCGTCACATGCCGTTGACAGGCTCGGTCCGGCACGCGGCAGGGACGAACTCCTCGAGCGCGGGACGAGAACGTGATGGACGACGAACAGCAGCGACCGGAACACGGGCCCCTGGCCGGGTTCACCGTGGGCGTGACGGCCGCGCGCCGGGCCGAGGAACTCGGGGCGCTGCTCCAGCGGCGCGGCGCGGCCGTCGTGCACGCGCCCGCCCTGCGCATCGTGCCGCTCGCCGACGACGGCGAGCTCCTCGCCGCCACCAAGGAGATCATCGGCGCGCACCCCGACGTCGCGGTGGCCACCACCGCGATCGGCTTCCGCGGCTGGGTCGAGGCCGCCGAGGGCTGGGGGCTCGGCGAGGCGCTGCTGGACCGGCTGCGCGGGGTGCGGCTGCTGGCCCGCGGACCCAAGGTCAAGGGCGCGATCAGGGCCGCGGGGCTGACGGAGGAGTGGTCGCCGTCGTCGGAGTCCATGGCGGAGGTGCTCGACCGGCTGCTTCAGGAGGGCGTCGAAGGGCGGCGGATCGCGGTCCAGCTGCACGGCGAGCCGCTGCCGGGCTTCGTGGAGGCACTGCGGGAGGGGGGCGCCGAGGTGGTTCCGGTCCCCGTCTACCGGTGGATGCCCCCGGAGGACACCGGCCCGCTCGACCGGCTGCTCGACGCCGCCGTCTCCCGCGGCCTGGACGCGCTCACCTTCACCAGCGCGCCCGCCGCCGCCTCCCTGCTCTCCCGCGCCGAGGAGCGCGGACTGCTGCCGGAGCTGCTGTCGGCCCTCGGCCACGACGTGCTGCCCGCCTGCGTCGGACCGGTCACGGCGCTGCCGCTGCAGGCCCGCGGCGTGGACACCGTGCAGCCGGAGCGCTTCCGGCTCGGCCCGCTGGTGCAGCTGCTGTGCCGCGAACTGCCGGGCCGGGCCCGGGCCCTGCCGGTGGCCGGGCACCGGGTGGAGATCCGCGGGCACGCGGTCCTGGTGGACGGCGAGCTGAAGCCCGTACCGCCCGCGGGCATGGCGCTGCTGCGGGCGCTGGCGCGGCGGCCGGGCTGGGTGGTGGCGCGGGCCGAGCTGCTGCGCGCGCTGCCGGGCGCGGGCCGCGACGAGCACGCGGTGGAGACGGCGATGGCCCGGCTGCGGACGGCGCTCGGCGCGCCGAAGCTGATCCAGACGGTGGTCAAGCGCGGCTACCGCCTCGCCCTGGATCCGGCGGCGGACAGCAAGTACGCCGACGCCTGACGCCCGGACCGGCCGGAGCCCCCGCGGGGGGTTCCGGCCGCGACGGAGGACGGGCACTGTGGGAGCAAGCGGTTCCCCAGCCCTCGACAGGCACCTCACCGGCACCCGCCGGCCCGGGTGACCCCAGGCGGTGACAGGCACATGGCACTGGGTACGGCCCCGTACGAGCTACGGTTCGACGCCGGGCGGATCTGCCTGGATCTGCTCGCCACCACCCATCCCGGCGAACGGCTGGACTCCGTCGAGCCGTTGCGCGCCTGGATCACCGGCTCCGGACTCGTCCCGCGGGGCACCCCGCTGGCGCACGCCGACGCCTCCTGGCTCCTCGCCTTCCGCGAACTGCGGGGCCACATCGCGTCGTTGGTGCGGGCCTGCCTCGTGCCCGAGGGCCGCCCCCACGGCCCCGCGCTTGCCCGCGTCAACGACATCGCCCGGGCCGCGCCACCCGCGCCCCGTGCCGTCACCGGCGAGGACGGCGCCCTCGTACGGGAGTTGGCCGCCTCCCCGGAGTGCGCCGGCCTGCTCGCCGCCGTCGCGCGCGACGCCGTGGACCTGCTCACCGACCCCGCCGCCCGGGCCGCGCTGCGCCAGTGCGAGGGCGACAACTGCCCCATCGTGTACCTGGACACGTCGCGGGGCCGCCGCAGGCGCTGGTGCTCCAGCGAGGTCTGCGGCAACCGGGAACGGGTGGCCCGCCACCGCCGCCGCACCGCCCCGGCCCGGGCCTGAACAACCCAACGGACCCTCACCAAGCCCTCTCGGATGGCCCGTTGTCGCCCTGGGCGGACCGATCGGCCATGTGATGTGCACAACACTCCGTTTGGTCACGGTCCCGTAGGGGCAGCCGCACCGCCCGGCGGCGACGTGCCGGAAATGTAAACATCGTGCGGGGAGAATGTGCGCTCATGTCCCGCTCGTCACACCGGCCCGCAGAAAACCCCAGCCCCGCTTTGAACATCGCGCACTCCCCGTCCGTACCCGTCGGCGAGCGACCGACTGGGGGAACCCCCGGACATCGGAGGTGGGCGTGCGCAAGGATTCCGTCGTGGCCAAGGAACGTGGATCGAGGGCCCGACATCGCATGTCCCAGCCCTCGGAGCCTGACGAGGAGCTGATGCGTGCGCTCTACCGTGAACACGCCGGACCCCTCCTCGCGTATGTCCTGCGGCTGGTCGCCGGAGACCGGCAGCGCGCCGAGGACGTGGTGCAGGAGACGCTCATCCGTGCCTGGAAGAACGCCGGTCAGCTCAATCGTGCGACCGGTTCGGTACGCCCCTGGCTGGTGACGGTCGCCCGGCGCATCGTCATCGACGGCCACCGCAGCCGGCAGGCCCGGCCGCAGGAGGTCGATCCGTCGCCGCTGGAGGTCATTCCCGCGGAGGACGAGATCGACAAGGCGCTGTGGTTGATGACGCTGTCGGACGCGCTGGACGACCTGACCCCGGCCCACCGGGAGGTGCTGGTCGAGACGTATTTCAAGGGGCGTACGGTCAATGAGGCGGCGCAGACGCTGGGCATACCCAGCGGCACGGTCCGCTCCCGGGTGTTCTACGCCCTGCGGTCGATGAAGCTGGCTCTGGAGGAGCGGGGGGTGACGGCGTGATGAGCACTTACGGGGGGTTCGGAACGGGTGGTTCGGGTATGTCTGGCCCCATGCAGGGATCACCGGCCCCGAACGAGCACGAGACCGTCGGCGCCTACGCCCTCGGCATCCTCGACGACGCCGAGGCAACCGCTTTTGAGGCACACCTCGCCACCTGCGAGTGGTGCGCCCAGCAACTCGACGAACTGGCCGGGATGGAGCCGATGCTGGCCGCCCTCGCGGACATGCCGGGTTCCGGCACGCCCGCGATCGGCGAGTCGCTGTCGGCCAGGCCCAGTCCGCGGCTGGCCGAGAAGCTCGTCGACGAGGTCGCCGAGCGCCGCGCGCGCAAGCGCCGCCGCGGCTTCTACCTGGTCGCCGCCGCGGCCGCACTGATCATCGGCGGCCCGCTGACCGTACTCACGGCGACCGGCGGCTCGGACGGCGGCGGCGACGCCATGGCCGCCGGCCCCGCCCAGTCCGCCTTCCAGACGATGTCCGACCGGCGGACGGCCACGGACCCGGCGACCCACGTCACCGCGACCGTCGCCATGGAGAAGCGGGACTGGGGCACGCACGCGGTGCTCCAGCTGAAGAACGTCACCGGCCCCAAGAAGTGCTCGCTCATCGCCGTCGGCAAGGACGGCGAACGCGAGACGGTGACGTCCTGGTCGGTCCCCAACTGGGGCTACGGCGTCCCGAACGCCAAGACGGAGCAGGCCAAGCAGCCGCTCTACGTCCACGGCGGCGCCGCCCTCACCCCGAACGAGATCGACCACTTCGAGGTCATGACCTTCGACGGCAAGCGCCTGGTGGAGGTCGACACCTGACCCCCGCCCGCCGCGCGGCCGCCTCCGGCACCCGGAAGGCCCCCCAGCCGCCCACCCGCCGCGCGCAGGCCCCGCAGCCGCCCACGGACGGAAGGGAGCGTGTCGCGGGCTGCCCGCCCGCCGCGCGGTCCTGGTGACGTGGGGCAGCCGCCCACGGGCGGGAGGGTGCGTGCCGGGGGCTGCCCGCCCGCCGCGCGGTCCTGGTGACGTGCGGCAGCCGCCCACGGGCGGGAGGGTGCGTGCCGGGGGCTGCCCGCCCGCCGCGCGGTCC
>NZ_JBEYXZ010000056.1:7229-27770 GCF_040645305.1 Streptomyces sp. NPDC046831 | reverse complement strand
CGAAACCCTGCGCGGCCTGCTGCTCGGCACGGAGATCGGCCACAACGGATGGCTGGCCGCCGCCTGGTGCCTGGCCCTGGCCCTGCTCGGCTGCGCCGCCCGCCGTCGCGCCCCACGACTTTGTGAAATCCTTCACCCACCCTCTTGGCCGGGCCACGGGATTCGTGCTGAGATGCCGCCACCACTCAAAGCTCGATGGCGTGCTCGGGGAGGGCAACGTGGCGCATACCGCCATGTCTGGTAACGGAACGACCGCAGGTGACGATCCACTCCAGACCGCGGTATGGCGGCTGCGCTCGCGGGCGTGCTGGGCCGACGCGGCGGCACTGCTCCAGCCGGTCACCGCGGCCGCCGCCCTGCAGCGGGCCGCGCTGCTCGTGGAGCGGTGCCTGTACACGGAGCGGGGCTGGGAGGAGGCCGAGGACGCGCTGCGCACCGCGGAGGCCCAGGCCCGGAGCGACGAGGAGCGGGGCGCCGCCGCTTGTGAACGCGGTCACCTCGCCTACGCGGCCACACTGCACCGGGTGCGGGACCGCGCCGACGAGGCGCGGGCCGCGCTGGGGCGCGCGGCGGCGCTGATACCGCCGGACGCGCCGGGACGCGCTCTGCTGGACTTCCGGCGGGGTCTGCTCGCCCAGAACCTGACCGGCTCCCCGCAGGCCGCCCGCGCCGCCTACCGCCGGGCCCACGCGGCCGCCACCGCGCACTCCGACCCCCTGCTGCTGTCCTTCACCTGGCGGCACCTGGCCGGGCTGTCCCTGCGCGACGGCGAGCTGGCCGAGGCCCGGCATGGCTTCGCCGAGTCCCTGCGCATCCGGGAGGAGCTGGGCTACCTCGTCGGCACGGCGCCGGCCCTGGTGTCCCTGGCGGACGCCGAGACCGAGCCGGAGGCGGCCCGGCTCCGGGAGGAGGCGCGGCGGCTGTTCCGGCTGCTCGGAGGCGTGCCGACGTGGCTGGCGCAGCAGCTCGCCACGGCACCCCCGGCAGCGGGAGCGGCCACGGCCTGAAGCCTGCGGCTCAGCGGCTCCGGGAGGCCCCCGCACCGCCCTGACGCGCGAGGCCGCACCGCCCGGCCGGCAGCACCCGATGCCCGTACCGGCACAGGCCCGGCGCCGCACCACCGGCCCCGTCCGGGCGCGCGGCGCCTGCCCGGACCGACCCGCGCCGCCCGGCCGGGCGAGCGCGACGAACCATCCGGCACCGGGCGCGACGCACCGTCCGGCATCCTCCCCCGGCTGGTCCGGGGCTCACCGCCACCGCCGGTTCCGGCGCCTGCGGCGCCCTCGACTGCGCCGCCGCACAGTCCGTGTCCGGCTCGCCAGGACATGGCCGTGCAGGCCGCACCGGGCCCCGGGCGGCAGCCCCGGCACAATCCCCGCCGGCGGGCAGTGCCACGCGAGACCCCTCAGCGCCGCCGCCGGCGACATGCTCCCGCGCCAGGCACGTACACGGCCACGCAGGCCGCACCGAGCCCCGGGCAGCAGCCCCCGCACGCTCCCCACCGGCGGGCAGTGCCACGCGAGACCCCTCAGCGCCGCCAGCGACATGCCCCGCGCCAGGCACGTACACGGCCACGCAGGCCGCACCGGGCCCCGGGCGGCAGCCCCGGCACAATCCCCGCCGGCGGGCAGTGCCACGCGAGACCCGTCAGCCGCCGCCGGCGACGTGCTCCCGCGCCAGCGTCCGCACCAGGTCCAGGTCCCGCGCGATCAGCGCGTCGAGCAGCGCCCCGTGCTCCGCCGCGTCCGCCACCAGCTCCGTGCGGGCGGGCCGGGCGGATCCGCCGACCAGCGGCCACTGGGCCCGGCGGTGCAGGTCCTCGGCGATTCTGACGAGCTGTTCGTTCCCGGCCAGGGACAGCACCGCACGGTGGAAGGCGCGGTCGGACTCGGCGTACGTCGCCCGGCAGCCGGAGGCCGCCGCACGCACGGTCGCCTCGGCGAGCGGCCGCAGTTCGGCCCAGCGCTCCCCCGGCACGGTGCGGGCCAGCCGCAGCACGACCGGGACCTCGACCAGGGCCCGCACCTCGGCCAGCTCCGCCAGCTCGCGGGCGCCGCGCTCGACCACCCGGAAACCGCGGTTGGGCACGACCTCGACGGCGCCCTCCAGCGCGAGTTGCTGCATCGCCTCCCGCACGGGCGTCGCGGAGACCCCGAAGCGGTCGCCGAGCGCGGGCGCGGAGTAGACCTCGCCGGGCCGCAGCTCGCCCGACACCAGCGCGGTGCGCAGGGCGTCGAGGATCTGGCCGCGCACGGAGGACCGCTGCACGGCGACCCGCGGACGCGGCACGGGCACCTCGCCGTGTGTGTGCTCGCCCCGGGCGCCGGCGGCCACGACCTCGCGATCACCGCGCACCCCCGCGGCCGGAACCCCGCGGTCCCCACGCACGGCCGCGGCCGGAACATCGCGGTCCCCGCGCACGGCCGCATCCGCCACACCGCGGTCTCCCAGCACACCCGCGGCCGGGATCTCGCGTCCGCCCCGGGTGGCCACTGCCGCGGCGTCGCGCCCGCGGTGCGCGTCCGCCGCCCGCGGGGACGGCGGCGCGCCCGGTGCCGGCGGGATGCCCGCCGCGGCCGGCCGCCCGCCCGCCGTCCCGAACCCCGCGGAGTCCTGCGCGCCCTGCTTCACGGTCCTCCTCCGGGCTTGTGGGTGCTTGGGGTCATTACGACGGGTTGCTACTCGTCCGTCAAGCACCTTAGGGGTCCGAGGCCAAAGGTTCACATTCCGCAGAGGTGAAGTAAGGTTTGCCTAACCTCTCGTCAACGGCGAATCGGTGGTTCCGGCATGCCTGTCCTCCCCTCGGCCGCAGCGGACGCGTACGCCCGCCTCACCGAGGTCTTTCCCGGCCTCGCCGTCGTGGAACTGGGGCCCGGGGACCCGGCGCCCGCAGGCGGCGGCTGGGTCGCGGCCGCCTCGCTGGCCGAGGGCGGGCGCGGACTCGACGCGTTCCTGGCCTGGGACCGCGCCCAGGTGACGCGGGACTACGGCACGACCGCGCGCCCGGACGTCGTCGCGAGCTTCGCGCTGCACCGCTACACCTGGCCCGCGTGCCTGCTGTTCACGATGCCGTGGTTCCTGCGCCGCAGGGTTCCGCGCCTGCCGGTGACGGACGTCTGGTACGACCGCGAGGCCGGCCGCATGGCCGTACGGACGGGCCCCTTCGCCTGCCTGCCCGACGACCCGGCCGCTGCGCTGCCCGGCGCCCGGGTGGTCCGCGACGAGGAGGCGCTGCGGGCCGAACTGCGGGCGGCGGTCGCCGAGCACCTCGGGCCGGTGCTCGCCGGCTTCGGCCCGCGCATGCGGCGCCGGGACCGCGCCCTGTGGGGCATGGCGACCGACGAGCTGGTCGAGAGCCTGTGGTACGTCGCCCACCTCCTCGGGGAGCGGGAACGGGCCCGGCACGAACTGGAGTCGCTGCTGCCGGGTTCCACCGCGCCGTACGTCGGCTCGGCTGCCTTCCGTGAGCTGACCGGCCCGGACGGCGAACCGCTGCCGACGCGGGACCGGGTGAGCTGCTGCATGTTCTACACCCTGCGCCCCGAGGACACCTGCGCCACCTGCCCCCGCCTCCGCGACCCCGAGCGCGCGGCCAAACTCGCCTGGCCGCAGGCCGCCTGACTGTCCCTCAGGTCAGCGGCGGCCCCGTCCGTCCCGTAAGATCGCCCGTGAGCGGGACACCCGGCCGGTCACATGTGTTCACACGTTCCTCACTCTTCGCGGGAACTTTCCGTGGAACCACCCGTCCGGGTAGTCTTATTCGAACTCAACTCCCGCCCCTCACGCGGCAGTTCGAGCAGAACGCCGTCCTGGGCATCCCCTTGCACCTCCTTGGCGGCCTCTTGCCCCGAAACCCCCTGAGGGACGGCGGGATTGGGCCACCATGGCGGGCGTTACGCCCTATCCCAATGCAAGGGACCCCAGATGAGACTGACCGACATATCGCTGAACTGGCTGCTTCCGGGCGCCGTACTGCTCCTGGGCATGCTGGCGGCGGTGGCGGTGCTCCGACGCGGCAAGCGCTCCTCCGGGGAGAACGCGAGCGCGGACGACTCGTGGGAGCGCAGCGAGGAGCGTCGCAGGCGCAAGGAGGCCATCTACGGCACCGCCTCCTACGCCCTTCTGTTCTGCTGTGCGGCGGTCGCCGCCGCACTCTCCTTCCACGGCCTGGTCGGCTTCGGCGAACAGAACCTCGGCCTCTCCGGCGGCTGGGAGTACCTGGTGCCGTTCGGCCTGGACGGCGCGGCGATGTTCTGCTCCGTGCTCGCGGTGCGCGAGGCCAGCCACGGTGACGCGGCGCTCGGCTCCCGGATCCTGGTGTGGACGTTCGCGGGCGCCGCGGCCTGGTTCAACTGGGTGCACGCGCCCCGGGGCGCCGGCCACGCGGGCGCTCCGCACTTCTTCGCCGGCATGTCCCTGTCGGCGGCCGTGCTGTTCGACCGGGCGCTGAAGCAGACCCGCCGCGCCGCGCTGCGCGAGCAGGGCCTCGTCCCGCGTCCGCTGCCGCAGATCCGCATCGTCCGCTGGCTGCGGGCCCCCCGGGAGACGTACAACGCCTGGTCGCTGATGCTGCTGGAGGGCGTGCGCAGTCTGGACGAGGCGGTCGAGGAGGTCCGCGACGACGCGCGCCGCAAGGAGGAGACGCGGCGGCTGCGGCGTGAGCAGGAGCGCGTCGAGCGGGCGCAGCTCAAGGCGATCAGCCGGGGGCACCGGGGCTTCGCCGGCCGCGGCGGCCGGCGGGGGGAGACCCAGGCGCTGGAGCGCGGGTCCTCGCAGGTCTCCGCGGAGCCTGCCATATCCACCACGGAGCAGCTGCCGGTCCGGGCGCGTCCCTCGCTCGAGCCGGTCCGCAAGGGGTCCGACCCCGTCACGGTCGACCTGACCGCGGAGGACGACACCATGGCCCTGCCGCGACTTGACTCCCTCGAGCGCAAGCTCAAGGACCTGGAGCAGCAGTTCGGCTGATGCCGGAGGGTCCCGGGAAGGGGCGCGGCCCGCGCGGGCCGCGCCCCTTCCCGTTGCTCACACCCTCGCGGTCATCAGGCCGCCTCTCGTCGTCCACGGCCTTGCGTGGTGCACGCCCTCTCGTCGTCCAGGGCCTCCCGGGGCCACGCCCTCCCGCTGTCCAGGGCCTCCCGGGGGCCACGCCCTCACGTCGTCCACGCCATCCGGTCGCGCACACACGTGCACACGCCGTCGGGCGCCTGCCGTCGGTCCGGCGCGGGCCCGTCGGTCACGCTCTGCCCGCCGTCACGCGGCGTCCGCACCCAGCTCGAACCAGACGGACTTGCCGACTCCGTGCGCGCTGACGCCCCAGGAGTCCGCGAGGACCTGTACGAGCAGCAGGCCCCTGCCGTTCGTGCTCTCCCCGGTGTCGGGCGCGCAGGGCCGCGGCCCGTGCGACTCGAAGTCCCGTACCTCGACGCGGAGTCCGCCCGGCGACACGGTGGCTGTCAGGACGGCTTCGTCGTCGGTGTGGACGAGGGCGTTGGTGACGAGCTCGCTGGTGAGCAGCTCGGCCACTTCCGAGCTGCCGGGCTTCCCCCAGTGCCGCAGCAGCTCGCGCAGCGCCCTGCGGGCCTCGGGCACCGCCCGCAGGTCCGCCCGCCCCAGCCGGCGTCTGAGCCGGCCGTCCGGGGACCGCTCCGGGTTGTCGTCGGACTGCTCCTGCGCCGCCTGTAAGGAAGAGGCCCCGATCGTCATGGGACCGCCCCGTCGTGCCTGCCTCTTCATGACCCCCCGCCCGCGTGCCCCTGTGGGTTTCCCTCCAGCTCGAACACGTTCACGCCATGCATGCCCTTGCGGCGGCGTGCCAGTCCTCCGGCTTTGTCAAGGGCCGGGTGTTCGGCCACGGGCGGACGGGGCCGGAACGGGCCACGCGCCCCTCGTCCCGTTCCGCCCGGCAGGCGCAGGCGTCCCTCGTGTCCACCGCGTTCCCCCGCACAGCGCCGTCCGGGCCCGGGCGAAGGCGCCCAGGGCCCGTCACTCCCCGCAGGTGGGGCGCGCAGGCGCCGTGCGGGGCGCACTCCCCGGCGCGCAATCGGCGGACGAACCGCGGGATCACGCCCCGCGGCGCCCGCCGTGCCCTCGCCGAGAATGGCCGGACTGCGACGGTTCCGGCGGCGGCCGCGACGGTTCCGGCGGCGCGGAGGGCGTCAGTCGCCGCCGGCCCGCGGGCACTCCGCGGCGGGGGGCCGAGGTGGTTACGGCCGCGGCACGTTCCGCAGGTTGGACCGGGCCATCTGCAGCATGCGGCCGACACCGCCGTCCAGGACGATCTTCGAGGCGGACAGGGCGAATCCGGTCACCATGTCGGCCCTGATCTTCGGCGGGATGGACAGGGCGTTGGGGTCCGTGACGACGTCGACGAGGGCCGGGCCCTTGTGCCGGAGGGCGTCGGTGAGGGCCCCGGCGAGCTGCTTGGGCTTCTCCACGCGGACGCCGTGGGCGCCGCAGGCGCGGGCGACCGCGGCGAAGTCCGGGTTCCTGGCCGCCGTCCCGTACGCGGGCAGGCCCGCCACCATCATCTCCAGCTCCACCATGCCGAGCGACGAGTTGTTGAACAGTACGACCTTCACCGGCAGGTCGTACTGCACCAGGGTCAGGAAGTCGCCCATCAGCATGGAGAATCCGCCGTCGCCGGACAGGGTGACGACCTGGCGCCGCCGGTCGGTGAACTGCGCGCCGATCGCCATGGGCAGCGCGTTCGCCATCGACCCGTGCGAGAACGAACCGATGATGCGGCGCCGCCCGTTGGGCGAGAGGTACCGCGCGCCCCACACGTTGCACATCCCGGTGTCGATCGTGAAGACGGCGTCGTCGTCGGCCACCTCGTCCAGGACGGCGGCCACGTACTCGGGGTGGATGGGGACGTGCTTGTCGACCTTGCGGGTGTAGGCCTTCACCACACCTTCGAGCGCGTCCGCGTGCCGCTTCAGCATCCGGTCGAGGAAGCGCCGGTTCTCCTTGGTCCGCACGCGCGGGATGAGGCAGCGCAGGGTCTCCCGCGCGTCGCCCCACACCGCGAGGTCCAGCTTGGAACGCCGGCCGAGGTGTTCCGGCCTGACGTCGATCTGGACGATCCTCACGTCGTTCGGCAGGAACGCGTTGTACGGGAAGTCGGTGCCGAGCAGGATCAGCAGGTCGCACTCGTGGGTGGCCTCGTAGGCGGCCCCGTAGCCGAGCAGGCCGCTCATGCCGACGTCGAACGGGTTGTCGTACTGGATCCACTCCTTGCCGCGCAGCGCGTGCCCGACCGGCGCCTTGACCTTCCCGGCGAACTCCATCACCTCCGCGTGCGCGCCGCGGGTGCCGCTGCCGCAGAACAGGGTGACCTTCTCCGCCGCGTCGATCATCTCGACCAGCCGGTCGATCTCGGCGTCGCCGGGCCGGACCGTGGGACGGGAGGTGACCAGCGCGGTCTCGGCGGCCTTCTCGGGGGCGGGCTCACCGGCCACGTCACCGGGGAGGCACACCACGCTGACCCCACCGCGGCCGACCGCGTGCTGGATCGCGGTCTGGAGCAGCCGCGGCATCTGCCGGGGGCTGGAGATCATCTCGCAGTAGTGGCTGCACTCGTTGAACAGGCGTTCGGGGTGGGTCTCCTGAAAGTAGCCGAGACCGATCTCGCTGGAGGGGATGTGCGAGGCGAGGGCGAGGACCGGGGCCATGGAACGGTGGGCGTCGTACAGGCCGTTGATCAGGTGGACGTGACCGGGGCCGCACGATCCGGCGCAGGCGGTCAGCTTCCCGGTGATCTGCGCCTCGGCGCCGGCCGCGAAGGCGGCGCTCTCCTCGTGGCGCACGTGGACCCAGTCGATCCCGGACCGGCGGCGCACCGCGTCGACGACCGGGTTGAGGCTGTCGCCCACCACCCCGTAGAGGCGTTCGACACCGGCGCGGACGAGGATGTCGACGAACTGCTCTGCGACGTTCTGCTTGGCCATGGCACGGTGCCCTTCGGTCTCCTGCGGGATCCCTCTGGGTCCATCAATGCACAGCCCGCTGTCTCACGCCTCCCACACGGCCGCGGCCGTCCGGTCGTCCGCGTAGCCCTTGACCCGCGTCTGGGCGTCCGCGAGGAACGCGGCGAGGCCGGGCGGGGTGGGGCCGCGCCACCGGTCCGCCAGGTGCCGGCACAGACCGGGCTCGCCGCGCAGCGGGTCGGCCAGGCCCTGGGTGCACAGCAGCAGCGTGTCACCCGGCCGGGCGATGGAGGCGCGGAAGCGGAAGGGCGCGCGGGGCGGCTCGGCGGGGCCGCCGTCCTCCCCGGGCCGCGCGGAGGGTGCGTACGGACTCGGCGGCGCCGGTATGCCGAGGTCCCCGGGGAGCAGGGCACCCTCGGCGGGCTCGGCCGGGACCGGGCCGTGGCCGGTGGCCGGGTCGTGGCCGGTGGCCGGGCCGTCGGCCCCCTCGGCCGCACGGGGTTCGATGTCCTCCCACTCCCCTCCCCGCAGCCGGAACAGGCCGCCCGCGCCCGCCCCGAAGAAGACGCGGGTGCGGCACGCCGGGTCGACGGGCAGCAGCAGGCAGCGCAGGGTCGCCGCGTACTCCGCCGCCGGGAGCCCCTGTTCCACGGCGGTGGCCCGGAGCCTGCCGAGGACGCGGTCGGTCAGGCGCTGCAGCCCGGACTTCAGGTCGCCGCGCCGGGCGCCCCGGATGTCCTCGGCGAGCCGGGCGTGGTTGCGCCCGACGGCCCCCGCGATCAGCCGGCAGACCTCGGTGGCGGCGCGGTGGGCGGCCGGGGTCGTCCGGGCGCCGGTCGCCATGGCCACGAGGAGCAGGCCCTGTGCGCCCGCGCCGAAGCGGGCGGTGAGCAGCGCGTCCCGGCGCGGCTCGCCCCGGTACCGCGCGGAGTCGCCCCGCAGGGACACCGCGCGCAGGGTGCAGGCGCCGTAGCGGGCCCCGTCGAGCACGGTGTCCGGGACCAGCTCGTCGAGCCGGTCCGCGTCCGCCGACGGCAGCGCGGTCGGCTCCGCGTCGTAGGTGGGCGGCCTCGACCCGACGTGCCGGACGGCGGGAGGCGCAGGCGCGGGAGGCACCCCGGCGGGGGCGGGGGGTGGCTGGGCGCCGGGGACGCCGGGGGCGGCGCCTCGGGTCGGTTGGGACGGCGAGGTGGGTGAACTCCCGGGGGCGGCCGGGCCGGACGACGGCCAGGAGGGCTCACTTGGCGGGGTGGGCGACAGCCAGGAGGGCTCACCCGGCGGGGCGGAGGGGGGAAGGGGAGCCTCATCTGGCGGGGCGGTCGGGGAAAAGGGAGGCTCACCCGGCGAGGCGGACGGAGGAACGGGAGGCCCACCCGGCGAGGCGGACGGGGGCACGGGCGGCCCACCTAGTGGGGCCGCCGGGGGCACGGGCGGCCCACCCGGCGGGGCGGACGGACGAACGGGCGACCCACCCGGCGGAACGGACGGACGAACGGGCGACCCACCCGGCGAAACGGACGGACGAACGGACGACCCACCCGGCGAAACGGACGGACGAACGGGCGACCCACCCGGCGGAACGGACGGACGAACGGACGGAGGAACGGCAGGTATCTCCGGGACGCCTGGCCGGGACTGCGGCGGGACGACCGTGCCGGGCGGCGTGGCGGGGGGTTCGGCAACAGCGGGGTCCTCGGCTCGGGCGGGCCGGTCGTCCGCCGGGCCGCCTCGTGAGGGGACGTGGCCCGTCGCCGGACTGGTCCAGGGAGCGCCGCTCACGGGGTCGGCGAGGGAGTCGGTCCGCTGCGCCGGGGCGCCTGCCGCGGGGTCCCGGCGGTTGCCGAGGCCGGTGCCGGCGGGGGCGGCTGGCGCGACGCCGGTGCCGGTGCCGGTGGGGGCGGCACGGTCAGTGGGCGCCGGTCCGGCCTGCCCGGCAGGCGGCGTGGCGGGAGGAGGCGGCTGGGTGGGCGGCGGTGGTGTCCCGGACGGCTGCCGGGGAGCCGGGGCGGTGGGTGCGGGGCCGCCGAAGGGCGGGCGTACGCCGGTCTCCTCCCTCGTACGGGCCCGCGGTGGCCGGTCACGGGATGCCGGTGCCTCGGGCCCGGGACCGCCGACGGGGTCCGGTCGCTCGCGGCGTGGGAGGTTCACGGAAGCCGGTGACGCGACCGGCGCCGAGTCGCCGGGGCCTCGACGCCACCAGTCCGGGCCGACGCCCGGTGGGCCGGCGTCCTCCCCAGGGTCCGGGCCGGCGTCCGGCGGGCCGGCGCCCTCCCCGGCGTCCGGTGAGCCGCTGCCCTCCCCGGGGTCCGGGCGCTCCGCGTCGGTCCCGGTCCCGTCGGGCGACCGTCGCTGCGGCGGTGTCCCGCCCAGCGTGTCCGTCGCCGAGGCGAACCGGTCGTCGAGGGAGTCGGCCGCGGCCGTCGGCCCCGTGTCCTCGGTGGAGTCGTCGTACAGCTGTCCCCACCAGTCGTCGGCGCGACCGGTGGGCCTTCCCCCCTGCTGGCTCATGCCCCCGATTGTCCACGGCGGGGGCCGCGGGGAAACGGTGCATGCGAAAAATCCGGTGCCGTGCGTGCCCAGCGGACCGAATGCGGGCCCAAGAGGGGAGGGAGCGTCATCAGGCGTAGCTGAGGATTAGGAAGGCCAGCATGACCTGTGCCGTCCACTGCACCACGACGGTCGCGAGCCTGGCGCCGGCCCACCGGGCCCGGGGCCACAACGGCACCGCCAGGCCTGCGGCGACGACATCGAGCACCGCTGCCACGCTCGCCGGCAAGAGCCAGGACGATGCTGACAACGACCATCGGCAGCAGTAGCCCGAGTCCCCAGCCCGAACACCACCGAAGCACGCGGTCGGTGTCCTGCTGATGAGTGGCCGCCCCAGTCGTATTCATGACTCCAGCCCTTCCAGATCATCATCCTCGCCTACCGGCTGGCCTGGCAGGCACGCGCCGTTGTCGAGATCTACGAGGAGACCGGCAAGCCACGGCCCCAGGCCTCTACTCCCCCAACGGACCGCGGATGTTCGCCGACCATCCGCTCGATCTCTCCCGCCAGTTCCTCGGCTTTGACCCGGCCTGCCCGTTGTACTCGGCGTCCTCAGCCTGGCTGTGTCAGTTTCTTCGGGAGTCATTTGATGGTGACTTCGGGAGTCACCCAGGGAGGCGTCGGCTTGATCAATGTCAGTGACTTTTGATGTCGCTCGGCTCGTCGGCGGGTCGCACTGCGAGTGGAGCGACCGTGCTGCTGGGCTGTCGTGTGGAATCTCGCTTCCGCCCTCAGCGGCACTGCGAGGGTTGGGATTCAGGACGGATCACGGGGGTCTTGTGAGTCTGAAGAACGCCCACTTAGAGACCGCCGCGCAGGCCGTAGCCCTACTGGACGCACCAGAAGTGGCCGCCTCGTGGGAGAAGCCCAGCGCGTTGGCGCAGTGGACGGTCGGCGGACTGGCCGGCCACCTCGCCTATCAGATTTTAAGCGTGGATCCGGCACTGGAAGGACCCGCATGGACGCCATCACGGTGCCGTCCGGGCGGGTCAGGGTGACGTCGACGAGGGGCGTGCCAGTGGTGCCCGGGCCCCACGGGGGGAGCAGACGAGCGGAGCCGTACAAGGGGGCAGGCGGCTACCGGCGGGCGCGTACGAGGAGCGTGCCAATGTGCCCGGGTTTCGGCGCCTTGAGCGTGGTCGCTTCGGCCGCGGTGAATCCGGCCCGGGTCAGCAGCCGCTCCCACACGGCCGGCTTGTAGCTGTAGCGGTAGGTGAACATCGCCTTGCCCGCGAACCCGCCCTTGTACATGCCTTGGGGGCCGTACGCGCCGGGGATGGCGGGCGGCTGGGAGAACACGAACACCCCACCCGAGTTGAGGCGTGCCCTCACCAGGGGGAACAGGCGGCTGGGGTCGGTGAACCAGGCCGCGCCGAAGATGGAGTACACCGCGTCATAGGTGTCGGTGCAGGCGGCCAGCCACTCCAGCACCTCACCGCAGTCGAAGGTGGCGCCGGTGTCCGCCCACCGTTCGCTGGTCTTCTTCACCATGACCGGCGACAGGTCGACGCCGTGGGCCTGCACACCGCGCCCGGCCAGGAACGCGAGGGCGCGGCCAGTGCCGCAGCCGATCTCCAGCACCTTGTGCGGGTGGCCGAGGAGTTCGGGGCCGGGGCCGTGCCCGGCGTACTGGGTCCAGCAGAACGTGGGCTCGGCGTCCGTCTTGAACGCGGATTCGGCGTAGGTGTCCCACAGCTCAATCTCGGCGTCGATGTCGTGCGGTACGGGCACAGCGCGTTCCTCTGGTCGGGGCGGGCGAGGGCCAGGCCCCCGCCCTCACGTGGATGCGAGGACGGGGGCGACTGTAGCGGGGTCAGTGGCTGTCGGGGACCTTGTTGTCGCACGGCGAGCAGTCGGTGCCGTCGATGGCCCACAGCTCCTGGTCGATGGTGAAGCCGATCGACGTCAGGAAATCAGCGGTGCGCAGGCACAGGCCGTCGCGGCGGCGCTCGATGAAGGGGGCGTGGTGCTTGTATGCGCCGTCGTTGTAGAGGCGGCAGATCCCCCACCAGACGGGGGTGTCGAGGATGAGCTGATGGACGCCGATGTCCACGAGCTTGCCGACGCCGAGATGCACCTCGGGGTGCTCGATGCAGCCGATGCTGTACATCACGGCGTTGCCGAGGATGCGTTCGGCCATGTCGCGGACCATGGTGTGGTCGCGGAGCAGCAGCGCTACCTCGCGGTCCCACAGGCTCATGCCGGAGTCGAAGATGTTCACCGTCAGCTCCGTGATGTGCGGGGCGACGGCGTTGAGGAGTTCCTTCGGGTCCCGCGTGCGCGTGGCCGCGGGCTGATCCAGTGTGACGGTCATTGACCTTTCCCTTCCTCGGGTGTGATCCGTGCCGTGCAGGGGTGTGTGCCAGCGCCGGGGCACGTCGGGGGAGGCGTGACCCCGGCGCCTGCACTTCCGCCCGTGCCGACTGCCTGGTCAGGTGCGGGCGGAGCCTGTGGGCGGCGGTGGCGCCGCTCGTTCGTGGAGCTTGAGGGCGTGGTGCGTGCGGCGTACGACGTGCTCGGCGGTGTGCCGCCACTCGCCTCGCATGCGCGGCATCCGGGCCTCGACCTCCGGCAGGAGCAGCCCGGCGTGCCCGCGCAGCAGCCCCGCCAGGAGCGCCCGCTGGTCCTCCGGCAGTTGCCCGACAGTGAGCAGCACCGCGTCGTAGGACTGGCGAATCAGGCCGGCGTCGATGGGCGCCGCGGTGAGGTTGGTGGGGGCGTCGCCGCGTGTGGTCACTGCTGAGCCCACGCGAGGGAGAGGCGGCACCAGGTGGTGGCCCCCTTGTCACTCGTCCCCCACCCACCGTTGTGCGCGTTGGCGAGGTAGCCGACCAGGAACAGGCCTCGGCCGCGCTCGTCGTCGCTGCCAGCGTGGTGCACAGCGATGTCGTCGGGTGTCTCGTCGTGCACGGCGATGAGCAGGGAGCCGTCGCGGACGGCGAGCGTGAGGGTGACCTGTGCTCCGCTGCTGTGCACGATCGCGTTGGTGACCAGCTTGGACACGATGAGCGTGGCGTCATCGACCAGGTGCGGCGGGCCGCAGTAGCGCAGGCGGGCCGCGGTGACCCGGCGGGCCATCTGCACGGGGCGGGCGTCGTCCTCGGCGACGTCGCGGCGGTTGCTGCCCGGGGTGACGCAGAAGCACACGCTCATCAGGTCTTCGGCCAGGCGTGGGTGCCCGGGCTGATGGTGGCGGCGTGCGCTGTCTGCCACCACGGCGGGCGCGGGGGATTCGGCGGCGTCTAAGGCGCTTCGACGGGTGCGCCCCGAGGCCGGGAGGTGGGCAGTCGTCATCGTCGTTGCCTCGCGCTCGCGGTCGGTTCGGCGCCCTGCCCGCCCCTCATGGGGGCGAGGAATGGACAGGGCCGTCAACGGCCCACCACACGGGGAGCGGTTGGCCTGGTGACCAGACAACTCCACTCGGCGGCTGAGCAGTTAGGACGATCGAGGGCTGAGTCGACGGAACACCCTAGGGTGATTTGACGTCCGATTTACCTGACGGTCAGGCGCGCAGCGCTACGGTGCGTGTATGGACGCCACGCGCAATGAGGCTCTTGAGGCGTGGATGGAGGAGCACGGCCACAGCTCCAACAGCCTGGCAGAGGCGGTAAACAAGGCCGTTGAACGGCTTATCGGACGTCCCGGGGGACTGGACGGCTCATCCGTGCGCGCCTGGAAAGCGGGCCGGGTGAAGTGGCCCAAGTCCGCCACCCGCAAGGCGCTTGAGGACATCAGCGGCTTGCCTGCCACCGCTTTAGGGTTCGTGCCACGGGGCCGGACCTTGTCCACCCCGGCCACACCGCAGGAGAACCCTGACATGAAGCGCCGTACCCTCGTCGGTGGGATCGCTGCCGCCGCAGCAGCAGCCGCCCCCGGAACCACCGGGCCCCGCCGTATCGGCATGGGCGACGTCGACCGTCTACAGCAGCGATTCGCCGAAATTATCGCCAGCGACCACCGTTACGGCGGTCAGCGCGGCATCGAGCAGCGGGCCGCCGCGCTCGCCGACGAGGCGCTGAACCTGCAACGCGCCGGCAGCGCCACCCAGCGCGTGCGCAGCAACCTGTACGCGTGCGCGGCCTCGTTCCGGTCCTCCGCGATGTGGGCGGCGATCGACGGCCGCCGCTACGCCGACGCGCAGGAGTACATGCGCGAGGCCCAGGCCCTCGCCGAGATGTCCGGCGACCAGGCCATCAAGTTCCGCATCTGGAGCCACGCGGGCGCCATGTACCGGCACCTGGGCCGACCCGGCGACGCCTTCGCCGCGAACGACGTCGCTCGCAACCTGCACATCACCCGACGCGACCCGATGTTCGCCTCCCTCGGCCTGGCCCGGCAGGCAGCCATCCACGGCACAGCGCAGGACCGCACCGGCACCCGCCGCGCCTTCGACCAGGCCCAAGACGCCATGCTGCGCGCCGACCCGGACGCCTACCGGCCGGTGTGGCTGCTCGCCTTCTACGACCAGGCCGAGCTGGATTCACTCGCGCTGTCCGCCTACCTGGCCCTCGGTGACTACCCGACCGCCGAGTTCCACGCCCACCGCTGCCTGTCCACGCTGCGGCCCCACATGCGCCGCTCCCAAGCCCTCGCTACCACGCGCCTGGCGCACGCCCAACTCGGCCAAGGCGACCTGGAAGCCGCCACGGCCACCGCCATGCAAGTCCGCGGCGACGCCGCTACCCAGCACGCCCGCGTGTCCCGCATGCTGCAAGAGTTCGGGGCAGCGCTGCACGCTCGAGCGCCGCACAGTTCCACCGCGCAGACCTGGACCGAGCACACCCGCGACGCCTGGAAGGCCACCGCATGACCACGGCACCCACGACCGAGCTGCGCACGTTCACCGACCTGGATTTCATCCGCGGCGACCTGATCGACGTGTACGCCGAGGTGCGCGCCCCACTGCTCCACCTGCCGAACTACGCGGTCACCGCGTTCGGTGAGCGGCTGGACAGGCACGGGTCAGAGCCGGGGTTCACTGCCGTCCTGGCGTACGCGGACAGCAACCCGGTCGGCTACGTCTATGGCAACCGCATCGAGCGCGGTGACCGGTACTGGCAGCGCACCACCCCAGAACCGGCGCAGGAGTACACCAGCCGTCCGGCCGTGGCGTTGAAAGAGATCGGCGTACGGCCGGCGTGGCGGAAGACCGGCACTGCCCCGCGGATGCATGACACCTTTCTCGCCGGGCGTGACGAGCCGTACGTGACCCTCATGGTGAACCCGGCCGCCGGGGACGGAAAGGTCCATGCCCTCTACCAGTCGTGGGGGTACCACGACATCGGGCAGAGCCAGCCTTCACCGGCCTCCCCGGTCCTCACCGTCATGATCCGTGCCACCCGCTGACACCGAAGCCTCCCCCGCGCGGGCCTGCGGGTCTTCCATAGCCTGAGCATGCACGGGGATCTTCGCGAACGGGTTCTGCTTCCCGGCCGTCTCCGGCGCCCGGACGGGGCACGGCATGGTGCCGTCGGAGATCGGCTCGAGGTAGTCGGGGTGCGCCTTCCACGTGGATGCCTGGTTCCTTAAGCCCCCAGAGCAGGTCCACCGCCTGCTCTTGGTCGCCGCGGTGCAGCGCGTCGACCAGGTCGTCGTGCTCCTTCTTCGCGGCGCGGAACACGGGCGTCGGCGTTCAGCTTCAACGACGTGACTTCCTGGAGGAGCTGGTCCACGAGGCGAACCGTCGCGTTCCGCTCAGCGCCTCGGACCACGTGCCGAAGGCGGGTCGGCGGCACGTCGCCGGGCGGTCCCACCCCCCACGGGAGAACCGCCCGGCGACACCGGTGCGACCCCGCCGCGGAGGCCCCGCACGTCGTCGCACGCCCGGGCCGGGTCACGTTCTGGGCGGCCGGAACACCACCGTCCGGGTCGGCCACCAGGGAGCGGCGCCCTCGGCGGTCGGCCGCCCGTGCCGCCGTCCGCCGGGTCCGCCGCCCGCCGCGACCACCCGCGCCGGCCGCCGCGCCGTCGGCGTTCACGCAGGCCGCACGGGCCGCGTTCGGGATCCGCCGCGGGAGCCGGGGCGTCGCCTCCTCCGTGGAGCCACCTTGTCAGAGGGACGGGGAGTACGGCGATGATGATCCGCGGCGGGTTCGCGCCGTGGCCGTTTCCCGCCACCGCGCACACGCCGGGGGCGGGGTACCTGCGGTCTCAAGGGGAGTGACGAGAGCTGATGCTGGCAGCGATAGGTCTGGACGAGACACACGAGTCGGCGTACCGGGCCCTGGTGTCCGTGGGCGCCGCCGAGGTGTCCGATCTCGCGCGGCGGCTGGCGCTCGGCGAGCGGGACACCGAGCGCGCGCTGCGCTGCCTGGAGCGGCACGGACTCGCGGCCCAGTCGTCGGCCCGGCCCGGGCGCTGGGTGGCCGCGCCGCCCGGGGTGGCGCTGGGCGCGCTCCTCACCCAGCAGCGGCACGAGCTGGAGAAGGCCGAGCTGGCGGCCGCGCTGCTCGCCGAGGAGTACCGGGCGGCGGCGGCCGAGCCCGCGGTGCACGACCTGGTCGAGGTGGTCACCGGGGCCCCCGCCGTCGCCCAGCGCTTCCTGCAGCTCCAGCTGGGCGCGACCGAGGAGGTGTGCGCGCTGGTCACCGGGAACCCCGTCGTCGTCTCCGGCGCGGAGAACGACGCCGAGGAGCAGGCGGCCGGGCGCGGCGTGCGCTACCGGGTGGTGGTGGAGCGGGCGGTGCTGGACCTGCCGGACGGCGTCGCGCAGCTGACCGCCGCGCTCGGCCGCGACGAGCAGGTGCGGGTCGCCGAGAAGGTGCCGACGAAGCTGGTCGTCGCCGACCGGGCGCTCGCGATGGTGCCGCTCACCTCGCACACCGCGGAACCCTCCGCGCTCGTCGTGCACGCGAGCGGCCTGCTGGAGCTGCTGTCCGGGCTGTTCGAGTCGGTGTGGCGGGACGCGCTGCCGCTGCGCCTCGGGGCGTCGGGCGTCACCGAGCTCGGCCCGGACGGCCCCGACGGCACGGACCTGGAGGTGCTGTCGCTGCTGCTCGCCGGCCTCACCGACGCGAGCGTCGCCAAGCAGCTCGACCTGGGGCTGCGGACCGTGCAGCGCAGGGTGAGGCGGCTGATGGAACTGGCCGGGGTGACCACACGCCTGCAACTGGGCTGGCACGCCTACGAACACGGCTGGGTGGCCCGGGAACGCCTGGGCTGACGCGCCGTTGGGCTCCCGCCGGATCCGGGTGGCCAGGTGCAGGTGGCACCTGACGGTCCGAACCCGGCGGAGCCGGCACGGACGCGCGCGAGAGCGGGGCGCCGGTGGCGAGCACGAGCCCGAGGCACGGACGCGCGGGCCGTGGTCGTCGATGTGCCCCCCAACCTTGCGGAGCCGACGCGGACGCGCGGACCGCGAGCGTCGAGGCGGCCCGCCCCGTCCCACCGGAGCCGCGGCCCACGCGGTGCCGCGGGCCGCACCGCCCGAACCGCGCGGGGGCGGCAGGGTCGCCGTGGGACCCCGAACCGCGCGCGGACCACGAGGTCGCCCTGGGACCCCGAACCGCGCGCGGACCCCGGCGGTCGCCCTGGGACCCCGAACCGCGCGCGGACCGCGGCGGTCACCCTGGGAGCGTGCCCTCCAGGGTGAGCAGCCGGGCCTTGCGGTCCAGGCCGCCCGCGTACCCGGTCAGCGACCCGTTCGCGCCGACGACCCGGTGGCAGGGGCGCAGGACGAGGAGGGGGTTGGCGCCGATGGCGCTGCCGACGGCGCGCACCGCGGCCCGGGGCGCCCCGACGCGGGCGGCGATCTCGCCGTACGTCGTGGTCGCCCCGTACGGGACGGAGTCGAGGGCGGCCCAGACCCGCTCCCGGAACTCGCTGCCGTGCGTGCGGAACGGGAGCCGGAATTCCTTCAGTTCGCCGGCGAAGTAGGCCCGCAGCTGCTCCTCGGCAGCGCGGAAGGGTGCCGGGTCGTGCCGCCAGGTGTCCTGGACGGTGCGCCCGCCCTTCTGCCCGGGCACGGAGAGGGAGGTGAGCGCGCCGTCCGGGTCGGCGGTCAGGAGGAGTGGTCCGAGGGGGCTGTCGAGGGTGGTCCAGTACGTCATGTCGAGCCGTTCCGTCAGTGGTGCGGGTGGTGGATGGTCACGTGGTGCCGATGCCGGCGTCATCGCTCCGGATGTCCGGCCGCGCGCAGGTGGTGCACGGCGTACGACCGCCACGGGCGCCATCCGGCGGGCACGTCCGCACCCGGCGGGGCGACGTCGGGGTCGCCGAGGGCGCGGACGCGGATGGCGGCGGCCGTGGCGGCGTCCAGGCCCGGCAGCGCGAGCAGCGTCGCATGCGCGGCGTCCCGGTCGGCGCCGGGGTCCAGCCGCAGGGTGCCGTCGGCGAGGGCGGCGGTCAGTGCGCCCAGGGTGCCGCCGGGTTCGGACGCGGCGAGGACGGCAGGTTCGGGGAACAGGTGCGTGAGGGTGCCGCTGGGGGCGTCCAGCGCCTTGCCGTAGCGCCGGACCAGCAGCTCGGCCTCGGCCGGTCCGGCCACCGCCCGTACCGCCGCCTCGTCGGGGTCGGCGGCGCCCGGCGACCTCAGTCCCGGCCGGGCGGCGACCAGCGGGGCGAGCCGCGGGTCGGCGCCGAGCCGCTCGTCGACGGCGTACGGGTCGGCGTCGAGGTCGAACAGCCGACGCAGCCGCTGCACGGCGGTCGTCAGGTCCCGCGGGTCGGTCAGGTGCAGGTGGGCCTCCAGCCAGCCGCCGGGACGGGCGCCGGAGGCGGCCCGCGCGGCGCCGGTCCGCTCGTCCACGGCCACGATGCCCGTGCCGTACGGGAGGCGGAGGGTACGCCGGTACGTCCGTGCGCCGGGCGCGCCCGTCACCTCCTCCACTCCGGGCACGGCCTCGCGCTGGAGCAGGTCGAAGACGGGACCGGACCGGTACGGCCCCCGGTGGGCGAGGCGCAGCGGGATCCCGGCGGCGGGCGCGGCGGAGCGCCGGCCGGCGCTGCGGGGTGCGGCGGCCCGCAGCTCGCTCGGGGTGGCCGCGTACACGGCGCGGACGGTGTCGTTGAACTGCCGCACGCTGGAGAACCCGGCCGCGAACGCGATCTGGGTGACCGGCAGCCCGGTGGTCTGCAACAGCACGCGCGCGGTGTGCGCGCGCTGGGCGCGGGCGAGTGCCACGGGCCCGGCGCCGAGCTCGGCGGTGAGCTGCCGCTGCACCTGCCGCGCGCTGTACCCGAGCCGAGCGGCGAGTCCGGCGACGCCCTCGCGGTCGATCACGCCGTCGCCGATCAGCCGTACGGCCCGCGCGACGACGTCCGCCCGCACGTTCCACTCGGCGGAGCCGGGCACCGCGTCGGGCCGGCAGCGCCGGCAGGCCCGGAAGCCCGCGCCCTGTGCGGCGGCGGCCGTGGGGAAGAAGCGCACGTTCTGCCGCTTCGGCGTCGTCGCCGGGCAGCTGGGACGGCAGTAGATGCCGGTCGTCCCGACGGCGAAGAAGAACTCGCCGTCGAAGCGGCCGTCCCGGCTGCGCACGGCCTCGTAGCTGGTGTTCTCGTCCATCACGCCGTCCAGTGTCCGCCGGGACGGAAGCCGGCGCTGGCGGAAATCGGACACGGCGCGACGGCCGCGACGCGGCGCGCGGTGCGGGTGCGGGCGTGCCGCGCCCGCGGTGCCGTGCTCCGCGGCCGGCCGGGACCCCGGCGGGCCGGCGGCCCCCTCGTCCGGCGCGACCGGCTGCGCAACCGACCGCCCCGTACACCAGGTGCCCCGCCGAACCCGGTCCCGGAAGCCCGGCCCCGCAAGCGTGACCCTGACGGCCCGGCTCGATGAGCCGGTCCCCGCGGCCCGCCCCGAAGCCGGTCCCTGGAGCCCCGATGCGAACGGTGGCCCTCCCGAGGCGGGCACGCGGCCCCCGCCCACGCTGCGGCGCGGATGGTCGCCCTCCCGCGCCAGGCTCGTGGCACGCAGCACCCGCCCCCAGCCGCGCCCCGCCGGGTGCGAACGGTGGCTCTCCCGCGCCGGGCACGCGCCGCGCGGCCCCCGCCCACGCTGCGGCGCGGATGGTCGCCCTCCCGCGCCAGGCTCGTGGCACGCAGCACCCGCCCCCAGCCGCGCCCCGCCGGGTGC
>NZ_JBEYXZ010000056.1:0-7129 GCF_040645305.1 Streptomyces sp. NPDC046831 | reverse complement strand
GGACGGTGGCTCTCCCGCGCCGGGCACGCGCCACGCGGCGCCCGCCCGGCACCGCCCGACCTCGGCCGCGCGCGTCCGAAGCCGGCCTCGAAGGCTCCGGCGAGAGAGGGACGAACCCCTCCGGCGCCGGACAGGCTCCCGCGCCGGACAGGCGGCGCCGGCCGCCCGGTCGGCGCCGAGGCCCGGTCCGCACCGAGGCCCGGTCCGCACCGGGACCCGGCGCTCGGGCGGCCCGGCACGGGCCGTCCGGGCGGCCCGGCCTCCCGCTACCGCTGCCGGCCCCGCTTCGCCTCCATCGCCGCCCGGCCTTCGGCGCCCCTGCGCTTCCACTCGCGCCGGATCTCCGCGCGGAGCCGCGCGTCGGTCTTGGCGACGATCCGCTCGTTCTCGCGCAGGAGCTTGCGGTAGCTCACCAGCCGGCGCTCCGGCAGTGCGCCGGACTCGACGGCGGCCAGCACGGCGCACCCCGGCTCGCTCCCGTGGGCGCAGTCGTGGAAGCGGCAGGTGGCGGCGAGTTCCTCGATCTCGGAGAACACCTGCCCGACCCCGGCCCCGGCGTCCCACAGACCGACACCGCGCAGTCCCGGGGTGTCGATCAGGACGCCGCCGCCCGGCAGCACGAGCAGGTTGCGGGTGGTGGTCGTGTGCCGGCCCTTGCCGTCGACGTCCCGGGTGGCCTGGACGTCCATCACGTCCTCGCCGAGCAGCGCGTTGGCCAGCGTCGACTTGCCGGCCCCGGACTGCCCGAGCAGCACGGAGGTCCCGCCGGCGACGACGGCGGCGAGGACGTCGAGGCCCTCTCCGGTCCTCGCGCTGACCGCCAGCACACAGGCGCCGGGAGCCGCCGTCTCCACGTCCTGGACGAGGTACGACAGCCCCACCGCGTCCGGCACGAGGTCGGTCTTGGTGAGCACGACGACCGGCTGCGCCCCGGACTCCCAGGCCAGGGCCAGGAAGCGCTCGACGCGGGCGAGGTCGAGGTCGGCGGCGAGGGACACGGCGACGATGGCGTGGTCGACGTTGGCGGCGAGGATCTGCCCCTCGGACCGCTTGGAGGAGGTCGAGCGCACGAAGGCCGTGCGGCGCGGCAGGAGCGTCCGCACGTACCGCGGCTCGCCGCCCTCCGGGTCGACGGCGGCCCAGTCGCCCGTGCACACGACCTTCACCGGGTCGCGCGGCACGACGAACTCGGTGTCGGCCCGGACGGTGCCGTCCGGCGTGGCCACGTCGCACAGACCCCGGTCGACCCGGACGACCCGGCCCGGCACCAGACCCCGCGCGGCGTGCGGGGCGAACGCGGCCTCCCATCCCTCGTCCCAGCCGTAGCGGGCGAGAGGGTGCGACGAGGAGGAGAGGTGTGAAGAAGAGGAGTGGTTCAAGGGGAACCCTTCACGAGGGTGGCCCCCGGCCGGCGCGCGCACGGCGCGTCAGGGTGGAGGTCTCAGCCGGCGGCCACGGAGGTGGACTTGACGGAGGTCTGGATGCGGGCAGCGCCCATCGCAATGACAGCCATCGGTCGACACCTCCTTCTGTGCGCGTGCTCGGCTGACGGCGGCCGCCGGCCACCGACTGGATCGCGGTTACTGTAGCCCGGTTTCGTGGCGACGCGTCAAAGGCTTTTCCCGTGTCAGGCCGCCGCGCAGGCGCGCCCGTTCAGGGTGAGGTCGCGGGGCGCCGAGTTCGCGCCCTGCAAGGAACCGATGAACCCGAAGTTCAGCGAGCCGCCGGCGGCGACGGACCGGTTGTAGTCGGCGGCGGTGGCGGTGACCCGGGCGCCGCTCTGCGCGACGGTCGCATCCCACATGCGGCGGACCTGCTGGCCGTCACGGAAGGACCAGGCGACCCGCCAGGTGTCCAGGGCCCGCGTGGTGGTGACGGTGACGGCGGCCTGGAAGCCGTCGGACCACTGGTCGACGACGTCGTAGCGGACGCGGCAGGTCACCGCCTCGCTCGGGCGCGGCGTGGGGCTGCCGCTGCCGTGGGCGGTGGCCGAGGAGGTGCCCTGGGGCTCCGGGTCGGGGTTGCTGGGGCCGGGCCCGGTCGTCCGGGCGCTCGGCGACCGCTTCGCCGGCGCGGACGGTGCGGACGGTGCGGACACCGAGGGCGTCGGCGAGGGGACGGGCAGCGGGACGTCCACGGACGGTTGCGCGTCGGCGACCGGCGAGCGGCCGGCCTCGGCGCGCGCGCTGTCGCCCGCGGAGTCCCCGAAGGGCATCAGCGACACGGTCAGCGCCAGCGCGGACAGCAGGACCGCGGCGGCGAGCAGGCCGCCGCGCACCACCCGCTGCCGGCCGGCGCCCTCCCCCGGCTCCCCCGGCTCGCCGCCCGCCGCATCGGGACGGGGTGCGCCCCGCCGTGCCTCGGCGGCCCGGCGGCGGCGCTCCAGGTAGGCGAGGCCGCCCCAGCCGATCACTCCCCCGGCGAGGGCCGCGGGCAGTGCGCCGCCGTGCAGCCGGAGGCAGGCGGCGGCCTCCGCGCACTCCACGCAGGTGGCGAGGTGCCGGGAGAGGTCGCCGGGCGTGTCGGCGGTGGGCGAGCGGGTGACCGCGTCCAGCAGCCGGGCGTAGCTGCGGCACTGCGTGTCCATGGGCGTGTCGAGGTGGGCGCGGTGGCAGCGGCCGCGGAACAGGGTCCGCGCCTGGGCGAGTTCGTCGGCCACAACGGCCGGGTCGAGCCCGAGCCGGCGGGCGACCGCGGGCAGCGGCAGCGCCTCCACCTCGGCGAGCCACAGCAGGTCGGCGTCCCCCTCGGGCATGTCCCGCAGACCGCGCAGCGCGAGAGGCCGTCGCGGCGGCGGGCCGGTGTAGCGGGCGGCCTTGCCGGAGTTGAGCCACAGACGCAGGTCGGGGTCGAGCCGGTGGCCGCGGCCGTCGGCCTCCCAGCCGGCGGCGGTGGCGCGGACCGCGGTCAGCAGCAGCGGGACGGCGGGCAGCCGGGGCCCGCGGCGCCCCCGGGGCGAGCCGGCGGCGTCGGCGCGCACCCCGCGCACGCCCCGCGCGAACGCCTCCGTTGCCAGCTCCTGGGCCGCGGCGGAGCCGGCCGTGCACAGGTCGGCGTAGGAGAGGACCGCGTCCCAGCACTCGGAGAACAGCGCTGACTCGAGGGCGTCCTCGGGCGTCGGCAGGTCGGGCATGAGTCTCCTGCATCCATCAGCGACGTCGACTCACCGTCGAGGAACAACTCACCGCGGTGACGATGAAGTTGGGAGGCGCCTCGCGGCGGGGCCCGAGCTTTTCACGTCCCCGACACCACTGACAAGCAACCTGTTCGGATGCGGTTACCACCGGTTGTGCGGCCTGGGCCCGTCTCTCCGCCTGTTCGTACGGGCCGCGGCCGCGTTCGTCTCACCGCCACCGCGGAAGTCTCACGTCCGCGCGGGCCTCACGTCCGCGCGGGCCGGACAGCCGACGGCTCCTCGGCGGGCAGGCTGTCCATGAAGGAGCTGACGGAGAACACCGCGCGGCCGGGGCCGGGCGGGCCGTAGCCGGGGGGCGAGGAGAGCCCGAAGTCGTCCATGGTGGCGCGGTAGGCCTCCAGCAGGCGGATGTGGTACTCCAGCGGCGCGCCCTGCGGGTTGGCCTTGCCGAGCGGGGTGGTGGGCTCGGGGCACCAGGTGGTGAACCGGGGCGTGATGCCGTGGGACATGAAGAAGCGCAGGCCCTCGGTGGTGGAGGCGATGGCCTCGTCGACGGTCGTGAAGCCGAACGGCTCCGCCATCTCCACGCCGGCCACGAAGTTGGGGATCACGTTGCGGGCGCCGAAGACGTCGGCGGAGTCCAGGATCCGCTTGTGCCACTCGTCCCGGCCGACGTAGCGCTCCTTGCCGGGGCAGTACAGCTCGAACAGACGCCGGTCCCACACCTCGAAGTTGGGGTGGTAGATCTGCACGCCGTAGTCCTTGAACCGCTGCACGTCCGGCTTCGGCAGCGCCTGCGCGACGACCTTGCCGATCCAGCGGCCCGGGAAGCGCTCCTCGATGGCCTTGGCGTAGTGGCCGTAGAAGTCGGCCTCGTCGCGGCCTGCGACGGTCTTGGTGATCGCGCCGCCGGTGAGGGTGTAGGCCGTGGACGCCTTCTGGGTGTCGTACCGGTCGATGATCTCCAGCGCCTCCAGGACCTCCTCGACGTCCTTGACGCCGGTGTAGGGGCGTCCGGCGGCCTTGTGCTGGCGCCAGTTGTGGTTGATGTCGCAGTACTGGCACTCCTCCTTGGCGCCGAAGTACTGGCAGACCCGGAAGACGGTGAGGTAGATCAGGTAGCCCCACTGGATGGTGGGCGCGACCTCCATCACGGACTTCCCGTTGGACAGCCGGTGCCGGTAGTACTCCGGCATGGGCGGCACACCGACGTCGGCGATCCGCCGGCCGTCCAGGTAGAGCCCCAGCAGTCCCTCGTCGTCGGCCGCCACCCGGTACGGCGAGGAGGGGTTGACCCGCACCGACACGACGGTGCGCCGCAGGCCGTAGGGCCCGCCGGTGAGGATGATCTCCTCGGGCGGGCGCCGGAGCGCGGCCTCGCCCAGCTCGGGCAGGGTGCCGTGGTCGAAGGAGAAGATGAAGTACGACTTCGGCTTGACCTCGCCGCTCTCGTTGTCGCTGAGGGCGGACGCGTCGAACGCCACTCCGCCGCGGAGCAGGTCCTCCTTGAAGACGGCCTCTCTCGGCACGTGCGGGAAGCGCTCCATCAGATCCTCGACCAGCGCGGTACGGCTGCCCATCCGTCTCTCTCCTCCCGGCTCGGGCGTACGACTCCTCACGGTATGCCCCCGCTCGCGCGCCGGCCCCGCCGGGTCCCCCAACGCCGGGGTGCGCCGGCCCGCCGAGGCCGCGGCCCGGGACGGTACTGCGGCCTGCGCCTCGGGTACGGTCCCCAGGGCCTGTTCCGAGTTCCCCGCCCGCGCCCCGACGCCGGGCACGCACGCTCGCCGCACGGTGCCGCAGCGCCCGCGCTCCGCGCGGGCGGCGCGGAACCCCGATCAGGCCCTGACGGAGCGCGCGGCGAGCCGGCCGCTCGCGGGGAGGAACGACGGATGACCGAGACCGTGACCAACTGGGCGGGCAACATCGCCTACGCGGCCAAGAAGGTGCAGCGCCCGCGTTCGCCCGGCGAGGTGAGGGCACTGGTCGCCGCGAGCCCGCGGGTGCGCGTGCTGGGCAGCGGGCACTCCTTCAACGCGATCGCCGATCCGGGCGCCGACGGCGTGCTGCTGTCGCTGGGCGCGCTGCCGGCCGAGGTGGACGTCGACACGGCCGCCCGGACGGTGCGGGTCGGCGGCGGCGTGCGCTACGCGGAGCTGGCCCGCCGGGTGCACGCGCACGGGCTGGCACTGCCGAACATGGCCTCCCTGCCGCACATCTCGGTGGCCGGTTCGGTGGCCACCGGGACGCACGGGTCCGGGGTCGCCAACGGCTCCCTCGCCGCCGCCGTGCGGGAGGTGGAGCTGATCACGGCGGACGGTACGACGCTGCGCATGGCACGCGACGACCCCCGCTTCGGTGGCGCCGTCACCTCCCTCGGCGCGCTCGGCGTCGTCACCGCGCTCACCCTGGAGCTGGAGCCGTCCTTCGAGGTGGAGCAGCACCTGTTCACGGAACTGCCGCTGGCGGGACTGGACTTCGAGACGGTGGCCTCGGCCGCCTACAGCGTGAGCCTGTTCACCGACTGGCGCGATCCGGGCTTCCGTCAGGTGTGGCTCAAGCGGCGCACCGACCGGCCGCTGCCCGACTTCCCGTGGGCGGTGCCTGCCAAGGTCGCCCTCCACCCGGTGCCCGGCATGCCCGCGGAGAACTGCACGGAGCAGTTCGGCGTGCCGGGTCCCTGGCACGAGCGGCTGCCGCACTTCCGGGCGGAGTTCACCCCGAGCAGCGGCGCCGAGCTGCAGTCGGAGTACCTGCTGCCGCGCCGGCACGCGGTCGAGGCGCTGCACGCGATCGACGGCGTCCGGGAGACGGTCGCCGCGGTGCTGCAGACCTGCGAGGTGCGGACCGTGGCCGCCGACGAGCAGTGGCTCAGCCCGTCCTACGGCCGGGACACGGTGGCCCTGCACTTCACCTGGATCGACGACACCGAGAAGGTGCTGCCGGCGGTGCGGCGCCTGGAGCAGGCGGTGGACGCCTTCGACCCGCGGCCGCACTGGGGCAAGGTGTTCACCACGGCGCCCGAGGTGCTGCGGCCGCGGTACCCCCGGCTGGCGGAGTTCGGCGCGCTGGTCCGCGCCCTGGACCCGGCGGGCAAGTTCACCAACGCGTTCGTAGGGGACCTGCTCGGCGGCTGACCTCCGGCCTGTTGGGGGCACAGTCCGCGTACGGGCCGGAGCCACCCGAGGCGTGCGGCCCGGGCGGGCACCGGAACGGTTCCGCGGAGATCGCTTCTCCTTCCGGTCGGCCCCAGGGGCTAGCCTAGGGCCACTAGGTTTCAGGGAGGGGAGGTTGCCATGGCCCGTGCCGGGCTCACCGCGGACCGGCTCGTCGCGGCCGCCGCCGAGCTGGCCGACGAGGCCGGGTTCGAGCATGTCACGCTCTCCGCGCTGGCGCGGCGGTTCGGGGTGAGGGACGCCAGCCTCTACTCGCACGTGCGGAACCTGGAGGACCTGCGCACCCGGCTCGCCTTCCTGGCCGGCGGCGAGATGACCGACCGGATCGCCGCCGCCGTGGCCGGAAGGGCCGGCAAGGACGCGCTGGCCGCGTTCGCCGGCGCCTACCGGGCGTACGCCCTGGCGCACCCGGGGCGGTACGCGGCCACGCAGATCCGGCTCGACCAGGCCCTCGTCGCCGGCTCCCCCGCGCTGAGGCGCACCGCCGAGATCACCTACGGGGTGCTGCGCGCCTACGGCCTGGCGGAGCCCGACCTCACCGACGCCGTGCGCCTGCTGCGCAGCACCTTCCACGGTTACTGCGCCCTGGAGGCCGCCGGCGGCTTCGGCGCGCCGCGGGACGTGCGCGCGTCCTGGGACAAGGCCGTCGACGCACTCCACGCCGCCCTCATCCACTGGCCCCGGGAGGGCGAGGAGGACGACTGACCCGTACTACGACGTCCGGATGCTGTTGGTTTATTCGGGCCTGTGCGTGACGTCGGCCTTCAAGACCCGGTTGTGGTCTTGAAGGCCGACGTTGTCGTATGGGGTGGGTGCG
>NZ_JBEYXZ010000055.1:0-28000 GCF_040645305.1 Streptomyces sp. NPDC046831 | reverse complement strand
TCGTCCCCTCGTTCGCGGCGGGGGGGGAGTCGGTGCTCTCCCCGATCGCCGCGGGCCCCCCCCCCCCCCCCCCGGGGGCCCCGCCCCCTGTTCTTGTGCCCGAGGTCGAGGCCCGGCGAGGAGAGCCGGGAACGGCGGGGAGATCGGCGTGGCGACGGCCCGCGGACGGTGCGGGCAGGGGATGCGGGTACCGCCGAACGGCATACCTTCAGTTCCTGACAAATAGGACAATCTGCATAAAGTTGCCGCGTGACTGTGAACCTCACCGCGCGCCGACCGGCCGCGGCCGCACCCCCACCCGCCCGTGTCACCGCGCACGTCCCCGCTCCCGCCCCGCCGGTCACACGGGCCCTCCGGCGCGATGCTCGCCACGCCGTCTGAGGGACCTCCCAGGGGCCGGGCCGTGCCCGGCCCCGCTGACGCCTCCGCACGAGTCGTCGTCGTCCAGGCGGCGGCCGTGGCCGTCCTCGTCCTGCTGCTGCTGGTGATCGGGGTGCTGCCCTGGGCCGGCGACCTCGGCATGCACGCGGCGACCGTCGAACGCCTGCGCCATCACCTGCTGCGCCCGGGCAACCCGCTCGTCGACGCCGACACGCCGAGCCCGTACTACTCGCCGTGGATGCTGCTGCTCGGCTGCGTCGCGCGCGGCACCGGCGTGTCGGTCTTCCTCGTGCTGCGGTTCGCCGCGCTGGCCGGGCTCGGCCTGCTGGCCACGGGCGTGTGGCGGTACGTCCGGACCCTGAGCGCCCACCGGGCCGCGCCCGCGCTCGCGGCCCTGTGCCTGGTCCTGCTGTGGGGCACGGCCCCGATCAACTGGAGCGGCTTCCCCGGCCTGAACTCCCTCGCGCTGACGGTCTCGTACCCGAGCGTGTTCGCCCTCGGGCTCGCCTTCCACTTCTGGGCGTGGCTGGCCCGGGCGCTCAGCCGGCCGGCCGGGTGGGCGGGCTGGCTGGGGCTCGGCGGGCTGTGGGCGGTGATCCTGCTGTGCCACCAGTTCACCGGGGTCGTCGCCACCCTGGGGGCGGTCGCCGCGGTGCTGGCGGCATGGCCCGCGTGGGCGGTGTGGCCCCGGCTCGGTGCCGGCGTGGCACTGGGGCTGCTGGCGCTGTGGCTCTGGCCCTACTACGACTTCTTCGCCCTGTTCACGGCCGGCGCCGACCTGGAGGCCGTGCACCGGGCGCTCTACTCGGACCTCGCCGGACGCTACTGGCTCGCGCTGCCGGGGGTGGTGGCCCTGGCGCTGCGGTGGCGGCGCGACCGGTGGGACGTGCTGGTGCTGTTCTTCCTGCTCGGCACGCTGATGTGCGCGGCGGGCTGGGCGGCCGGCCACTACTCCTGGGGCCGCGCGGCGCCGGCCGTGCTGATCCCGGCCCAGCTCGCCGCCGCGCTGGAGGCCGTCGAGGGCGGCCGGCGGGCGATGCGGAGACGCCGGGCCTGGGTGCTCGCGGCCGCGCTGGCCGTCGGGGCGTGGGCGCAGGCGGGGGTGCTCGGGTACGTCATGGGGCGCTCGGCCCTGCCGGAGCCGCTGGCCGCCCACTACACCCCGCCCTGGACGGGCTACGGCTGGATCACGCCCTACGTGCCGTACGGAGACGTGGTCATGGCCCGTACGTCCGCCTCCCGGCTGATCCCGGCGTACGGCGCCTACACCGTCGCGCCCGGCTACCCCGACTTCTTCCTGCCGGACGAGGAGCAGCGGCGGGCGGCCGTACGGGCCTACTTCACGCCGGGGACGGCGGACGGCGTACGGCGGGACATCCTGCGCCGGTACGGCGTGCGCTGGGTGGTGGACCGGGGGGAGTCCGCACCCGGCGCCGGCCTGCGGGAGGTGACCCGCGGGCCGGACGGCCAGGTGCTGTACGCCGTGGGGGGCTGACGCCGGCGCCACGCCGACGGAACGCTGCCGCCAGAACCCTGTCGCGGCGGGCCGGAGCCGGTGAGCGAGGCGGCGGACCCGAGCCGGGCGAAACCGCTCCGCGGGAGGGGGCGGGCGAACGGCGCGGACAGACCAGGCCCGGTGAGCCTGCGGGCCCGGCGGCCGGCGCGGAAGGGCCTCGCGGGTGGGCACCAGGCGAAGGGCGCGGCTGGTCCAAGCCCGGTGAACGGGCCGACCCGGCGGCTGGTGCGGAAGGCCCCCGCGGGTGGGGGCCAGGCGAACGGCGCGGCTGGTCCAAGTCCGGTGAGCCTGTCGACCCGGCGGCCGGTGCGGAAGGCCCCCGCGGGTGGGGACCAGGCAAAGGGCGCGGCTGAGTCAAGCCCGGTGAACGGGCGGGACCGGCGGCCGGCGCGGAAAGGGTTCCGGGGGGCCAGGCGAAGGGCGCGGCTGGTCCAAGCCCGGTGAACGGGCCGACCCGGCGGCTGGTGCGGAAGGCCCCCGCGGGTGGGGGCCAGGCGAACGGCGCGGCTGGATGAAGCGCGGTGAGCCGACTGACCGGCGATCGGCCGGTGCCGAAAGGGCGTCGGGAGCCCGCCCCCGACGCTCGCCCCCCGGTGTGCCTACTTGCCCGTGAAGGCCTCGTACGCGTCCATGACCTCGCCGGTCGGCCCGTCCATGCGCAGCTCGCCGCGCTCCAGCCACAGCACCCGCTCGCAGGTGTCGCGGATCGACTTGCTGCTGTGGCTGACCAGGAAGACGGTGCCCGCCTGCTCCCGCAGCTCGCGGATCCGCTTCTCGGACCGCTTCTGGAAGGAGCGGTCGCCGGTCGCCAGTGCCTCGTCGATCAGGAGCACGTCGTGGTCCTTGGCGGCGGCGATGGAGAAGCGCAGGCGTGCGCCCATGCCGGAGGAGTACGTGCGCATCGGCAGGCTGATGAAGTCGCCCTTCTCGTTGATCCCGGAGAAGTCGACGATGTCCTGGTAGCGCGCCTTGATCTGCTCGCGGGACATGCCCATGGCCAGGCCGCCGAGGTAGACGTTGCGCTCGCCGGTCAGGTCGCCCATCAGGGCGGCGTTCACGCCGAGGAGGGAGGGCTGGCCGTTGGTGTAGATGTGGCCGCTCTCCACCGGCAGCAGCCCGGCGACCGCCTTCAGCAGCGTGGACTTGCCGGAGCCGTTGGTGCCGATCAGGCCGATCGCCTCGCCCCGGTAGGCGACGAAGGAGACGTCCTTGACGGCGTGCACCTCGCGCACGCCCGCGGCCTTCTCGGCCTGCTTGCGGCGCAGGATGCGGTTGAGGGCGGCGGTCGCGGAGCCGCGGCCGGCCCCGGTGCCGTTGACCCGGTAGACGATGTCGACGTGGTCGGCGACGACGGTGGGGATCTTCTCGGCGACCGCGGGGGCGGCCCCGCGCTCGCGCATGGTGGTCTGCTCAGCCACGGCCGTACGTCTCCTCAGCCTTCCAGAAGTAGATGAAGCCGCCGACGCCGGCGAGCAGCGCCCAGCCGACCGCGTACGCCCACACGTGGTGCGGGAGCTGGTCCGCGTGGAAGCTGTCGATCAGCGCGAACCGCATGAGGTCGATGTAGATGGCGGCGGGGTTGGCCTCCAGCAGCGCCTTCACCGCGTGCGGCAGGTTCGTGCGGTCGAGCATCGTGTCGATGCTCCACATGACGCCCGAGACGTACATCCAGGTGCGCAGCACGAACGGCATCAGCTGGGCGATGTCCGGGGTCCTGGCGCCGATCCGGGCCAGGACCATCGACACGCCGGCGTTGAACACGAACTGCAGCACCAGCACCGGCAGGGTCAGCACCCAGGAGACGCCGACCGGCACCCCGAAGACCAGCAGGATCACCACGAGCGCGGCCATCGAGAACAGCAGCTGCTGGAGCTGCTGCAGCGCGAAGGAGATGGGCAGCGCGGCGCGCGGGAAGTGCAGCGCGCGCACCAGGCCGAGGTTGCCGGAGATGGCCCGGGTGCCCGCCATGATGGAGCTCTGCGTGAAGGTCCACACGAACACGCCCGTGACCAGGAACGGCACGAAGTCCGGGACGCCGTGCTTGGTGCCGAGCAGGACGCCGAAGATGAAGTAGTACACCGCGGCGTTCAGCAGGGGCGTCATCACCTGCCAGACCTGCCCGAGCTTCGCCTGGCTGTACTGGGCGGTGAGCTTGGCGGTGGCGAAGGCGCTGATGAAGTGCCGGCGGGCCCACAGCCGGCGGACGTACTCGGGCAGGGAGGGGCGGGCGCCGCTGACGGACAGGCCGTGGCGCGCGGCGAGCGCCGCGAGGTCGTCCTCGGCCTCGGCCGGGGCGGGCGGTGTGTGGAGGACCTGACTCACATCCGCTGCTTTCGTTCGGGGGGAGGGGATGCGGGCGACCGGCGCCGGGCCCGCCGTGGCTCGGTCACGTGTTTCTTCACGTTTTCTTACGTCGGGACGGCACCGTATCGTCGTAACGTGAGGGTAGGGCGAAGCGACGTCGGAACGCAACCGTTTCGTCGTGACGCCCTATGCTGGATCGTATGACGACGAACGCCGAGGAGCCCCGGGCGCGTCCGCGCCGCCGGGCCCCCGCCGGGGCGGCCGTGCTCCGGGAGGACGTGACGGAGGCCATCCGGGCGGCTGTCTTCGAGGAGCTCGCGGCCGTGGGCTACGCGCGGATGTCCATCGAGGGCATCGCGCGGCGGGCGGGCGTCGGCAAGACCGCGGTGTACCGCCGCTGGCGCTCGAAGCTGCACCTGGTGCTCGACATCGTCTCGGCGCTCGCCGTGCAGGGCCTGCCCGTGCCGGACAGCGGCTCGCTCCAGGGGGACCTGCGCCTGCTGTACGAGGTGACGTCGCGGGCCCTGCGCCACCCGGTGGCCTCGCAGGTCATCCCGGATCTCCAGGCGGAGGCCGCCCGCAACCCCGACATCGCCGAGGCCATGCAGAAGGCGCTGCGGGACGGGCAGGAGAGCGTGGCCAGCAGCATCCTGGCGGCGGCCGAGCGGCGCGGCGAGATCCGCGCCGGCCTGGACCAGGACCTCGCCCTGGACCTGATCTCGGGTCCCCTGTACTGGCGCGCGGTCGTCATCCGCAGCCCCAAGCTGCCCAAGGGCTATCTGAACTTGCTCGCCCGCGCCACGGCGGAGGCCATCAAGGCGCTGTGACCGTGCCCCCGTCCCGACGCCCCCCCGCGTCGTCGGTTCATGCACGGCCCGGCGCCGGGTTCAGGAGCGAGGGAAGGCGGGTCAGTCGCGGGCCGCCTCCGGGTGGTGGTGGATCCAGCCCTCCCAGGCGGACGTGATCATGTCCTCGACGTCACGGGTCGCCTTCCAGCCGAGTTCGGTCGCGACGCGGTCGGCGGAGGCGATGACACGGGCGGGGTCGCCCGGGCGGCGCGGGGCGACCGCCGGGGGCCGGTCGTAGCCGGTGACGGCGTTGATCGTGTCGATCATCTGGCGCACCGACACGCCCTCGCCGCGGCCGATGTTCAGCGTCAGGTGCAGGCCGGGGGAGCTCTGCAGCGCGCGGGCCGTGGCGACGTGCGCCTCCGCGAGGTCCACCACATGGATGTAGTCGCGGACGCAGGTGCCGTCGGGCGTCGGGTAGTCGTCACCGAAGATGCGCGGGGCGGCGTTCCGCGTGAGCCTGTCGAAGACCATGGGGACGAGGTTGTGCACGCCCGAGTCCGCCAGCTCGGGGGCCGCCGCGCCCGCCACGTTGAAGTAGCGCAGCGCGGCCGTGGACAGGCCCGCGGCCCGGCCCGTGGCGCGGACCAGCCACTCGCCGGCCAGCTTGGTCTCGCCGTAGGGCGACATGGGGACGCAGGGCGTCTCCTCCGTGACCAGCTCCACGTCCGGCATGCCGTACACGGCGGCCGAGGAGGAGAACACGAACGAGGCGACCCCGGCCGCCGTGACCGCCTCCAGCAGGACGCGCAGGCCCTCGACGTTCTCCCGGTAGTAGTGCAGGGGTCGCTCCACCGACTCGCCCACCTGCTTCTTCGCCGCCAGGTGGACCACGCCGGTGACGTCGTGCCCGGCCAGGGCGCGCGCCACCCGCTCGCCGTCGAGGGTGGAGCCCACCACCAGCGGGACGCCCTCCGGGAGACGGTCGGCGCGGCCGGTGGACAGGTCGTCGTACACCACCGCCCTCTCGCCCGCCGTGGTCAGCGCGCGTACGACGTGCGCCCCGATGTAGCCGGCGCCGCCGGTGATCAGCCAGGTCATGTGCGGCCCTCCTCGTGCGTTGGCCCGTGGTGATGCGTTCGCTTCCGTCCTCGGGGAACCGGACGGCGGGACCGGGGTCCAGGATTCCGCCGCCCGGGACCGGCTCTCAGTGAAGCAGGCGCCGGAGCCTGCCGCGGACGACCGACGCGACGCCGCCGGGACCGGTCGCCACGCGCAGGGCCAGGGCGCCGGAGTGCGTGGCGTACGGCTGGACGAGCAGCACCCCGTACAGCAGGCTCGGCACCGCGCGGCGCCGCAGCAGACCGGCGCCCGCCCGGGCGTGCGCTGTCGTCTGCCGTGCCGTGCCGTCGGCGAAGCGCAGGCCGAGGCGCAGGTCCCAGGTGCCGGCACCGAGTGCGGCGAGGTCGACGGCCGTCTCGGCCGGCCAGGTGCCGTCCGGTGCGGGCTCCAGCTCGACGGTGGCGCGCTGGGCGGTGCGCCCCGTCTCCCGGTGCCGCCACTCCACCTCCAGCACCCGGGGACCGGCCTGCGCGACCCTGCCGTACAGGTCGTGCAGGCGCAGCCGCAGGCGGGTGCCGCGGGTCCGGGGGCGCAGCTCCGCGTCCACGGCGAGCGGCAGCAGGTGCACCGGACGGGTGAGATACGGCTCCAGGCCGACCTCGGGCAGGTCGTCCGACCAGACGGGCGTGCCGTCCCCGGCACGCGCGTACGGCGGGCACAGCCGGGCCGGGCGGGCGGCGAGCTCCCGGAGGCGGGGCAGGTCGCGCGGCTCGGAGGAGGCGAGCACGACCCGGGCGATCAGACGTCCGGGCGCGGCCGGTTCGGACGCCCAGTCGGCCGCGTCGTACTCCGCCAGGTACTCCCGGGTGTGCGCCCACCACGCGCGCCGGTAGTCCGCGTCGCGCAGCCCCAGTTCGCGGACATACATGCGCAGTTCGTGGCCGAGGAACTTGGCGCGTGCCGCCCGCGCGAGCTCCTTGTGCCCGGCGTCCAGCAGAATGTCGTGCGCCATCCGGCCGGCCCGGGTGCGGGCCCGCCAGTTGTCGATGCCGCCGCGGTCCAGGGAGATCGACAGCCGCTCGGCGGACCGGCGCACGTGCCAGGTGTAGACGCGGTCGGGGACGAGGACCATGCGCGGACCGGCCGCCAGTACGCGGGCGGTGAACACGAAGTCCTCGTAGGGGAAGCGTCCTTCGGGGAAGCGGATGCCGTGCTCGCGCAGGAAGCCGGTGCGGTACAGCTTGTTGACGCACAGCGTGTCGCGCACCAGGCGCGGCTGCCGCGCGGGGTGCTCCAGCACGGACCCGTGCGCGTACAGCCGCTCCTGCCACGGCACTTCGCGTCCCGAGGGCAGTTCGCGGCGCACACACAGCCCGGCCGCGACCTGCGCGTCCTCCGCGGTGGCCGCCGCGAGCAGCGCGGCCGCCGCGCCCGGCGGCAGGACGTCGTCGCTGTCGAGGAACATCACGTAGGGGGACGTCACCGCGTCGATGCCGGTGTTGCGCGGAGTGCCGCACCCCCCGCTGTTGGTGTCGCGCCGGACCACCCGCAGTCTCGGCTCGGCCGCCGCGAGGCGCGTGAGCAGTTCGGGGCTGCCGTCCGTGGAGCAGTCGTCGACGGCGACGACCTCGCCGACGCTCTCCTGGGCCAGCGCGGAGCGCACCGCGTCGGCGAGGTGGGCGGAGTCGTTGTGGCCGATGACGACGACGCTGACGTGTGGTGCCTGCTGGGATTGCGGGTGCATGGAGTCCACGGGCCGGAAGGGTGGGTACGGTCGTTAATCTCCCGTTGGGAGAGCCTTCGCTCCCTGTACGGAAGACGGTGAGAATACGGGACGGGTTCCCCCGTACGGGACGGCCGCACGCGGACGGGCCGAGCGCCAGAGCCGGGCGAGGGACAGGGCCGCGGCCGCCGCCAGGAGGCCGTTGCGCACGAGCATCAGGGCGCAGCCGGTCCACGAGCAGGCCGCGACCTCGTGGTACAGCACCGGGTAGGCGATCACACTCACCAGGCTCGCCAGTGCGACGAGCGCGGCCACCGGCCGCTGGGTGGTCTCCCGGGCGGTGAGGCACACCGCGGACAGCCCGAGCAGCCAGACCATGTACTGCGGGCTGATCACCCGGCTGGTGACGGTGAACAGCAGGGTGGCGCTGAGGGCCGCGTCGTACGGGGTCGCCGGCGTCCAGCGCCGGGCCCGGACCCGCCACAGCACCAGCACGGCGAGGGCGGCGGCCGTCAGGGCGAGGCAGACGTGCGCGACGGCCTGGACATACGGGCCGGTGAGCTCCAGCGCGCCGTACCGGTAGCGCACCTGCCCCGGCCAGCCCGCGTGCGTGGCCAGCGAGAGCGCCGTGCCGCCGAACGACTCGATCTGCACGCCGCGGCCGCCCTGCTGGCGCGCGAAGTCCAGCGGGTCGCGGAACACGGCGGCCAGTCCGGCCAGGCACACGGCCGCGGTGGCGGCCGCCCACCCCCACGCCGTCCGTGTCGCACGGCCCCGCGGTGTCCCCAGCAGCACCAGGACCGGCCACACCTTCACCAGCGCGCCCAGCCCCGCGAACACCCCGCAGGCGCGCGCGGAGCGCGGCAGCGCCAGCAGCGCGAGCACGGCGAGCGCGGTGACCTGCACGTCGTACCGGGCCAGGGGCACGTGCAGCAGGAGCGGAAGGGCGGTCGTCCAGTAGGCGGCTCCCCGCAGGCTGCGGCCGGGGCGCCGCCCCGCGCGGGCCAGCGCCAGCGCCACCAGGCCGTCGGCGGCGACGGTGAGGGCCACGAACGCCTGGAAGTACGTCAGGCCCGGCAGCAGTGCGGGGGAGAGGAGCACCACCCCGGCGCCCGGCGGGTACTGCCACAGCGTGTCGTGCGCCGGGAAGGCTCCGTGGGACAGCACGGCGTACCAGTGCTGGTACAGCTTCCACACCTCGCGCGCCACCGCGCCCCGGCCCAGCAGGGGCACGGTGTCGTGGGCCAGCAGGGACAGCGTCAGGGCGCGGGAGGCGAGCCAGACGGCCGCCAGGGCGAGGAGGCGGTGTCTCGCCGCCGCGCGTGCGAGGACGCCCGCGGCGACCTGGAAGGCACTCATCACGGCGGATCGTAGACCGCGCGAAAGCCGCGGATGCGCCGATACGCCGTCCGTCACCGGTAAGGGACGGCAGGCGCACCGCATCGGCCCCGCGGCGGGCGGGTGCCCGGCACGGCGCCCGACGGACCCGGCCCGGCGGCGGCCCGGCCCGGATGCGGGGCCGTCACATCGGACGTGCGCCTGAGCCGCCGTTCAGGCCCGCGCCTCCTCCAGCGCCGCGGTGTCGAGTGCCGCGGTCAGCTGGTCGAGGCGGGCGCGCAGGGCGCCGATCTCCTCCAGGGAGAAGCCGGTCGACGACACGATGCGGCCCGGGACCCGCTTGGCACGCTCGCGCAGCGCGGCCCCCTCGCCGGTCAGCCGCACCTCCACCGACCGCTCGTCCCGCGCACTGCGCTCCCGGCGCACCAGACCGGCCGCCTCCAGGCGTTTGAGCAGCGGGGACAGCGTGCCGGAGTCCAGGCGCAGGTGTTCGCCCAGCCTCTTCACCGGCGTCTCGCCGTGCTCCCACAGCACCAGCATCACGAGGTACTGGGGGTAGGTGAGCCCGAGCTCCTTGAGCACCACGCGGTAGACGCCGTTGAAGGCGCGGGTCGCCGCGTGCAGGGAGAAGCAGATCTGGCGGTCGAGGCGCAGCCAGTCGCCCTCGTCCGGCCCGGTCTGCGGAACCTGGTCTGTCATGCCTCCAGGGTAGCTCCGGTGGACTACTTGGTTGTGCACAACTTAATTGTGTGCTCTACTCGGGGTCGTGCGGCGGCCCGGACGCACGAGCAGGGACCGGCCGCCCGGGCACCACTTTTCGAGAGGGATGGTTTTCCATGGACGCGCTCTACACCGCCGTCGCCACCGCCACCCACGGCCGCGAGGGCCGCGCCGTCTCCTCCGACGGCAGGCTCGACCTCCAGCTGGCCGTTCCGGTGGAGCTGGGCGGCAACGGTCAGGGCACCAACCCGGAGCAGCTGTTCGCCGCCGGCTACGCCGCCTGCTTCGCCAGCGCCCTCGGCCTGGTCGGCCGCCAGGCGAAGGTGGACGTCAGCGAGGCCGCGGTCACCGGCGAGGTGGGCATCGGCAAGCAGGGCGAGGGCTTCGCGCTCGCGGTCACCCTCCGCGTCGAGCTCCCGGAGTCCGTGGACGAGGCCACCGGCCGCAAGCTGGTCGAGCAGGCCCACCAGGTCTGCCCGTACTCCAACGCCACCCGCGGCAACATCCCGGTCGAGCTGGTCATCGAGTAGCCGGACCGGCGGCGCGCCCACCGGACGGGACGGGTCCGCCATGGGGCGGCGGCGACCGGCACGTGCGTGAGGCGGCCGGCGACCGGCACGTGCTGCGCGGCGGGGCTCGCCGGGGCGGGGCTCCACGTCCCCGCCGGGAGCGGCGGGCGCCCTCACGTCACCCCAACGAGTGATGCGGTCGGGCTTCCGGCGTGTCACCGGACCGGGTGACACGGCCTTCCGGCCCATAGTGACGGGGAGGCCGTGGCCGCTTCCTGCGCGACAGGGAGCGGCCACGGCCGGGGGCGGCCGGCCGCCTCGTCCGTCCCGTGAGCGGTGCCCGCCACCCGCGTCGCCCGGGCCGTGCGGCGGCCGGCCGTCCCCACCACGCCGAGGAGGGGGCAGCCCCCTCGAAGGGCGCCCGCGTTCCGTCCCGCTGCCGGGAGGGCGCCTGCGTTCTGGTCCGCGGACGCGGCTGCTTTCCGTCCCGCTGTCGGGAGGGAGCCCCTGTTCTGGTCCGCCGACGCGCCTGGCTTCCCGTCCCGCCGTCGGAAGCGTGCCCGCATTGGGCTTCCCGCGGTCGCCCGGGCGACCGAGTTCCGCCCAGCCGTCGGAAGCGCGCTCGCGCTCTGGTCCGCCGTCGGGGGAGGGCATGCGCTCCGTCCCGCCGACGAGGGCGCGCCCGCTCTCCGTCCCGCCGGCGGAGGGGCGGTCTCCTTCGCGCGCCCCGCTGCCGCCTCACGCCCCGGGGACCAGCGTGTCCGCGTCCTGCCCGGCGGCCTGTGCCTGGGCGGGCAGCTGCGCGGCGGCACGGATGCCCGCAGCCGTGGGCACCGCGGTCGGGGCGGTCGGGGCCGCCTCCTCCGGCATCCAGTCCTCCTGGCCGAGCAGCAGCGTCCGCACCACCCGCTCGGCCGCCCACCCGTCGTCGAACTCGCAGAAGCGGGCCCGGAACCCGCGCCGCAGCCGCGCCGACTCCGCGTCCCGCCAGCGGCCGGACGCGAACAGGTCCACCAGCTCCGGGTACGAGCGCGACACGTGCCCCGGCGGCTCGGCGGTGACGTCGAAGTAGACGCCCCGGCCGGCCGCGTACGCGCCCAGGTCGTCGGCGTGGACGACGATCGGCCGGTCCAGGTTGGCGTAGTCGAACATCAGCGCCGAGTAGTCCGTGACCAGTACGTCCGAGGCCAGCATGAGGTCCTCGACGTGCGGCTCGTCGGTCGCGTCGACGACCAGCCCGCGCCGGTGCAGCTCCGCCAGGCCCAGCCCGCGCGCCGGGCCGGCCGCCAGTGCGGGGTGCAGGCGCACGACCAGCGTGTGCCCGCTGCCGAGGTCCGCCGCGAACCGGGCCAGGTCGATCCGGTCGACGTGGCCGCCCCGCCGGTAGTCGCGGCGGGTCGGCGCGTACAGCACGACCGTGTGGTCCGCCGGGATGCCGAGCCGGGCCCGGACCGCGTCGCCGTCGCCCGGCCGCGCGAGGGCCAGGACGTCGTTGCGCGGACTGCCGCTGCGCACGGACGTGAAGTCGCAGGGATAGGCCCGCTCCCACACCAGTTCGGAGTGCCGGTTGGCGACCAGGCTGTAGTCCCAGCGGTCCGCCCGGCGCAGCATCCGCGGCACGTCGACGCCGAGCCGGGCACCGGGCTTGCCGAGCAGATCGGCCGCCATGTACTTCAGCGGGGTGCCCTGGTGGGTGTGGATGTGGACACTGCCCGGCCGCTTGACCAGGGCGTCGGGCCAGTTGACGTTGTTGACGAAGTACATGGCCCGCGCGGTCACCTGCCGGTAGCGCAGGGAGCCGAGCCGGACGTACTCGACGTCCGGCGGCACCAGCCCCGCCCGAACCGCCGCCCTCTCCGCCTCGGCCGCCTCCCCCAGGTCGCGCACCACCCACACCCCGCGCAGATGCGGGGCGATCTCGCGGGCCTTGCGGTGGACGGCCCCCGGGTCACCGAGCATCCCGCGGTGGTGGAACGCCGAGTAGACGACGAGGTCGGGGTCCAGCGCCCGGCGCGCCTGCAGCGCTGCCCAGCCGTCCTTCACCCGCCCCGCCGCGACCCGCCGGGCCCGGAGCGTCCGGCGCCGCAGTTCCCGGCCGGCCCGGCCGGACTGCCGCCTGAACCGGTACGCCGCCCAGCCGCCCGCCAGCAGCCGCAGCTCGCCGTCCAGGGCGGTGCCGGCGGGCCGGTGTGCGCGGATCAGCTCCACCGTGCGGCGGTGGAACTCCGCCTTGTCGGACGGGGGCAGCCGGTCCGGTTTGGCGAGGATGTCCAGGCAGTGCGCGCCCATCTTGCGGTGCAGGTAGGGCCGCCACGCGTCCAGGTCGGGGCGGGAGTCCAGGTACGCGAAGACCCGCGCGTACTGGTCGTGGATGTCGAAGTGTCTGCGGCTGGTCGTGGACAGGATGTTCCCCTGGCGCCGCTGGCGGTAGTACAGGCAGATCCGGTCCAAGGTGGCGATCCGCTCGGCGCTGAGCATGACCGGGAACGTCCAGGGCGTGTCCTCGTAGTAGCCCGGCGGGAAGGCGAAGCCGTGCCGGTCGACGAAGTCCCGCCGGTAGACCTTGTTCCACACCACCATCAGCAGGTCGAGGATCTCGGGCCGCTCGGCGGCGGTGAAGGTGCCGTCGCCCTCCTCCGGCTCCCCGGCCGCGCCCGGACTGCGCGGGCGCCCGCCGGAGAGCACGTGGGCGAGCGCGTTGCGCCGGGTGCCGCCCCACCAGTAGGTGCGGGCGTAGTCGAAGACCAGCACGTCCGGGTCGGCGGTCTCCGCCAGGCGGTCGGCCATCGCGCGCAGCGCGCCCGGGGTGAGGGTGTCGTCGCTGTCGAGGAAGAACAGGTAGTCGCCGGTGGCGTGCGGCAGGCCCGCGTTGCGGGCGCGGCCCAGACCCACGTTCTCCGGCAGGTGCAGCGCGGTGACGCGCGGGTCGCGGGCCGCGTACTCGTCGAGGATCGCGCCGCAGCCGTCGGGGGAGCAGTCGTCCACGGTGATCACCTCGATGTCCCGGAACGACTGCCCGAGGACCGAGTCGAGGCACTCGCGCAGGAAGCCCTGCACCTTGAAGACGGGGACGACGATGCTGAAGCGGGGCACTCTTCGGTCAGCTCCTTACGAGGGTGGCGGGGGCGGGTGCCGGGACGCGCTCGGCGAGCGGGAGCACGGGCGGGAGCGCCTGCGGCGGCTCGCCGAGGAACACCCGGCGCACGACGCGTTCCGCGGCCCGTCCGTCGTCGAACTGGCAGAACCGCTCCCGGAACCGCGCCCGCAGCGCGGCCGCCCCGGGCCCCGCGTAGGTGCCGTCGCGGAAGACGCGCGCCAGCTCGCCGGGCGTGCGCGCCACCGGGCCGGGCGGTGTCCGCATCAGGTCGAAGTAGACGCCGCGGGTCTCGCGGTAGACCTCCCAGTCGTCGGCGTACACGACGATCGGGCGGTCGAGGTGGGCGTAGTCGAACATGATCGACGAGTAGTCGGTGACCAGCGCGTCGGCGGCCAGGCAGACGTCCTCGGCGCAGGGGTGGGCGGTGACGTCGATGACGCGGCCGCTGCCGCGCCTGCCGCCGCGGTCGTAGAAGTAGTGCGCGCGCAGCAGCACGACGACGTCCTCGCCGGCCGCCTCGCAGAAGGCCTCCAGGTCCAGGTCCGTCTCGAACCCGGTGCGGTGGTCGCGGTGCGTGGGCGCGTACAGGACCGCCCTCGCGCCCTCGGGGACGCCCAGTTCCCGGCGGACGCGGGCGACGTCGCCGGCGCCGGCCGTGTAGTACACGTCGTTGCGGGGATAGCCGTACTCCAGGGCCTCGTAAGCGCCGGGGAAGGCCCGCTCCCACATCTGGGTGGAGTGCCGGTTGGAGGAGAGGTTGTAGTCCCAGCGGTCCACCCGGCGCAGCAGCTTGGTGAAGCTGCCGGACGCGGCCGCGACCACCGGGTACGGCGACTGGTCGACGCCCATGGTCTTCAGCGGGGTGCCGTGCTGGGTCTGCAGGTGCACGCTGCCGGGGCGTTTGACGACGCCGTCCGCGAAGTTGGCGTTGTTCACCAGGTACTTGGCGCGGGCCAGCACCTTCCAGTAGCGGCGGCTGCCGATCACCGCGTGGTCCACGCCGTCGGGCACGGTGTGCGCGCGCCCCGGTTCGACCAGGAACACCGCGCGCAGGTGCGGGGCGAGTTCGCGGGCCGCGGCGTGCAGGGCGGCCGGGTTGCAGGCGTAGCCGCGGCCCCAGTAGGCGCAGTACACGACGAGGTTCTCGTCCAGCGGGCGGCGCAGGTGCCACCGGTACAGCAGGCGCGTCCGCACTCCGTGGGTCCGCGGCAGGGCCCCGGCCGCGCGTGCGGCCGCCCGGCCGGCGACGCGCAGCGCGTGGAACAGCGTGTACGCCCCCGCCGCCAGCAGCCGGTGCCGTGCCCCGGAGCTGCCGCCGGGCATCCGGTGACCGGCCGGGCGGTGGCGGCGGTGGAGGCGGGCCGCCTCGCGGAAGAAGGCCCGCCGCCGTCGCGCGGGCAGCCGCTCGGGACGGGAGGCCGTGGCCAGCACGGCGGCGAAGAGGTGGTCGAACAGGGGCGCCAGCCGGCCGGCGGGCAGCTCCCGTTCCACGGCCCGGGCGAGCACCCGCTCCGTCTGGTCGAGGAGGTCGAACTGGTGCTCGCCCGGGAGGTGAAGCCTGCTGCCCTGCCGGCGCAGCAGGTGCCGTACGACGACCCGGCGCAGGACGGCGATCCGCTCGGCGGCGACGGTGACCAGGCCGCCCCAGCCCAGGTCGGTGTGGTGTCCGTCGGGGAAGACGAGGCCGTGGCCGGTGACGAAGGAGCGCCGGTAGGCCGCGCTCCAGGCCGGGAGGCGGACACCCGTCAGGTGCGGGGCCTCGGCGGGGGAGAAGACGCGCGCGGGCGCCCGCGCGAGCAGCGGCCGGGCCGGGTTGACCGGCTCGCCCTCCCACCAGGGCGTGCGCTCGTGCTCGAAGTACAGGACGTCGACCTCCCCGCCCGCACGGCTCTGGCCGGCCTCGCGCCCTTCTCCGCTTCCGTCGCCGTCGCCGCCGAGTTCGTCGAGGCGGGCGGCCAGCGCCGTCAGGGACCCCGGCGCCAGGGTGTCGTCACCGTCGAGGAACAGCAGGTAGGCGCCGGTGGCCGCCCGCATCCCGGCGTTGCGTGCGGCGCCGGGACCCGCGGACGGCGGCGAGTACACCGGGGCCACCCGGGAGTCCCGCGCGGCGTGTCCGGCGGCGACGTCCGCGGCCGGGGCGTCGGGCGCGTCGCAGACCGGGATCAGCTCGAAGTCGCCGTAGGACTGCGCGAGGACGGAGTCCAGCGCCTGGGACAGCCGGCCCGCGACCCCATGGGACGGGACGACGATGCTGAAGCGGGGCATTCTGCTCTTTCCGTTGTGGTCCGGGCCGGCTCCGGGCGCGGTGCGCGGCGGTCGTCCCGCGACTGCCGCCGGGCCGCCCCCGGGGCCGCCGGTGGCCGGCCGCAGGGGGTGGGGCACGGCCTGCCGGGGTGCGGACGGACTCCCGGAAGAGCAAACGGCGATCGGTGACGTTTGGTGACGGTCCGGTGACGGAGAGGTTGCGGGGCGGTGAGCAATCGGAGCGCTTCCGCACTCGGCGGGCGCGGGAACGTCACCGCGCGCCCGGCCCCGGCCCGCTCGTCCCGCCGGACCGGTGCCGTGCGGGGCGTCTCCCGGCCCCCGGAGGAAACGGCGGAGGGGCGGACCGCTGCCGGCCCGCCCCTCCGTGAACTGCCCCCGTCGGGGCTACTTCACCGCACCCGCCATGACGCCGGAGACGAACTGCCGCTGGAAGGCGAAGAACACCGCCAGCGGGATCACCATGGAGATGAACGCGCCCGGCGCCAGCACGTCGATGTTGTTGCCGAACTGGCGTACCTGTGTCTGCAGGGCCACCGTGATGGGCTGCGTGCCGGACTTGGTGAACACCAGCGCCACCAGCATGTCGTTCCACACCCACAGGAACTGGAAGATGCCGAGGCTGGCGATCGCGGGCCCGCCGAGCGGCATCACGACCCGGGCGAACAGGCGCAGTTCACCGGCGCCGTCCAGCCGGGCCGCCTCCAGCAGCTCACGGGGGATCTCCGCGAAGAAGTTCCGCAGCAGGAACACCGCGAAGGGCAGACCGAAGCCCGTGTGGAACAGCACCACCCCGAGAACCGTGCCGAACAGGCCGACGGAGCCGAAGAGTTCCGCGATGGGGATCAGCGCCACCTGCACCGGGACCACCAGCAGGCCGACCACGGCCAGGAACCACCAGTCGCGGCCGGGGAACTCCATCCACGCGAACGCGTACCCCGCGAGCGAGCCGACGACGACCACCAGGACCGTCGCCGGGACGGTGATCAGGACGGTGTTCACCAGGGAGCCGGTGATGTCACCGTTCTCCAGCAGCTTCCGGTAGCTGTCGAAGGTGAGCTGCGAGGGCTCGGTGAAGACCTGCCACCAGCCGCCCGAGCTCATGTCCTGGGGCGAGCGCAGCGACGACAGCAGCAGACCGATCGTCGGGACGAGCCAGAACAGGCCCACCAGGATGAGGAACACCCGGACCAGGCCGCCGCTGACGGCCCCCGCCAGCCTGGAGCCCAGCGACTCCTTCGCCGCCACGGCCCGGACGGGCGCCGTCCTCGTGGAACCGGCCGTCTGCACCGTCATCGCCGCACCTCCCGCCTGAGCCTGCGCATGTTGAACAGCATCACCGGGATCACCAGCAGCAGCAGGAGCACCGCGATGGCGCTCGCGACGCCCGGCCGGCCCTCCGAGAAGCCCTTGCGGTACAGCTCCAGCGCCAGCACGTTGGCGTCGTCCTGGGAGGAGCCCGGGGCGATGATGAAGACCAGGTCGAAGATCTTCAGCACGTTGATCATCAGGGTGACGGCGACGACCGCGAGGACCGGCGCCAGCAGGGGCACGGTGACCCGGCGGAACACCTGCCACTCGTTGGCGCCGTCGACCCGGGCCGCCTCCAGCAGTTCCCGGGGCACGCCGGCGAGGCCCGCCGCGATCAGCACCATCGCGAAGCCGGCCCACATCCACACGTAGGCGCCGATGACGGCCGGGGTGACCAGCGACGGTCCCAGCCAGTCCACGCCGTTGTACGGCTCCTTGAAGTTGCTCGCCGGGAGCCGCAGCTGGGCGCCGTCGGCCTTGGCGGGCAGCGTGAACGTGCCGTCGGCGGCGGCCTTCGCCGACGCCACGACCCGGCCGTCCCTGACCGCCTCGATCCGCATCCCGGCGTAGCCCAGCTCGGCCGGATCGACCTCGCCGAGCCGGCCGACGCCCTTGCCGCGTGTGAAGTCCTGCCAGGTGGTGCCGGTGATCCTGCCCGGCTCCGGCTCGGCCGGGACGGCCTTCTTCGCGCCGTCGGGCATCTTGTCGGGGGCGACTCCGACGAGGGGCAGGGCGACCGGCCGGCCCGTGTGCACCGTGCCCGTGGTGATGAAGCCGCCCCGTTCGGCCCGCAGGGGCGACTGGCGGCCCGGGTGCGCCTTCGGGAACGCCGAGGACTCGGCGAAGGTGTCGTGCACCCCGACCCACACCGCGTTCGCGACGCCCTTGTCCGGGTCCTGGTCGTACACCAGGCGGAAGATGATGCCGGCCGCGAGCATCGAGATCGCCATCGGCATGAAGACGACCAGCTTGAACGCCGTGCCCCAGCGCACCCGTTCGGTGAGCACCGCGAAGATCAGGCCGAGGGCCGTGGCGACCGCCGGCGCGAACACCACCCAGACGATGTTGTTCTTCAGCGCGGCGCGGATGCCGTCGTCGGTGAACAGCGCCCGGTAGTTGGCGAACCCGGCGAAGCCGTCACCGGAGTTGTCGTAGAAGCTGCGGACGATCGAGTACCCGATCGGGTAGACCACGAGCGCGCCGAGCAGGACCAGGGCGGGCAGCAGGAAGAGGGCCGCCACGGTCCTGCGGGTGCCGGTCACGCTCTTGCGCCGGCGGGGGCCGGAGGACGCCGCCGTGGTCTTGGCGACGCCCTCCGCGGCTGCCGGCGTCATCGCCGGCTTCCTCTGCGGTGGTGTCCGGTCATCGTGGCATCAGCCCCCGTACGCCGCCGCGGCGTCCTTCTCCAGCCGTGCCTGTGTGCCGGCGACGTCCGCCGGGTTCTTCAGGAAGTCCTGCAGGGCCTTCCACTCGCCCTTGCCGGGCGTGCCGCCGAACGCCTGCGGGGCCTGGTCGGACATGTCGAAGCGGAAGTCGTCGCCCGACGCGATCAGGGCCTTGGCGATCTTGCGCTGCACGTCGTTGGGGTAGGCCGACTCCGGCACGTTCTTGTTCGGCGAGAGGTAGCCGCCGAGCCTGGCCTGGATGGTGGCCGCGTCCGGCGAGGCGAGGAAGGTGACGAGGGCCTGCGCCGCCTTGGAGTCCTTCAGGACCACGGCCGCGTCGCCGCCGGAGACGACCGGCGCGGCGGAGCCGACGGCCGGGAACGGGAACGCCTTCGCGTCCGTGCCCACCTTCGCCTTGGTCTCGCCGATGTTGACCTGCGCGAAGTCGCCCTCGTAGACCATGCCGGCCTTCGGCTGGTCACCGCCGGTGAAGGTCTGGGTGACGGAGACCGGGAACTCGGTCTGCAGCGCGCCGTTCGGGCCGCCGGCGAGGTAGTCCTTCTTGCCCCAGATCTGCGCCAGCGTGGTCAGCGCGTCCTTCACGGACGGGTCGGTCCACTTGATCTTGTGCTGGGCGAGCTGGTCGTACTTCTCCGGGCCCGCCTGGGAGAGGTAGACGTTCTCGAACCAGTCGGTGAGGGTCCAGCCGTCGGCACCGCCCACCGAGATCGGGGTGACGCCCGAGTCGTAGACCGTCTGCGCGGTGGTCAGCAGGTCCTTCCAGGTCTTGGGCTCACTGGCGCCCGCGTTCTCGAAGACCTGGGCGTTGTACCAGATCAGCGACTTGTTGGCGGCCTTGTAGTAGACGCCGTACGGCTTGCCGTCGACCTTGCCGATGTCCTGCCAGCCCTGCGAGTAGTTCTTCGCGAGCTGCGCCTGCGCCTCGGCGCCGAGGGGCTTGGCCCAGTTCTTCTCGACCGCCTGCCTGATGGCGCCGGGCTGCGGGAGGAGCGCCACGTCCGGCGGCTGGCCGCCCGCGATCTTCGAGCCGAGGAAGTTGATGATCGGGTCCTGCGCGGGGACGAAAGTGACCTTGGCCCCGGTGCGCTTCTCGAACTCCGCGAGGACCTTCTTGAAGTTGGCCTGCTCGCCGCCGGTCCACACGGCGGCGACCTCCAGGCTCTGGCCGTTCAGCTTCGGCAGGGTGAGGGTGCTGCCGGAGTCCGTGCTCCCGCTGCTCTTCCCGCCGCTGGTCTTGTCGTCGTCGCTTCCGCCGCACGCGGTGAGAGAGAGCGCCAGCGCGCCCGCGGCGACGGCGGCGGCGGTCCGTGCGGCTCTGCGTGTCCGGATGGTGCTGCTCGTGCTGCGCATCACTGCCCCGTTCTTCGTTCCTCGTCGAACGACCGAGCGCCTTCCCGTGTGCGATCCGGTCTACGCCCGGCTTCCGCACATCGGCAAGAGCGCCCACCGTGTCAAGTGGGCGATCGTGACCACGTCGTGACGGTACGTCGGATCCGCGGTCAGAGCAGGGACGGGACCTTCGCCGCCGACACCTCCCGCGCGGCCCGCTCCAGCGCGCTGGCCAGCAGGGCGAGATCCGTCGGCCCGTTGCCCAGCTCCCGTACGGAACGCCGGGCCGGCGGGTCGCCCATGCGGTGCCACTCCAGCGGGACGACCGTGGGGCGCAGGGTCGCCGTGCGGGGGATGCGCCCCGTGACACGGCCGCCCTGGAAGGGGGTCACCCGGCCGTCCGGGCAGGCGAGCCGGCCGCGGCCCGGCGCCGGCTCCCCGCCGCAGTCAGGGCCCCGCTCGAACGGGGCGGCGCTCCCGCGCCCCCCGGCCGGGGCGTCCAGCGTGACGCGGAGCGTCGCCCGGCGCGCCGGTTCCGACTCCGCGGTGCGGCCGCCGGGGCCGGTGGCCGCCACCAGGTGGACGCCGAGCCGCTCGCCCTCCCGGGCCACCGCCTCCAGCGCGCGCATCACGGACCCGGCCGCCGGCCGGCCCGGCGAGCCGAGCGCGGGGGACACCAGGGCGTCCAGGTCGTCGACGACCACGACGAGCCGGGCCAGCGGCGGCGCCTCCTCGGTCCGCCGGGCGGCGGACGGGTGCCGCAGCCGCAGCGTGGCGGTGGGCGGGCTCTCCAGGTCGCCCGCGCCGGAACCGCCCGGTCCCCGGCCCGCGGGCGTGCGCTGGGCGACGATCCGGCCGGACACCTCGCGCTGCGTGTGCCACTCGGTGAAGTCCGTCCGGCCGAGCAGCTCGGCCCGCCGTTTCAGCTCGGCGCTCAGCGACTGGGCCAGCTCCCGCATCCGGACCGGGTCGTTGGCGGTGAGGTGGGTCGTCACGTGCGGCACGTCCGTGCACACGCGCAGGCCCTCGCCGTGGGCGCCCGTGCCCGCGTCGTCACGGCCGTCGATCAGGACGACGCCGAGGCGGTCGGGGCGTTCGGCGGCCGCCAGCGAGGCGACGACGGACCGCAGCAGTTCGCTACGGCCGCTGCCCGCCGGGCCCTCGATCAGCAGGTGCGGGCCGTCCGCCACGAGGTCCGCGCAGACCGGGCCGCGCGGCCCGGCGCCGAGCACGGCCATGGCCCGCCCGCCGAGCGCCGCCGTGTCGTCGGCCGCGTCCGCCCAGCGCGCCAGCAGGGACGCCGGGGTGGCGCGGGCCAGCCCCAGCTCGTCCAGCAGCCGGGCCGACTGCGGCAGCGGCGCCGACACCCGGGCCTGCGGGCCGGCGCCGGCCGTGTCCGTCCGCAGCGGCGCCATGGCCCGCGCGAACCGCTCGGCCCACGCCAGGGAGACGGCGTCGACGACGGCCACGGTGCCGGGGGCTATGGGGGAGGCCTGCGGGCGCCCGCTCGCGGGGGCGGGGGCGTGCGCGTGGACCTGCGCGGCGGCGAGGCGGTGCGTGGACCCGTCGGCCGTCGCGGGGACGGCGGCCGGGCGGTCCGGGCTCCCGTGACGCGCGGCGCCGGGGGCCGACGGGTGCGGGAGCCGGTCCCCGGGGGCGGCGGCGTCCGGGTGCTCCCCGGGGCGCGGGTCCGCCGCGGGGCGGGCGGCGTCCGGGCGCCCGGCGGTGCCGGCCGGCGGGTGGGCCGCCGCGCCCCGCGGCGCACCCGCACCGGCCGCGGCGCCGGGGCGCCGGGCCTCCGTCCCCGCGTGCGCGACCCGCATCAGCCGCAGCGCCGTGGCGACGTCGCCGCTGAGCAGGGCGACGGCACCGCAGGCGCGGAACACCGGCGAGGCCGCGCACGCCGCCTCGTACGTCTCCGTCACCGGCGACGCCGGGGAGGCCGGCGCCGCCTCGGCGAGGCACACGACGTGTATCCCGGCCCGGGGCCCCTCCTGGGCCAGCCGCGCCACCGCGCCGCGCAGGGCGGGGCCACCCGGGTCGCCGTCCACGACGACCACGGTGTACGGCCCCGCGAAGGCGCGGGCGTCCGCCTCGGCGTCCCGCGCCCAGGAGGGCCGGCGGGGCGGCTGCGCCGCCGCGGGGACGGCGGGCGGCGGCTCGTAGGACGGCTCGGCGGGGGAACCGTGCGGGGTGTGCGCGGGATGCGCCGGTCCGGGTCCGCCCGCTGCCGTCGGCCCGCCCGTCCCCGCGCCCGTGCCGGACGCGGCCGGGCCGCGGGTGTCCGCCAGGTGGTCGTCCAGGCGCCGCAGCAACTCGTCCGTGCGGGCGGCGGCCTGTTCGGCGTCGTAGGCGAGGAGGAGGCGGCAGTCCTGGCCGTGCCCGGGGCGCACATGGGGGAGCCAGCCGAGCCAGGACCACTCGGCGGTGCGCTCCCGCAGGGCACGCGTGCGCTCCGAGGCGATCAGGACGATCTCGACCGTGTCGGGGGAGTGCAGCGCGGCGAGCTGGGCCACCACCGCGCGCGCCAGCCCGGACAGCCGGGCGCGCGGCCCGGCCAGGCCGAGCGCCCCCACCTCCCGCAGATCGGCGGTCACCGGGACCACGGGCAGCAGGCCCGAGCCGTCGAGGGCCGGCCGGTCGGCCGTGCCCAGCCGGACGGTGAGCGCCTCCGCGTGCCCCGGCCCGCGCTCCCACAGGCGCGGGCCGGGGCCCAGCGCGGTCAGCAGCAGCGCCGCCGGGTCGGGCCAGGTCTCCGGCAGGCGCGTCCGGGTGTAGCGCGGGGAGGCGGCGTGCGCCGGGCCGCCGTCCTCCGTCCCCTCGTACGGATCCCGCGCCGCCGCCTGCTCGCCGCGGCCGCCGGCCAGCCGCCGCGCCCACGCGCCCAACCCGCCGCGCCGGCGCAGGCCCTGGGGTACGTCGGTGCCCCGCAGGGGCGTGCCCTTGCGGCCGCCCGCGTCCACCGCGCCGCCCGCCTCGGCCGCGCCGTCCGGGAGCCGGGCCTCGTCGGCCGGGCGGGCCGGCCGCCCGGCGCTGTCCCCGGAAGCGAAGGCTCCGGCGCCGTCCCAGGTGCCGGTGCCCCGGGTGGTGGGCCCGCCCGTTCCATGGCGTCCGCCGTGGGTGTCCGCACCGGCGTCCGGCGCGTACGGGCCCCCGCCTGCTGCCGCGTCGCCCGGGCCGTGGCCGCCGTGGTCCCCGGTGCCGGCCGCCTGGCTCCGCGCCGGCGGCACGCCGGGCGCGCCGGCTTCCTGCCCCCGGGCCTCCGGGCCGTGCTGGGCGCCGGTGGGCATCCAGGTCGCCGAGCCGTGCCCGAACGCGGTGCGCTCCGCACCCGCGCCCGCGGCGGGGGCGGACGGTGCCGGCCCGGCCGCCGGCCCGCCGCCCGGTCCGGTGCCGCCGCCCGGTCCGCGCCCGGCCGGCGACGGGACCCGTACGTGGCCCTCCCCGTCCGGTGCCGTCGTCACCCGGGCCCCCGGGCCGCCGGCCGGGGCCAGGCGCAGCGCCGACTCGCCGATGCGCAGCAGCGCGCCGGGGGTGAGGCGGACGGGGCGGGAGCCCACACGCTCGCCGTCCAGCTCGGTGCCGTTCGTGGACTGGAGGTCGGCGACGGAGACGCGGCCGTCGGGGGCGACCGTGACCGCGCAGTGCACCCGGGAGACGTCCGGGTCGTCGAGCGGGACGTCGGCGTCGGCGGAGCGGCCGACGGTGATCTGCCCGCCGTGCAGCAGATGGACTCCGCCCGCGTCCGGCCCGGCGACCACGTGCAGCTGAGTGGGGGCGTCGTCGAGTTCGGGGTGCGCCTCGGGCTCCGCCGGGGCGCCCAGGGACAGCACCGCGCCGTCGAGCAGCGGGGGCTCGCCGAGCGTGCAGCGCTGGGCGTCGAGCCGCTCGGCGCCCGCGTACAGCACCACCGGTCCCGCACCGGCCTCGCGGCCGCGCTCGGCGGCGCCCGCCTCACCGGCGACCGAGGCGGCGAGCGCCGACGCCACCGCGGCCAGTGCCGTGCCCGCGGGCGCCGTCACCAGCACGTCGCAGGCAGCGGCGCGGCTCTGGGCCCCGGGGGGCGGGCCCAGCGGGTCTACGACGGTCAGCCGGATCTGCATCGCCGTCAGCGGTCCCTTCTGCGCGGGCGCCCGCGTACGGGGACGAAGCCGTCCCGCGGTCCCCCCACCGCGCACTTCCCCCACCGCCGCACGGGCACGTCGGCCAGTACTGGGAGGCATCCTCGCACCTGCCACCGACACCGCGCCCGCCGCCCACCGGCAAGTGATCTTGATTGGTCGGCTCTGCCCGTAAAAATGGCTGACCAGTGCCCTCCGAATGACCGCTTGAGATCGGTCACGTCCGCGTCTGGGCAACCATCGACCCCAGCCGAGCGTCTTCCCGTCGAACATGTACGGCATCCCGTGCGTACGTCGCTCCGGAGGTGACCGCGGTCGCCCCCAGGGCCCCGGCGCCGCGCGCGGCAGGGCCGCCGGGCACGGACCGATGACAGCCCGGCACCGCGCACGGCGGCACTACAGTGGGTCGGAAACGCCCCCGCCCCCGGCTCCGCCCGGCGGGGGAGGCCCACCCCGCCGGGCCCGGCGCGGGACCAGGCAAGCAAGCAGCAGGGAGCGCATGACGTGCGGCCGGTAGGGAGCAAGTACCTGCTCGAGGAACCGCTCGGACGCGGCGCCACGGGCACCGTCTGGCGAGCCCGCATGGGGGTGCCCCCCGGCGAGACCGTCGCCATCAAGGTCCTCAAGGAGGAGCTGGCGAACGACCCGGACGTCGTGATGCGGTTCCTGCGGGAGCGCTCCGTGCTGCTCCGGCTGACCCACCCGAACATCGTCCGGGTGCGCGACCTGGTGGTCGAGGGCGATCTGCTGGCCCTGGTCATGGACCTCGTCGACGGCCCCGACCTGCACCGCTTCCTGCGCGAGAACGGCCCCGTCACACCCGTCGCCGCCGCGCTGCTCACCGCCCAGGTCGCCGACGCGCTCGCCGCGAGCCACGCCGACGGCGTGGTCCACCGCGACCTGAAGCCGGCGAACGTCCTGCTGAAGCAGGACGGCGGGCAGATGCACCCGATGCTCACCGACTTCGGCATCGCGCGCCTCGCCGACTCGCCCGGGCTCACCCGCACCCAGGAGTTCGTCGGCACCCCCGCCTACGTCGCGCCCGAGTCCGCCGAGGGCCGCCCGCAGACGTCCGCCGTCGACGTCTACGGCGCCGGCATCCTGCTGTACGAGCTGGTCACCGGCCGTCCGCCGTTCTCCGGCAGCTCGGCCCTCGAAGTCCTGCACCAGCACCTGAGCGCCGAACCGCGCCGCCCCTCCACCGTCCCGGAGCCGCTGTGGACGGTGATCGAGCGCTGCCTGCGCAAGGACCCGGGGCAGCGGCCCAGCGCCGGGAACCTCGCGCGCGGCCTGCGCGTCGTCGCCGAGGGCGTCGGCGTGCACGCCAACGCCGCGCAGATCGCCGCCGCCGAGGGCGTCGGCGCGCTGCTGGCGCCCGACCCGGCCCCCGCACAGGTGCCGGGCGCCCTCGCGCCGGACGTGCCCGGGGCCGCCGACCCGACCCAGGTGCTGCCGCAGGGCGCGGGCTCCTACGACCCGAACGCCGCGACCAGCGTCCTGCCGCACACCGGCCTGCCGGGCGCCGCCGACCCGACGCGCGTGATGCCGCCGGTGCCGCAGAACCAGCAGGACGCCGGGCAGCAGCCGGAGCAGCCGCACCCGTGGCAGACCCAGCTCCGTGCCGCCCGCGACCGCAACGAGCAGACGCAGGTCCAGTACCTCGACCCGAGCGAGGACCCGCTGCGCCGCCGCCCCCAGCGGCAGGTCGCCCGGCCGCAGCAGCAGCCGCCCCGGTCCGGCTACGGCCACCCGCAACAGCAGCAGCCGCAGCAGTACGCCCCGCCGCAGCACCAGCGGCCGCCGCGCTACGCCACGCCCCAGCCGCAGCCCACGCAGGCCCCGCAGCCCCAGCGGTACGCCCCGCCCGCCCCCGCCGAGCCGCGGCGCCCGGCGCGCGAGCCGCGGCCGCCGCGTCAGCGCAGCGCCAACCCGATGAAGATCCCGGGCCTGGGCTGCCTGAAGGGGTGCCTGTTCACGATCGTCGTCCTGTTCGTCGCCGGCTGGCTGATCTGGGAGCTGAGCCCGCTGCAGGACTGGATCGGGACCGGCCGGACCTTCTGGGGGCAGCTGAGCGACTGGTTCGGCCAGGTGACCGACTGGATCGGGAAGCTGGGCGGCGACTCGGGCGGCGGGTCCACCGGCGGCACGACCGGCGGCTGACGCACGCCCGGCCGGCGAACCGCGCGCCGAGGGCGGCTCCGCCCCGCCCGGCCAGGTCCCCTGAGGCGGCGGCGTGCCCCAGCGGGACGGCCGCCCGTCGCGCGGCGGACCTCACTCGGTCCGGGTTGTCCCCGTGGCCTCGAGCAGTCGCAGAGGCGGGTTCCCCCGCGCGGGGGCGGTCGCCCGCGACGGCCCCGCCCGCGCACCGGAGTTGCCCGCGAGTTCGGCGACATGTCGACACCTGAGGGGTGATTTCCGTTCCCCTGGTGAAGGCCGACTCTCCGGACGCGTAGTTTTGTCGGCAACACGCGTCTGTAGGAGCAGTCTTGGCACGGAAGATCGGCAGCCGGTACACCGCCCATCAGATCCTGGGGCGGGGCAGCGCCGGCACGGTGTGGCTGGGCGAGGGGCCGGAGGGGCCCGTCGCCATCAAGCTGCTGCGCGAGGACCTCGCGTCCGACCAGGAACTGGTGGGCCGCTTCGTGCAGGAGCGGACCGCGCTGCTCGGTCTGGAGCACCCGAACGTCGTGTCCGTGCGCGACCTGGTGGTCGACGGCAACGACCTGGCGCTCGTCATGGACCTCGTCCGCGGCACGGACCTGCGCACCCGCCTGGAGCGCGAGCGGCGGCTCGCGCCCGAGGCGGCGGTGGCCGTCGCCGCGGACGTCGCGGACGGCCTCGCGGCGGCACACGCCGCGGGGGTCGTGCACCGGGACGTGAAGCCGGAGAACGTGCTGCTGGACATGCAGGGCCCGCTGGGCCCGGGCGGCGCCCACCCGGCCCTGCTGACGGACTTCGGCGTGGCCAAGCTCATCGACACGCCCAAGCGGACCCGCGCCACGAAGATCATCGGCACGCCTGACTACCTGGCGCCGGAGATCGTGGAGGGGCTGCCGCCGCGGGCGGCCGTGGACATCTACGCGCTGGCCACGGTGCTGTACGAGCTGCTGGCGGGCTTCACGCCGTTCGGCGGCGGCCACCCCGGCGCGGTGCTGCGCCGGCACGTCACGGAGACGGTGGTGCCGCTGCCCGGCATCCCGGAGGAGCTGTGGCAGCTGCTCGTGCAGTGCCTGGCCAAGGCGCCCGCCTCCCGGCTGCGGGCGTCGGAGCTGGCGGCGCGGCTGAGGGAACTGCTGCCGATGCTCGCCGGCATCCCGCCGCTGGACGTCGACGAGCCGGACGCCGACCTGGACGACCAGGAGGAGACGCCCGCGGCGTCGGCGGCACCGGCCGGGAACCGCGCGCGGCGGGGCGCGGTGCCGCTCGTACCGGGGGCGAGGCCGGACTCCAACCGGGACACCCACACCTCGATGCGGGTGCCGGGCCCGGACGAGCTGGCGGGCGGCGCGCACGGCACGGCGCGCGCCCCGCGCGCGGCGGGTGCGGCCCGGCCCGGCTCGGCCCGCCACCGTGCGGCGGCCCGGCGGCGCCGGATCACGCTGGCCCTGGCGGGCGCGGTGGTGGCGGCGGCGCTCGGGGTGGGCGCGTGGCTGGCCACGTCGGGCGACGACTCGGGGAACACCCCGGACACCGAGCGCTCGGCCCCCGCATCACCGTGACCCGCCCCTGACCCGCCCGCACCGACCGGCGGGGCTCCGTCCTCGTTGCGTCCGGGGCCGCCGCCCGGGCCGCCACCCGACCCGGTCCCCCGCGTGCCCTCCTACCCGGGCCCGCCACCCGCCCCGGGGCCCCGCGTGCTCTCCTACCCGGCCCGCCACCCGGTCCGGGGTCCCGCGTGCTCTCCTGCCCGGGGGCGCAGCCGGTCCGGGACCCACGGACCCCTCCGCCCGGGCCCCCGGACCCCCTGCCCGGGTCCCTACGTGTCCCTCCGCCCGGGACCGCCACCTGGGGGGACCCAGCGCCCGCAGGCGCCCACGGACGGCAGGGGCCGTGTCGGGGGGTGTCCGCCCGCAGCGGCCGGCGCGTCGACCCGGGTGCGCCGGTGAGCGACGGCACTCGCGCCGGTCCGAGGA
>NZ_JBEYXZ010000054.1:0-29696 GCF_040645305.1 Streptomyces sp. NPDC046831 | reverse complement strand
GGTACTGCAGGGGGGACCCTGTGGGAGAGTAGGACGCCGCCGAACAAATTGTGGGAAGGCCCCGCACCGTATGGTGCGGGGCCTTCTGCATTTCCAGGACCTTTTTGGAGCCGGCCTCGCCTCTCGCGTGACCGGCTTCCCCATGGGTGACCCCCTCAGAGCCGGCCGGCTGCCTTCAGCGCCAGGTAGGCGTCCGCCAGTGCCGGTGCCAGGTCCTCCGGTGTCGCGTCGACCACGGTGACGCCCTGGCGGCGCAGTCGGTCCGCGGTGCGATCGCGTTCCGTCCGGGCCCGGGCGGCGGCAGCGGCCTCGTACACCGCGTCGACGCTTCCACGGGCCGCGGCCATGCGGGCGATGTGCGGATCCGCCACCGAGGCCACGAGTACGGTGTGGCGCTGTGTGAGCTGGGGGAGTACGGGCAGCAGGCCCTCCTCCACGGGGGCCGCGTCCAGGCTCGTCAGCAGGACGATCAGGGAACGGCGCGGGGCCGTGTGCAGTGCCGTGGCCGTGAGCCCTCGGGCGTCCGTCTCGAGCAGCTCGGGTTCCAGCGTCGCCATGGCGTTGACCAGGGCGGGCAGGACGTCGCCCGCCGCGCGGCCCTGGACGAGGGCGCGTGTGCGGCGGTCGTAGGCGAGCAGGTCGACACGGTCGCCGGCGCGGGCGGCGAGCGCGGCCAGCAGCAGGGCGGCGTCCATCGCGGCGTCCAGACGCGGGGCGTCGCCGACTCGGCCCGCCGAGGTGCGGCCGGTGTCCAGGATCAGCAGGATGTGGCGGTCACGCTCCGGACGCCAGGTGCGGACGGCGACCGAGGACTGGCGGGCGGTGGCACGCCAGTCGATGGAGCGGGTGTCGTCGCCGGGGACGTACTCGCGCAGGCTGTCGAACTCCGTGCCTTCGCCCCGGGTCAACACGCTCGTGCGGCCGTCCAGCTCGCGCAGCCGTGCGAGTTTCGAGGGCAGGTGCTTGCGGCTGGTGAACGGGGGCAGGACGCGGACGGTCCACGGCACCTGGTGGGTGCCCTGCCGGGCGTACAGGCCGAGGGGGCCGTAGGAGCGGATCGTCACGCGGTCCGCCCGGCGGTCGCCGCGGCGGGTGGGGCGCAGGCGAGTGGTCACGCGGCGGCGTTCGCCCGCCGGGACGGTGAGGCGGTGGCGGGACGCCTCCGTCTCCGTGCCGGGCTGCCAGCTGCTCGGCGGCCAGGCGTCCCGGAGCCGGGCGCGCAGCGGACGGCGGGACGGGTTGGTGACCGTGAGGGTCACGTCGGCTCTCTCGCCGAGGCGTACGGAGGTGTCGCCGGAGCGGGTCAGGCCGAGGCGGCGCACCGGTGCGGCGAGCGCACAGTCGCAGGCGCAGGCCACGGCCAGGGGTACGTTCACGGCGAGGATGTCCGTCCAGCCGGCGTCCCAGATGCCGACGGGGAGGGAGCCCAGGGCCGCGAGGAGCGCGGCGCGTCCGGTGAGTGCCATCAGCGGGGGACGGGGACGTGGGCGAGGACGGCGTTGATGACGGAGTCGGCCGTGACGCCTTCCATCTCGGCCTCCGGGCGCAGTTGCACGCGGTGGCGCAGGGTGGGCAGCGCCAGCGCCTTCACGTCGTCGGGGATGACGTAGTCGCGGCCGGTCAGCCAGGCCCAGGCGCGGGCGGTGGACAGCAGGGCCGTGGCGCCGCGCGGGGACACGCCGAGGGTGAGGGAGGGCGACTCGCGGGTGGCCCGGCAGATGTCGACGACGTAGGCGGTGATCTCGGGGGAGACCGTCGTCTTGGCGATCGCGGCGCGGGCGGCGTCCAGGTCGGCGGGGCCCGCGACGGGGCGTACGCCGGCGGCGCGCAGGTCGCGCGGGTTGAAGCCCTCGGCGTGCCGGGTGAGGACGCCGATCTCGTCCTCGCGGGAGGGCAGGGGGATCGTCAGCTTCAGCAGGAAGCGGTCCAGCTGGGCCTCGGGGAGGGGGTAGGTGCCCTCGTACTCGACGGGGTTCTGGGTGGCGACGACGAGGAAGGGCTCGGGGAGCGGGCGCGGGGTGCCGTCGACCGTGACCTGCCGCTCCTCCATTGCCTCCAGCAGCGACGACTGCGTCTTCGGCGGGGTGCGGTTGATCTCGTCGGCGAGGAGGAGGTTGGTGAAGACGGGGCCGGGCTGGAAGGAGAACTCCGCGGTGCGGGCGTCGTAGACGAGGGAGCCGGTGACGTCGCTCGGCATGAGGTCGGGGGTGAACTGGACGCGCTTGGTGCCGACGTCGAGTGCGGCGGCCAGGGTGCGGACGAGCAGTGTCTTGGCGACTCCGGGGACGCCTTCGAGGAGGACGTGTCCGCGGCACAGCAGCGCGACGACGAGGCCGGTCACGGCGGGATCCTGGCCGACCACGGCCTTGGCGATCTCGGCGCGCAGGGCCTCCAGGGAGGACCGGGCGCTGCTCGGGTCCCCGGCGTGCCCGGCGTTGTCAGTGGTCGGGTCCGTCATGAACGGCGTACCTCTCTTTCGAGGGCGTCGAGTCGGTCGGCGAGGGAGACGAGGGCCGCGTCGTCGCCGGGCGGCGGGCCGAAGAGGAGGGTGTCCAGGGCCGGGCTGTCGCCGTGGAGGTGGGCGGACAGTGCGGGGAGCAGGGCCTCGGGCGTGTGGGCCTGGGCCGGGGGGAGGCCCACGAGGGGGGCGATGCGGGTGCGGGTGGTGGAGCGCAGGGCGGTGGCGGCGCGGTCGCGGGCGCCGGCCTTGCGGTAGAGGCGGGCGCGGCCTTCGACGGTCTCGGAGGCGCGGATCGCGACGGGGAGTTGCTCGGGCACGAGGGGGCCGAGCCGGCGGGCGCGCCAGACGGCGGCGAGACCGGCTGCGATGAAGAGCTGCAGTGTGCCCCACAGCCAGCCCGAGGGGAGCAGGTCGAAGAAGTCGCTGCGGCCGTCGTCCCGCGCCCTGCCGGTGCCGTCGCCGCCCGTGCCGGAGTCGTCGGACAGCGAGGGGAGGTACCAGACCAGGTGGGGGCGGGAGCCGAGGAGCTGCAGGGCGAGTGAGGCGTTGCCCTGCTCGTCGAGGCGGTCGTTGTAGAGGATGTCGGGCGCGCCGAGGACGACGGTGTCGCCGCCGCTCTGGGGGAGGCGCAGCAGGGTGGGCAGGCCGTCGCTGGGGTAGCAGGCGTCGGCGTCGCCGGCGGTGGTGGAGTAGCGGATGCCGCCGGTGTCCGCGCGGCCGGCGCGCCGGGCCTCGGGCAGGGAGCAGCGGGGGCGCAGGGTGGAGTCGAAGCTGACCACGGGGTCGGCCGTGACGCCGGGGGCGAGGGTGCCGACGGAAGGGGAGTCGGGGGCGACGAGGACGGTGCGGCCGCCGGAGTGGGAGGTCGCCGCGTGCAGCAGGGCCTGCCGGCGGTCCGTCAGGAGGTCGGGGACGGCGACCAGCAGGGTCGTGTCGGGGCCGGCCGCGGCGCGTGCCTGGTCGAGGCTGGTCACCACGCGGGTGGACACGCCCTGGTCGGAGAGGAGCGCGGCGACGGCGCGGCTGCCGTAGGGGTCGGCGGAGCGGGGGTCGAGGCGGCCGTGCTGGGAGCCGGAGCGCAGGACGGCGATCGCCACCGCGGCCGCGAGGAGGAGCACCAGCGCGGCCAGGACGCCCCGGGTGCGGGTCCACACCTGGCGGGCGGTGGGCGCGACGGAGGTGGGGGGAGGTGGGGCCTCGGTGGTCATTCGGCGGCTCCCTCGGTGGCGTGGGGGGCCGTGCCGTGGCCGTGGCCGGCGAGCTGGGGCCTGGTGTGTTCCAGGTCGCGGTCGAGGGCGGCGAGGCGGCGGTAGGACTCTTCGGTCGCCGTGCGCCCGCCGTAGGTGACGTCGTCGAAGTCCCGGGCGGCGGTGCGCAGCCGGTCCGTGTGCGCGGGCAGGGTGCGCCCGGCTTCGGCGGCGGCCTCGTCGGCGGTGCGGCCGGGGCGGGTGTCGAGGAGGGTGCGCTCCTCCAGGGAGCGGACGATGGCGCGCATCCGCTCCTGGACGGCCTGGCTCCAGTGGCCCTGGGCGGCGTGCGCCTCGGCCGCGGCGCGGTGCTCGGCGGCGCTGCGGGGACGGTCGTCGAACAGGGCGGGGGCGGAGACGGGCTCGCGGCGCGGGGTGCCCAGGCGCCACCACAGGGCGCCGAGCACCGCGAGGACGGCCACGATGACGACGACGAGGCCGGCGGTTCCGCCGGGTGTCGCGGCCGAGGCGGAGTCGAGCAGTCTGCCGATCCAGTCCCAGACGGCGTCGAGGGTCCGTCGCACCACGCCGGGATCGTTCTCGTGGTACATGCGCTTGGACAGCTCGCGCCGGGCCGCCTCCCGCGCGGGGTCGCGCGGAGTGGTGACCGGCGGTTCGTCGCCGGAGCGCGCGGCCGCCAGGGCGGCGGCCGCGCCGTGGGCCCGCAGCAGCGCGCCCTGCACGGCCGCCTCCGCCGTGGGCGGCAGCGCCGTGAGGATTCCCCCCGTCCAGCTCACCGCATCAGCTCCCCGGGGCGACGGTGCCGGGGCCGGGGCCCTGGACGCCGGCCGCGCGGGCCAGTTCCAGGTCGAGGCCCTCGCGCCGGATGCGCTGGTCGATGTAGAGGAGCACGGTGACGCCCGCCGAGATCGGGAAGGTGATCGTGGAGGCGATGACCGAGCCGATCCCGCTGACGACGAGGTAGGTCCAGCCGAACTCGGCGCTTCCGTCGACGAAGTCGCCCAGGCCGACGCCGCTGGAGGCGGCGGCGACCAGGGAGAAGGGGATCACGATGATCGCCGAGACGACGATCGTGATGAGCCCGGCCAGCAGTTCGATGCCGAGGACGCGCCACCAGGAGCCGCGGACCAGTTTCACCGAGCGGCTCAGCGCCTTCCTGATGCCCTGCTTCTCCAGCATGAGGGCCGGCGAGGCGAGGGAGAGGCGGATCCCCAGCCACAGGGCGACCACGAGACCGCCCAGGGCGCCGAGCGCGGCGAGCGCGACGCCGGCGGCGACCTCTCCCGAGGCGGCCACGAGGATGCCGGGGAGCGCGCCGACGGCGGTCACACCGACGCCGATGAGCACGAGCAGGAAGATCAGGCCGAACAGCCCGGTCATCTGAGGACGGGCGTCGCGCCAGGCCTCGCCGAGGGTGACCGGCCGGCCGAGCACCGCGCGGCTGGTGACGGTCGTCAGCAGGGCGGTGGCGGCGACCGCGCCGATCAGGGAGATGAGGGAGACGACCCCGGAGCCGGCCAGGGACTCGGCCATGGCGCGGCCGACCTCGCCGGGGGTGGCGTTCGGGTCGCCGAGGTCCTGGGTGCGGAGGTTGTCGAGGGCGAGGCCCTGGACCAGGATGACGGCGATCTCGGTGACGACCGCGACGACCAGGGAGATGCCTAGGACGGTGCGCCAGTAGGTGCGCATGGTCGAGACGGCGCCGTCGAGTATCTCGCCCAGGCCGAGCGGGCGCAGCGGGATGACGCCGGGTTTGGCCGCGGGCGGCGGGCCGCCCCAGCCGCCACCCCAGGTGCCGTACCCGGGGTGCCCGTAGCCGCCCGCGGGAGCGCCGTGGCCGCCGTGGCCACCGGGTGCGCCGTAGCCGCCGTATCCGCCGTGGCCGGGGGGCGGGGCGCCCCAGCCGGCGCCGGGCGGCGGGGGCGGCGGGGCCTGGCCGGGGGCCGGCGGGCCGGCGGGTGCGGACCACTGGCCGGCCGGCGGCTGTTCCTTGGACCACTTCACGCCGTTGCCCTGCGGCTGCGCGTCCTGCTCGTCCGCCGGCCGCCCGGAGCCGTCGGCGGATCCGGACGCGCCGGGCTGCGGCCCGTCGGACGGGGCGGATCCGGGCGAGGCCCAGCCCGGAGTGTCGTTCATCGTCGCTCCTTCACGGTGCCCGTCCGCGGTCGCGGCGGCAGGTTGGCAGCCATCGTGCCATGGGGTTGTCTTCGAGCAACCGGCAGCGGTGGGGGCGGTGCACCTTCTATTGTCCGCGGGTTACGGGGCAGACTGATCGCATGGCTGATCAGTACGCGCAGACCCGCGAGGACAACCGGCCGGCCGGGACACCGGTGATCCGCTGGGAGGAGCCGCCCGAGGGCCCGGTCATCGTGCTCCTGGACCAGACGAGGCTTCCCGCCGAGGAGGTCGAGCTGGTGTGCACGGACGCGCCCGCCCTGGTGGAGGCGATCCGGTCGCTCGCCGTCCGCGGGGCCCCGCTGCTCGGCATCGCGGGGGCGTACGGTGTCGCGCTCGCCGCCGTGCGCGGCTTCGACGTGGACGACGCCGCGCGGGCGCTGGCCGGTGCCCGGCCCACCGCGGTCAACCTGTCGGTCGGCGTGCGCAGGGCGCAGTCCGCCTACCGTGCGGCGCTGGAGAAGACCGGCGAGCCGCGGCACGCCGCCTCGGCGGCGCTGGCCGCGGCGCGGCAGCTGCACCAGGAGGACGCCCGGGCCAGCGCGCGGATGGCGGAGCACGGGCTGGCGCTGCTGAACGAGCTGCTGCCCGGTGGCGGGCACCGCATCCTCACCCACTGCAACTCCGGTTCGCTGGTGTCGGGCGGGGAGGGGACGGCGTTCGCGGTGGCGCTGGCGGCGCACCGTGCGGGTGAGCTGAGGCGGCTGTGGGTGGACGAGACCCGGCCGCTGCTGCAGGGCGCCCGTCTGACCGCGTACGAGGCGGCGCGCAACGACATGGCGTACACCCTGCTCACGGACAACGCGGCCGGTTCCCTGTTCGCGGCCGGTGAGGTGGACGCGGTGCTGGTCGGCGCGGACCGGATCGCCGCCGACGGGTCGGTGGCGAACAAGGTGGGGTCGTATCCGCTCGCGGTGCTCGCGCGCTACCACCACGTGCCGTTCGTCGTGGTGGCGCCCGTGACGTCGGTGGACCTCGATACCCCGGACGGCACGGCCATCGAGGTCGAGGAGCGTCCCGGGTACGAGGTGACGGAGATCCTCGCCCCGCAGGTGCCGGTCACGGGTGCGGCAGGCGGCATCCCGCTGGCGCCGCTGGGGACGCAGGCGTACAACCCGGCGTTCGACGTGACGCCGCCGGAGCTGGTCACGGCGATCGTCACCGAGGAGGGCGTGGTGTCGCCGGTGACCGCCGAGGGCCTGGCCGAGCTCACCGCGAGGTCGCGGCACACGGCCTCCGAGTAGCGCCCGGACTCGTAGCGGAGCCCGCCCCGCCCGTGCCGCCGGCGGGGGGCGCGCGTCGCCGCGCGGGCTCCGGTCGGCCCCGTGCTCCGGCCCGGCGTGGCCGGATCGTGACGGGCCGGTCGGGCCTTCGACGCGTCCCTGACAGCCTCGGCCCGGGGCACCGGGGCAGACAGCAGTGGTCCCGTACGACTATCGTCACAGCTCAGTGACGTGCCTCACCAGTGCCTTCGCAGCTGTTACGAGAATGGGATGATGTCGTTTATGAAGGGACGAGTCCTTGTCGTCGACGACGACACCGCACTGGCCGAGATGCTCGGCATCGTGCTGCGTGGTGAAGGTTTTGAGCCGTCTTTCGTTGCCGACGGAGACAAGGCGCTTGCCGCCTTCCGGGAGACCAAGCCCGATCTGGTGCTGCTGGATCTGATGCTGCCCGGCCGTGACGGCATCGAGGTGTGCCGTCTGATCCGGGCGGAGTCCGGGGTGCCGATCGTGATGCTGACGGCCAAGAGCGACACCGTCGACGTCGTCGTGGGCCTGGAGTCCGGCGCCGACGACTACATAGTGAAGCCGTTCAAGCCGAAGGAGCTCGTCGCCCGCATCAGGGCGCGGCTTCGCCGCTCGGAGGAGCCCGCGCCCGAGCAGCTCGCCATCGGCGACCTCGTCATCGACGTGGCCGGCCACTCCGTGAAGCGGGACGGGCAGTCGATCGCGCTGACCCCGCTGGAGTTCGACCTGCTGGTGGCGCTGGCCCGCAAGCCGTGGCAGGTGTTCACCCGCGAGGTGCTGCTGGAGCAGGTCTGGGGCTACCGCCACGCGGCCGACACGCGGCTGGTCAACGTGCACGTCCAGCGGCTGCGCTCCAAGGTCGAGAAGGACCCGGAGAAGCCCGAGATCGTGGTGACCGTCCGTGGGGTCGGTTACAAGGCAGGACCGAGCTGACGTGCCCGTGGACAGTGCCGCTTCGGCGCCCCGGGGCACCGGAGCCGGCGCGGGACGGCCTGTCACCGTCAGGACCGCGCGGGCGCGCTGGCGACGACTGCTGGAGGGCGGGCTGAACGGCGGTGTGCAGGGCAGTCCGGTCCTGCGTCTGCTCATGCGCTGGGTGCGCCGGCCGCTGCTGCCCGTCATGCGGCTGTGGCGGCGCAACATCCAGCTCAAGGTCGTCGCCACCACGCTGCTGATGTCGCTGGGCGTGGTGCTGCTGCTCGGCTTCGTCGTCATCGGGCAGGTGCGCAACGGACTGCTCGACGCGAAGGTGAAGGCGTCGCAGAGCCAGGCGACCGGCGGCTTCGCGGTGGCCAAGCAGAAGGCGGACGAGGCGGCGAGCGGCACCGGCGAGGAGGGCGCCCCGGCCGACGGCCGGCCCTCGCCGAACGTCATCGAGTGGATGAGCGCCCTCGTGTCGTCGCTCTCCAGCGGTGGCCAGGGCGCCTTCGACGTCGTCACGCTCCCGGCGGGCGACGACAGCGGCGGCGGGCGCGGCCCGCGTGCCTCCGGCGGGGTCGACCCGACGCAGAGCGTGCCGGAGGAGCTGCGCGCGCGGATCGACAGAAGCTCGGTGGCGGCCCAGAGCTACACCCGGATCGTCTACAAGGACACCGGCAAGGGTCCGCAGCCCGCGCTCGTCATCGGCAAGCGGGTCAACGACCCCAACGGCGACCCGTACCAGCTGTACTACCTCTTCCCGCTCACCCAGGAGCAGAAGTCCCTGAGCCTGGTCAAGGGGACGCTGGCGACGGCCGGCCTGTTCGTCGTGGTGCTCCTCGGGGCCATCGCGTGGCTCGTGGTCCGGCAGGTCGTCACCCCCGTGCGGATGGCGGCCGGGATCGCCGAACGGCTGTCGGCCGGGCGGCTGCAGGAGCGGATGAAGGTCACCGGCGAGGACGACATCGCGCGGCTCGGCCTGGCCTTCAACAAGATGGCGCAGAACCTGCAGCTGAAGATCAACCAGCTGGAGGACCTGTCGCGGATGCAGCGCCGGTTCGTCTCCGACGTCTCGCACGAGCTGCGAACGCCGCTGACGACCGTGCGGATGGCCGCGGACGTCATCCACGAGGCCCGGGCGGACTTCGACCCGGTGACCGCGCGCTCGGCGGAACTCCTCGCCGACCAGCTCGACCGGTTCGAGTCGCTGCTCGCGGACCTGCTGGAGATCAGCCGCTTCGACGCGGGCGCGGCGGCGCTGGAGGCCGAGCCGATCGACCTCAGGGAGGTCGTCCGCCGGGTCGTCAGCGGCGCCGAGCCGCTCGCGGAGCGCAAGGGCACCCGCATCCGCGTGCTCGGCGACCAGCAGCCCGTGGTGGCGGAGGCCGACGCGCGGCGCGTGGAGCGCGTGCTGCGCAACCTCGTCGTCAACGCCGTGGAGCACGGCGAGGGCAAGGACGTCGTCGTGAGGCTCGCCGCGGCCGGCGGTGCCGTCGCGGTCGCGGTCCGCGACTACGGCGTCGGGCTCAAGCCGGGCGAGGCGACCCGGGTGTTCAGCCGCTTCTGGCGGGCGGACCCGGCCCGTGCGCGCACCACCGGCGGTACGGGGCTCGGGCTGTCCATCGCCCTGGAGGACGCGCGGCTGCACGGCGGCTGGCTGCAGGCCTGGGGTGAGCCCGGCGGCGGCTCGCAGTTCCGGCTCACCCTGCCGAGGACGGCGGACGAGCCGCTGCGCGGTTCGCCGATACCCCTGGAGCCGAAGGACTCGCGGCGCAACCGCGGACTCGACGGGTCCGGCTCGCCGCGCGGCGGCGAGAAGCGCGCGACCGTGCCCGCGCAGGCGACCGGCGAGCGGGCGGTGATGCCGCCGCGGCTGGCCGCGGCGGCGGTGACCCCGGTGGCCGACCCGACGGCGCTGCCCGGCAACGGCGCGCGCGTGGTCCCCCGGCCCGCCTCGGGCCGGCGGCAGCAGGACCGCGCGCCCGGCGCGCAGCCGGCGGACCCGGGAGACGACAGCGACGACAGCGCGGACCGTACGGACCCGGAGGGAGCCGGGTCACGGGAGGCGACGGAGCAAGGGGAGGCATTTCGTGGGCGCTGACCGCGAGGGGGGCGCGCGGCGGCGACCGGTTCGCGCGCTGACGTACGCCGTCTGCGGGACCGTCCTGCTGACGGGGTGCGCCTCGATGCCCGACAGCGGGGACCTGAGGGACGTGGAGTCCACGCCGCGGCAGGACACCGAGGTGCGCGTGTTCGCCATCCCGCCCCGGGACGACGCCCCGCCGGCGGAGATCGTGCAGGGCTTCCTGGAGGCGCTGACCAGCGACGATCCCACCTATGCGACCGCGCGCCAGTACCTGAGCGCGCCGGCCGCGCGGAAGTGGCGGCCGGAGCTGTCGACGACCGTGCTCGCCAACGGCCCGGCCATCCAGGTCGAACGCACGGGCGGCCGTGACACCACCGACGACTTCGCGTTCGCGCTGACCGGCAGCCGGGTCGCCACGGTGGACGCCCAGCAGTCGTACGCACCGGCCGACGGCCGCTACACCCAGCCCGTGCATCTCTCGCGGGACCCCAAGAGCGGGCAGTGGCGCATCGACGGGCTGCCCCAGGGCGTCGTGATGGGCGAGTCGGACTTCGAGCGCAACTACATGTCGGTCGACAAGTACTACTTCGCCTCGAATGCCTCGAACGCCTCGAACGCCTCGAACGCCTCGAACGCCTCGAACGCCTCGAATGCCTCGAACGCCTCGAACGCCTCGGCCGAGTCGGCGACGCGGCCGACGGCCGTCGCCGACCCCGTCTTCGTGCGCCGGCGCGTCGACGCGATGACGCAGGTGGTCCGCTCCCTGCTGAACGGGCCCACGGACTGGCTCGGGCCCGCGGTGCGGACCAGCTTCCCGCCCGGCGCGCAGCTGCGGAAGGGCGTCGTGTCGCTGGCGCCCGACGACCAGAACAAGCTGACCGTGCCGCTGAACGAGAAGGCCGGCCGGGTCGGCTCCGGGACCTGCTTCGAGATGGCGACGCAGCTGCTGTTCACACTGCGGAACCTGACGCCCACCGTGGACACCGTCGCGCTGCGGGGCGCCGACGGGTCGTCCCTGTGCTCGCTGAGCGAACGCCGGGCCGAGACGGTGGCCTCGCGCGGCTCGGTGAAGCGGTCCGAGTACCTCTACTTCGTCGACGACAAGCAGCGGCTCGTACGGATCGCCGGGGGCAGCGCGGGGACCAGCGCCGATCCGGTGCCGGGCGTGCTGGGCGAGGGCGGCCAGCGGCTCCGGTCGGCGGCGGTGTCGTGGGACGAGCACACCGCGGCGGGGGTCAGCGGGGACGGCAGGTCGCTGTACGTCGCGTCCCTGGTGCCGGGCGGTTCGCTGGGCACGCCCGTGCTCGTGAGCCGGGGCGGCACCGAGGGCGACCGGCTGACGACGCCGAGCTGGGACGCGCGCGGTGACCTGTGGGTGGCCGACCGCAATCCGGCCGCGGCGCGGCTGCTGGTGCTGGAGAAGGGCGCCGGCCGGCCGGTCCAGGTGCTGATCCCCGGGCTCGACGGGCGCGTCGACTCGGTGCGGGTGGCCGCGGACGGGGTGCGGATCGCGCTCGTGGTGGAGAAGGACGGCAGGCGGTCGCTGCTCATCGGCCGGATCCAGCGCAAGTCCGTCGGGACCGGGGAGCCGCCCGTGGTGTCGGTGCTCCAGCTGCGCAGCGCCGCTCCGGAGCTGGAGGACGTCACCGCCATGTCCTGGGCCGGGGACAGCCGGCTGGTGGTGGCCGGGCGTGAGCAGGAAGGCGTGCAGACGATGCGGTACGTCCAGGTCGACGGCTCCACACCGGAGGGCCCGGCGCCCGCCGCGCTCACGGGCGTCAAGTCGATCGCCGCGTCCGAGGACGACCGGCTGCCGCTGGTGGCGTACTCGGAGGACGGGATCGTCCGGCTGCCGTCGGGGGCGCAGTGGCAGAAGGTCGTCAAACTCGGGTCGGCTCCGGTCTATCCGGGGTGAGGCGCGCGGGTGTGCCCGCGTGCGCTCTTTCGTAGGGCGCGTGTCCGGGGTGGGCCGCGCGGGCACGGGGACGGCTCGGCGGCGGACGAGGACGGGTGACGCGGGCACGGGCAGGACTGGGCGGCGGCCGGGGCGGGTGGCGCGGGCAGGGACAGGGGCAGGGCTCGGCGGGGGGCCGAGGAACGGGCGCGCCGGCCGCCGTGGCCTGCGCGGCGGCGGCCGACGGTAGTCGCGCGGCGGGTGACCGAGGTGGGTGGGGCCGCGGGGCGGGGGCCGAGGTGCGGGGATGGCGTGGTGGGTGCACAATGCGGCCGCCTGATCGGTGTCCGTCCCGTGGGTGACGTCCACTCGTGTGAGGCAACGCTGTCGGCGCTCGGGCGCCGTCGTCCACAGGGACTTGTCCACAGGGGTGGCCGGGCCGGGACGCCCTCGGCACAGTGGACGGCATGCGCGGGTGGTGGCGGGACCTGACCGACCTGGTGCTGCCGGGTGAGTGCGGAGGCTGCGGCAGGCCGCGGACGGTGCTGTGCGAGGAGTGCCGTGCCCTGCTCGGCGGAGCCGTGCCGCGCCGGGTGCGGCCGGTGCCGGAGCCGCGGGGGCTGCCGGCCGTGCACGCCGCCGCGCCGTACGCCGACGAGGTGAGGGCGGTTCTCCTGGCCCACAAGGAACGCGGCGCGCTGGCCCTCGCCGGCCCGCTCGGCACGGCACTGGCCGGCGCGGTGCGGGCGGGTCTGGCGGAGGCCGCCGCCCGGGCCGCCGGGTGGACGTGCGGGAGGCCGCCGCCGGCCGGACCCGTGCTGCTGGTCCCGGTGCCGTCCGCGCGGCGGGCGGTGCGGGCGCGGGGCCACGATCCGGCGCGCCGGATCGCGCTGGCGGCGGCGGGTGCGCTGCGGCGGTCCGGTACGCCGGCGCGGGTGCCGGCGGTGCTGCGGCAGCGGCGCGCCGTGGCCGACCAGGCGGGGCTCGACTCCCGTCAGCGGAGGGCCAATCTCGCCGGCGCGCTGCACGTCGCCGCCGGGGGTGCCTGGTTGCTGCGCGGCGGTCCGGTGGTGCTCGTCGACGACCTGGTGACCACGGGCGCCTCCCTGGCCGAAGGGGCCCGGGCCGTCAGAACGGCCGTGTACACCGCGGGGTCCTGGGAAGGCCTATGGGAACGGAATGCCGGATCACGGCCCGAGGAGGCGAACTCGGTGTATCGCGCACCGGATATGGCGGGACAGTGTGCCGCCGTCGAGCCGGTCTGCGCGGCCGCGGTGGCGGCCTCGCCGGAATCCTGGAATGGCCCGGAACTGACCGCGAACCAGCGTCGTTCCCGGTAATGAGAAGAAGGTCAATTCACCTGAACGGAGGTACGCCGCGGTAGAGGGTGACGTCATCCGTCCGAGCGAGATATGTTCGGTGGTGAGGGGAAAGGCGCAGGCCATCCCCGTCATTTCCGAATCGCGCGCTGCGGGTTTTCCTGCAATCACCCGTGGCGGCGGGGTGGAGATCTCGCCCACGGGGGAGGAGGAGGTGGACGTCACCGAGTCCGAGGTTCCGGGGCTCACCGGAACCGGGTGCAAAAGGGAGACGCTCCGCCGTGGAAGCGGAGCGATCCGGGAACGGAGTTCTGCGTGGACATCGTCGTCAAGGGCCGCAAGACCGAGGTGCCCGAGCGGTTCCGCAAGCACGTGGCCGAGAAGCTGAAGCTGGACAAGATCCAGAAGCTCGACGGCAAGGTGATCAGCCTCGACGTCGAGGTGTCCAAGGAGCCCAACCGCCGACAGGCCGACCGCTGTGACCGAGTGGAGATCACGCTCCGCTCCCGCGGCCCGGTGATCCGGGCGGAGGCAGCCGCCAGCGACCCGTACGCGGCACTCGACCTGGCAGCGGAGAAGCTGGAAGCCCGGCTGCGCAAGCAGCACGACAAGCGTTACTCCCGGCGCGGCGCACGCCGGATTCCGGCCGCCGAGGTTCCCGATCACGTCCCTGACGCGGCGACGCTCAACGGGAGCGGTGTTCCCGTCGGGGCGGAAGCGGATGAGAGCCAGGTGCCCACCAAGCGGATCGGCTCGCTGGAGGTGCAGGGGGACGGCCCCGTCGTCGTCCGCGAGAAGACACACGTCGCTTCCGCCATGAGCCTGGACCAGGCGCTCTACGAGATGGAGCTGGTCGGGCACGACTTCTATCTGTTCGTCGACGCCGAGACCAAGGAACCGAGCGTCGTCTACCGACGGCACGCCTACGACTACGGCGTGATCCACCTGCGGACGGACACGATGGTCACCCAGGCACCCCCTCCGGACGCGGGCGGCACGCTGGGCGGCTGACCCGCCCGGCCGGCAGCTGACCAGGTGCCCCTGGGCGCGCGCGTGCGCCCCCAGGGGCACCGGTGTGCGACCCCCCGCCGCGCCGCTTGGGCACCGCACGGTCGGCAGAGCATGGAATCATGGCCGCAACGGCTCAACCGATGGGCCGTTGCCTTGGGTTGGCGATGGCACCGGACCACCAGGCCACAGCCGTCAGGGGGAGGAACGATGGCGCACAGCTTCGGACCGATGCGGGACGAGGACGCCGGCGACGGCGTCGTCGGCATGGGCCCGGACGCGGGCACTCCGCGCAAGGAGCCGATCAGAGTCCTTGTCGTGGACGACCATGCGCTCTTCCGTCGCGGACTGGAGATCGTGCTCGCCGCCGAGGAGGACATCCAGGTCGTCGGTGAGGCGGGCGACGGCGCGGAGGCCGTCGACAAGGCCGCCGACCTGCTGCCCGACATCGTGCTGATGGACGTGCGGATGCCGAAGCGGGGCGGGATCGAGGCGTGCACGTCGATCAAGGAAGTCGCCCCCAGCGCCAAGATCATCATGCTGACGATCAGCGACGAGGAGGCCGACCTCTACGACGCCATCAAGGCGGGCGCGACCGGCTACCTCCTCAAGGAGATCTCCACGGACGAGGTGGCCACCGCCATCCGCGCGGTGGCCGACGGCCAGTCGCAGATCAGCCCTTCCATGGCGTCGAAGCTGCTCACCGAGTTCAAGTCGATGATCCAGCGCACCGACGAGCGCCGCCTCGTCCCCGCGCCCCGGCTGACCGACCGTGAGCTGGAGGTCCTCAAACTCGTCGCCACCGGAATGAACAACCGGGACATCGCCAAGGAGTTGTTCATCTCGGAGAACACCGTGAAGAACCACGTCCGCAACATCCTGGAGAAGCTTCAGCTGCATTCCAGGATGGAGGCGGTGGTCTACGCGATGCGCGAGAAGATCCTCGAGATCCGGTAGCGGGCACCAGGGACTGGGCACCGGGCGTCCGGGGCCGGGACGGCTCGGTGACCGTGCGGCCGGGGACGGGGCGGCCCGTGGCCGTGCGGTCGGCGGACCGGGCGGGCCGGCGGCCGTGCGGGGGTCCGGCGGTCAGGCCAGGGCGCGGGCCAGTTCCCGGGCCAGGGGCTCGCGCAGTTCCGGGGCGTCCACGCGTTCGACGCGGACGTCCGTGCAGTCCACCCAGCTCGCCGCCTCCACCAGCGCCTGCGCGACGCCCGGCACCGCTCTCGCGCCGTCCAGCGTGACCTGCCTGGCCACCAGCGTGCGGCCCTCGCGCGCGGGATCCACCCGGCCGACGAGGCGGCCGCCGGCGAGCACCGGCATCGCGAAGTAGCCGTACACCCGCTTCGGCCTGGGCACGTAGGCCTCCAGGCGGTGGGTGAACCCGAAGATCCGCTCGGTGCGCGCCCGTTCCCACACCAGCGAGTCGAAGGGCGACAGCAGGGTCGTGCGGTGGCGGCCGCGCGGGGGCGACGCGAGCGCCGCCGGGTCCGCCCAGGCCGGCTTGGCCCAGCCCTCCACCGTCACCGGGACCAGGCCCGAGTCCGCGAGGACCGCGTCGACCTGCTCGCCCTTGAGGCGGTGGTAGTCGGCGATGTCGGCGCGGGTGCCGACGCCCAGGGACTGCCCCGCGAGGCGGACCAGACGACGCAGGCACTCGGTGTCGTCCAGCTCGTCGTGCAGCAGCGGCTCGGGCACCGCGCGCTCGGCGAGGTCGTACACCCGCTTCCAGCCGCGCCGCTCGACGCAGACCACCTCCCCGTACATCAGGGCGCGTTCGACGGCGACCTTGGAGCCCGACCAGTCCCACCACTCGCTGGTCCGCTTGGCGCCGCCCAGCTCCGTGGCGGTGAGGGGGCCCTCGGCGCGCAGCTGCTTGATCACCTGGTCGTAGGCGCCGTCGGGGAGCTCGTGGTTCCAGTGCGGGCGCCTGCGGTAGGCGCGGCGGCGGAAGGCGAAGTGCGGCCACTCCTCGATGGGCAGGATGCACGCCGCGTGGGACCAGTACTCGAAGGCGTGCGCGTCCGTCCAGTACGCCTTGTCCACCGCCGTACGGCCGACCGCCCCCAGCCGGGCGTAGGGGACGAGCTCGTGGGAGCGGGCGAGGACCGAGATCGTGTCGAGCTGGACCGCGCCGAGGTGGCGCAGGACACCGCGGACGCCGGACCTGCGGTCGGGAGCGCCGAGGAGGCCCTGGGCCCGCAACGCGATGCGGCGGGCCTCGTCCGCGGTGAGGTCGAGGGTGGGGCGCGGGGCGGTTGTCATGAGGCGCACGATAGGCGCCGGGACTGACAGTGGGGAGCGATCCGCGGGACCGGGACGGAGCCGGGGCAGCCGCTCGCCGGAGCCCGTTCGTGGAACCACCGCACACCACGCCTTGGACCGCGGCGCCCGGTGCCGGTCCGGGCTTCGCACCGCGGCACCGCGCCGCGTCGGCCCGCGCCGCGCGGCTCACGCCGTCGGCCCGCGCCGCGTCGGCCCGCGCCGCGTCGGCCCGCGCCGCGTCGGCCCGCGCCGCGCCGGCCCAAGCCCGTCGGCCCGCGTCCGCCGGCCCGCCCCGTGCCGGTCCGCGCCGGCCCGCCCCGTGCCGGTCCGCGCCACGCCCGCCCGGGCCACGCCGGTCGGGCGGCGCGGGCCGGGCTCAGCGCGGGGCCGGCAGGTACGGCGCCGCCGAGGGCAGGCCCAGGTCGGACGGCAGCAGTGAGCCGACCCAGCAGTCCCGCCGGACGCCCTTGTTGTTCAGCGCGGAACGCAGGGTGCCCTCGATCGTGAAACCCGCGCGTTCGGCCACGGCCCGGGAGGCGTGGTTGCCCACCTCGGCACGCCACTCGACGCGGTCCAACGGCACCTCGGTGAAGGCCCAGCGCGCGGCGGCGAGGACCGCCTCGGTGACGAGGCCGCGGCCGCGGTGCTCCTTGGCGGCCCAGAAGCCGATCTCGCCCTCGCCGAGGGAGCGCATCGTGAGGCCGAGCATGCCCGCCAGCTCGCCCGCGGGCAGGAAGACGCCGAAGGTGAACACCGAACCGCTCGCCCAGCCCTCCGGGACGATCTGGTCCGTGAAGCCGCGGGCGTGCTCCGGACGGTAGGGGGAGGGGATCGTGGTCCAGCGCTGGATCTCCGGGTCCTGCGCGGCGGCGTACACCGCGTCGGCGTCGCGCGGGCCGACGGTGCGCAGCAGGAGGCGCTCGGTGGTGAGGGTGACGGGTTCCATCGGGCGATTCTGCTGCGGGGATCTCCCGGGGTCCATCGATGTGCCGTCGGTGAGTCGGCCGTCACAATACGCGCAATTCGCCGCACGGAGGCGGCACCATCCGCGCCCCTGGTCCGTTGTCCTCCTTGAAGGCGACGCGCGGCACGAGAAGGACCGCCGTCACGGCAGGCCCTCCCGGCCCGACGGGGTCCTCGCATACGATGGCCGTTGCTCAGTACGTCAAATGGAAACCGACCGTCCCAGGCCCGACCGGCAAGGAGACCAACCCCCGTGTCCGTCCTCTCCAAGATCATGCGTGCAGGCGAAGGCAAGATCCTGCGCAAGCTGCACCGCATCGCGGACCAGGTCAACTCCATCGAAGAGGACTTCGTCGACCTCTCCGACGCCGAGCTGCGGGCCCTCACCGACGAGTACCGGCAGCGGTACGCCGACGGCGAGAGCCTGGACGACCTGCTGCCCGAGGCCTTCGCAACGGTCCGCGAGGCCGCCAAGCGTGTCCTCGGACAGCGGCACTACGACGTCCAGATGATGGGCGGCGCCGCCCTGCACATGGGCTACGTGGCCGAGATGAAGACCGGCGAGGGCAAGACGCTGGTCGGCACCCTGCCCGCGTACCTGAACGCCATCTCCGGCGACGGCGTCCACATCGTCACGGTCAACGACTACCTGGCCGAGCGCGACTCCGAGATGATGGGCCGCGTCCACAAGTTCCTCGGCCTGTCCGTGGGCTGCATCCTCGCGAACATGACGCCGGCCCAGCGCCGCGAGCAGTACGCCTGCGACATCACGTACGGCACGAACAACGAGTTCGGCTTCGACTACCTGCGCGACAACATGGCCTGGTCGAAGGACGAGCTCGTCCAGCGCGGGCACAACTTCGCCATCGTCGACGAGGTCGACTCCATCCTCGTCGACGAGGCCCGTACGCCGCTGATCATCTCCGGTCCGGCCGACCAGGCCACCAAGTGGTACGGCGACTTCGCCAAGCTGGTGACGCGCCTCAAGCGCGGCGAGGCGGGCAACCCGCTCAAGGGCGTCGAGGAGACCGGCGACTACGACGTCGACGAGAAGAAGCGCACGGTCGCCATCCACGAGGCCGGCGTCACCAAGGTCGAGGACTGGCTGGGCATCGACAACCTCTACGAGTCGGTGAACACCCCGCTGGTGGGCTACCTCAACAACGCCATCAAGGCCAAGGAGCTCTTCAAGCGCGACAAGGACTACGTCGTCATCGACGGCGAGGTCATGATCGTCGACGAGCACACCGGCCGTATCCTCGCCGGCCGCCGCTACAACGAGGGCATGCACCAGGCGATCGAGGCGAAGGAGGGGGTGGACATCAAGGACGAGAACCAGACGCTCGCCACGATCACCCTGCAGAACTTCTTCCGCCTCTACAACAAGCTCTCCGGCATGACCGGTACGGCGATGACCGAGGCCGCCGAGTTCCACCAGATCTACAAGCTCGGCGTGGTCCCGATCCCGACCAACCGCCCGATGGTCCGCAAGGACCAGTCGGACCTGATCTACCGCACCGAGGTCGCGAAGTTCGAGGCGGTCGTCGACGACATCGCCGAGAAGCACGAGAAGGGCCAGCCGATCCTGGTCGGCACCACCTCGGTCGAGAAGTCCGAGTACCTCTCGCAGCAGTTGAGCAAGCGCGGCATCCAGCACGAGGTGCTCAACGCCAAGCACCACGAGCGCGAGGCGAGCATCGTCGCCCAGGCGGGCCGCAAGGGCGCCGTGACGGTCGCGACGAACATGGCGGGCCGCGGTACGGACATCAAGCTCGGCGGCAACCCCGAGGACCTCGCCGAGGCGGAGCTGCGCCAGCGCGGCCTCGACCCGGAGGAGCACATCGAGGAGTGGGCGCACGCCCTGCCCGAGGCGCTCAAGCGGGCCGAGGAGGCCGTGAAGGCGGAGAAGGAGGAGGTCGAGAAGCTCGGCGGCCTCTACGTCCTCGGCACCGAGCGGCACGAGTCGCGCCGGATCGACAACCAGTTGCGCGGTCGTTCCGGCCGTCAGGGCGACCCAGGCGAGTCCCGCTTCTACCTGTCGCTCGGCGACGACCTGATGCGGCTGTTCAAGGCCCAGATGGTCGAGCGCGTGATGTCGATGGCGAACGTCCCGGACGACGTGCCGATCGAGAACAAGATGGTCACGCGTGCGATCGCCTCCGCCCAGTCGCAGGTCGAGCAGCAGAACTTCGAGACCCGTAAGAACGTCCTGAAGTACGACGAGGTGCTCAACCGTCAGCGCGAGGTCATCTACGGCGAGCGCCGCCGCGTCCTCGAGGGCGAGGACCTGCACGAGCAGGTCCAGCACTTCATGGACGACACGATCGACGCCTACGTCCAGGCCGAGACCGCCGAGGGCTTCCCGGAGGACTGGGACCTCGACCGGCTGTGGGGCGCCTTCAGGCAGCTCTACCCGGTGAAGGTCACCATCGAGGAGCTGGAGGAGGCGGCCGGCGACCGGGCCGGTCTGACGGCCGAGTTCATCGCCGACTCCATCAAGGACGACATCCGCGAGCAGTACGCGGCCCGCGAGGCGCAGCTCGGCTCCGAGATCATGCGCGAGCTGGAGCGCCGGGTCGTGCTGTCGGTCCTCGACCGCAAGTGGCGCGAGCACCTGTACGAGATGGACTACCTCCAGGAGGGCATCGGCCTGCGCGCCATGGCGCAGAAGGACCCGCTGGTCGAGTACCAGCGCGAGGGCTTCGACATGTTCCAGGCCATGATGGAGGGCATCAAGGAGGAGTCCGTCGGCTACCTGTTCAACCTGGAGGTCCAGGTCGAGCAGCAGGTCGAGGAGGTCCCGGTGGAGGAGGCCCAGCCGGTGGCGCAGGGCGTCCAGGACGCCGTGCCGGCGCAGGCGGGCGCGCGCCCGGAGATCCGCGCCAAGGGGCTCGACGTCCCGCAGCGGCGCGACCTGCACTTCTCCGCGCCCACCGTGGACGGCGAGGGCGGTGTCGTCGAGGGCGAGTTCGCCACCGACGGCGAGCCGGTCCGCTCGGAGGCGGACGGCCTCACGCGCGCGGAGCGCCGCAAGCAGGCCAAGGCCGCGGGGCGCCGCCGCAAGAAGTGACGGCGGCTCCGCGAGGAGCGACAGGCCGTGCAGGGCCGGGCACCCCCAGGGGTGCCCGGCCCTGCCGGTTCTCCGGGCGCGACTCGGCCGCGCGGTGCCGCGCGTGCGGGCCCCGGGGAGGGAGCGGGCCTGCGGTGGCCTTGGCCTTCCGGCCCCGGCCTTGGCCTTCCGGCCCCGGCCTTGGCCTTCCGGCCCCGGCCTTGGCCTTCCGGCCCCGGCCTTGGCCTTCCGGCCCCGGCCTTCCGGCCCCGGCCTTCCGGCGCCGGCCTTGGCCTTCCGGCCTTGGCCTTCCGGCCTTGGCCTTCCGGCCTTGGCCTTCCGGCCTTGGCCTTCCGGCCCCGGCCCTGTGGCGCCCGCCTTCTGGCGCCGGCCCCGGCTTTCCGGCCCCGGCCCCGGCCCCGGCTTTCCGGCGCCGGCCTCGGCTTTCCGGCGCCGGCCCCGGCCTTCGGGCGCCGGCCCCGGCCTTCCGGCGCTGGTCTCACCGGCACACCGGCCCCGGCCCACGCTCCGGGCGCGCCGGCGCCCCGCACGGAGACGGGGCCTGCGGCGGACGCTGCCCGCGTCACCGCTTCCGGGCCCCTGGCCTTCGGGCCTCGCCCCCCGACCCGCCTGATGCGTGGGTATCGGCATCAGGTCGGCCCAATGGGGCGGAGGCCAGGTTCCGGTCCGCGGTCGTGGACTCTGGCAGGGCGGGGGCCGACGGGCCCGGGTCGGCCCCGGGGCCGGCCCTGCGGCCTCCGCCCTGCCTGGGCGCGGGGGCGGCAACCACCTGTCCGGGCAGGGACCTCGCGCTGCGGCCGCCACACGCCTCGGGGCTTGCGTACGGCGGCCACTTGCGCCTGGCCGGGGCGGCGGTTGCCACCTCCTCCCTGCCTGGCCCCGCCTCGGGTCCGCCCTTGCCTGGCCGGTTCGGCTGCCGTCTCGGAGTCTCCGGGGGCTAGTCGTCGTCGGTGCGGGAGACGCGGGGGCCGCCCAGTTCCACCGCCGTGCAGCGCCAGCGCAGGTCGCGGCCCTGTTCCAGGCGGAACGCCATGGCGCGCAGCCGGTCTCCGGCGCCGATGCGGGCGAAGGCCTCCAGGGCGCCGGGGCGGGGTTCGTAGTAGCCGATGTCGCGGACGACGGGGCGGGCGCCGCGGGTGCGCAGGGGGCCGCGCTCGGCGAGCCGGGCGAGCTCGTCGTAGGCGCGTCCGGCGGTGTGCCGCAGCATCCAGTGGACGGGCCGCTGCCCGCTGAGGACGGCGAGAAGGCGCTCGGCGAAGAGGTCGGTGGTGGCCGGGTGCGGCAGGGGCCGCGGAGCGGCCTGGGCGGCCACCACGCGGGCGGCGGCGGCCGTCCCGTCGCCGTGCGTCCGGGAGTCCGGTCGCGAGGGCGGAGCCGGACGTCGGGCGGGCGCGGCGGCGGTCGTCGGCCCGGGCCTGCCGGACCTGGTGGATAAGCCTGCCCCGCTGCCGGATCCGGTGGGCTGGTTGCTTGTCGTGTCGGTCTGGGCCGGGAGCGGGGCCGCCGGGTGGCCGGGTGCCGGGTGGTGGCCGGTCGTGCCGGGGCGCGGGGTGGTGGTGGGGCGGGCCGGGGCTGTCGGTGGGCGGCCGTCGGCCGGTCCCCGCTGGGCCGGGCTTCCGCCCCCGGGCGGGCCCGGAGGACGGCCGTCGGCCGGCGCGCGGAGGAGGGTCCCGCCGGGCGGGCGGGGCGGGGTGCCGCCGGGACGGCGGGCGTCCTGGCGGCCCGGCGGGTGCGTGCCGGGACGGCGCTGGGCCCTGGTCATGACCTTGTGCATGTGTTCCCCGTTCGGAGTCCCCGGTGAGTACCGGGCGGTAACTTCGCGGTCGGGGATCTTGTACGGGGCCCGGCACGGCGGCGGCAAGCAGGACGCGGCCCGCGCCGGAGGCCGGAGAAGTTCACCTATCCGAGTGGTGGCGGGGGCCGGAAACCCCGGCAGGACAGGGGCGCACCGGGTGACGCGGGAGGCGCGGGGTGGACGTCGCACGGGGGGCTGCCGGAGCCTCGAAAGGGGACGCCCGCACGTATCCTGAAGGCCGTCCGGGTGGCGCGGCAGCGCCGGTCCCGGGCCCCGCGGAGCCCACCGACCACGAAAGCGGCCAGCCATGCGCGTGTACGTCCCCCTGACCCTCCCCGGTCTCGCCGAGGCGCACAGGACCGGTGAGCTGGGGACCGGGCCGTTCGCCGCGTACGCCGTCACGCCCGCCCTGCGCGAGTGGTACCTCTCCGACGACATCGAGGAGCTGGAGTACGCCGCGCTGAGCCGGGCCGCCCTCGCCTCGCTGCGCCTGCTGGCGGCGGACCCGGACGCCCCGCGGCGCCGCGTCGTGGTCGCCGTGGACGTGGCGGACGGCGCCGCGGCGCCGGACCCCGACCGCGGCCTCGACCCGGCGGCGCTGGGCGAGGTCCGGGTGGCCGGGTCCGTGCCGCTCGCGAAGGCGGCCGCGGTGCACGTGGACGCCGAGGACGCGGAGGCGGACGTGGCGGCGGCGGCCGGGGCGCTGGCGGCGGCGGACGCGGGCGACGAGGACGCGCAGTTCGCCGTGGACGGGGCCGAGGACCACGAACTGCTGTGGTTCGCCACGCAGGAGATCCCGAACCTGGTGGGGCCCGGCGCCTGAGAGGCGCGGCGCGGCGAGGCCCGCGACAGCCCGCCCGCCGGGTTGACCTGCTGTTCTCTTCGATGTCAGTGGCAGCGGGTACGTTCTTCGGCATGGGAAAGCAGTCAGGGGCGCACATCGTCTGGGACTGGAACGGCACGCTGTTCCACGACAACGAGGCGGTCATCGGGGCGACGAACGCGGCGTTCGGCGAGCTCGGCCTGGAGCCGATCACGCTGGAGCAGTACCGCGCGCTGTACTGCGTGCCCGTGCCGAAGTTCTACGAGCGGCTGCTCGGGCGCCTGCCCACCGGCGCCGAGTGGGAGCTCATGGACGCGGTCTTCCACCGCTACTACGCCGAGCACCGGGTGCGCTGCGGGCTGGCCGAGGGAGCGGTGGAGCTGCTCGCGGGGTGGCGGTCCGCCGGGCACAGCCAGTCGATCCTCAGCATGTACGGGCACGAGGAGCTGGTCCCGCTGGTACGCGGATTCGGGATCGAGGCCCACTTCATACGCGTCGACGGGCGGACCGGGCCGTCCGGCGGCAGCAAGGCCGAGCACATGGTGCGCCACCTCGGTGCGCTGGCGGGTGCCGTGCACCCCGAGCGCACGGTCGTGATCGGGGACGCGGCGGACGACGCGCTGGCCGCGCTGCACGTGGGTGCCCGGGCGGTGCTGTACACCGGCGGTTCGCACAGCCGGGCCAGCCTGGAGGAGGCGGGAGTGCCGGTGGTGGACACGCTGGCGGAGGCCGTGGCGGAGGCGGAGCGGCTGGCGGCGTGACGGTCCGGCGGGCCGGCGTCCCACGGGCCGTCCGGCTCCGCGCGCCGGGGCGGCCCGGCGCGCGGGCGGACATGTGATCCGGCCACCCACCCGGACGCCGCGGCGGCCGCGGCGTCGCATCCGGCACAGCCGCACCAGCGGGCGCACCGGCCCCGGATACGCTGCCGGAGCGTGTGCCACTCCTGTGCAGAACGTCAAAGTTCCGCCCTCTGTTTTGTACACATACGGCTCATGACGGAAGCCCTGTTCCGAGCGATAGCCTTGTGGGCGTGATCAGCGCGATAGCTCGCGGAGGCACCGTCGCCTTCGCCCTGCGCCCGGTGAGCACGGAGGACATCCGTGGCCGGGCGGCGATAGCTGATCCTCGCGGGCGGAAGGTGGCCCCGACGGCCCCCGGGACGCCGAACGGATCCCGGGCACCGGCGCCGCCGAGAGCAGTGTCACACCCCTCGGGCGTGTCGACATTGGCCGATATCCCCCCGCTCATCTCCCCTTGCGGCATAGCGTCGGAACAGACCGGACACCCCGTGTCGTGGCGTCACGTCGGCAGGCAAGAGACCGAACTTCCTTCTACGTCACGCAACGGCGCGCGACAGGAGCCAGAGGACAATGCAGACCAAGCTGGACGAAGCCAAGGCCGAGTTGCTCGAAAGGGCCGCCCGGGTAGCTGAGAACAGCCCGGTCGGGGGGTACCTACCGACCGGGTCGACGAGTGAGGGCGTGCCGGACCGGGACACCCTGCTCGCGTTCCTCCGGCGTTACTACCTGCACACGGCCCCCGAGGACCTCGCCGACCGCGACCCGGTCGACGTCTTCGGCGCCGCCTTCTCCCACTACCGCCTGGCGGAGAGCCGTCCCCAGGGCACGGCGAACGTGCGGGTCCACACCCCGACCGTCGAGGAGAACGGCTGGACGTGCAGCCACTCCGTGGTCGAGGTCGTCACCGACGACATGCCCTTCCTCGTCGACTCCGTCACCAACGAGCTGACGCGGCAGGGACGCGGCATCCACGTCGTCGTCCACCCGCAGTTCGTGGTCCGGCGCGACCTCACCGGCAAGCTCCTGGAGATCCTGCCGAAGCCGCCCGCCGGCGGGCAGCTGCCGCACGACGCGCACACCGAGTCCTGGATCCACGTCGAGATCGACCGTGAGACCGACCGCGGCGACCTCAAGCAGATCACCGCCGACCTGCTGCGCGTCCTGTCCGACGTCCGCGAGGCCGTCGAGGACTGGGAGAAGATGCGCGACGCGGCGGTCCGCCTGGCCGAGGCGCTGCCCGGGGAGCCCATGCCGGGCGACCTGCGCCCGCAGGAGGCGGAGGAGGCCCGGGAGCTGCTGCGCTGGCTGGCCGACGACCACTTCACGTTCCTCGGCTACCGCGAGTACCAGCTGCGCGGGGAGGACGTGCTGGCCGCCGTGCCGGGCACCGGTCTCGGCATACTGCGCGCGGACCCGCACCACGGCGGTGAGGACAGCCACCCGGTCAGCCCGTCCTTCGAGCGGCTGCCCGCCGACGCCCGCGCCAAGGCCCGCGAGCACCGGCTCCTCGTCCTGACCAAGGCCAACAGCCGGGCCACCGTGCACCGGCCGTCGTACCTGGACTACATCGGGGTCAAGAAGTTCGACGAGAACGGCGAGGTCGTCGGCGAGCGCCGCTTCCTCGGCCTGTTCTCCTCCGCCGCGTACACCGAGTCGGTGCGGCGGGTCCCGGTCATCCGGCGCAAGGTCGACGAGGTGCTCGACCTGGCGGGCTTCTCGCCCAACAGCCACGACGGACGCGACCTGCTGCAGATTCTCGAGACCTACCCGCGCGACGAGCTGTTCCAGACGCCGGCCGACGAGCTGCAGTCCATCGCCACCTCCGTGCTGTACCTCCAGGAGCGCCGGCGGCTGCGCCTGTACCTGCGCCAGGACGAGTACGGGCGCTACTACTCCGCCCTGGTCTACCTGCCCCGCGACCGCTACACCACCGGCGTGCGCCTGCGGATCATCGACATCCTCAAGGAGGAACTGGGCGGCACCAGCGTCGACTTCACCGCCTGGAACACCGAGTCGATCCTGTCCCGGCTGCACTTCGTCGTCCGCGTCCCGCAGGGCACCGAGCTGCCGCAGCTGTCCGACGCCGACAAGGAGCGCATCGAGGCCCGCCTGGTCGAGGCCGCCCGCTCCTGGGCCGACGGCTTCGCCGAGGCGCTCAACGCGGAACTGGGCGAGGAGCACGCCGCCGAGCTGCTGCGCCGCTACAACCACGCCTTCCCCGAGGGCTACAAGGCCGACCACTCCCCGCGCGCCGCGGTCGCGGACCTGATCCACCTGGAGCGGCTGGGCGAGGACAGGACGTTCGCGCTCAGCCTGTACGAGCCGGTGGGCGCCGCGCCGGAGGAGCGCCGCTTCAAGATCTACCAGAAGGGCGGCTCGGTCTCGCTGTCCGCCGTCCTGCCGGTGCTCAGCCGGCTCGGCGTGGAGGTCACCGACGAGCGGCCGTACGAGCTGCGCTGCTCCGACCGGACGACGGCGTGGATCTACGACTTCGGTCTGCGCATGCCGAAGCCGACGTCCGGCGGCGTCGACTACCGGGGCGACGACGCCCGCGAGCGGTTCCAGGACGCCTTCGCCGCCACCTGGACCGGCAAGGCGGAGAACGACGGCTTCAACGCCCTGGTGCTGAGCGCCGGGCTGACCTGGCGGCAGGCGATGGTGCTGCGCGCGTACGCCAAGTACCTGCGCCAGGCGGGCTCCACCTTCAGCCAGGACTACATGGAGGACACCCTCCGCAACAACGTCCACACCACCCGTCTGCTCGTCTCCCTGTTCGAGGCGCGGATGTCGCCGGACCGGCAGCGCGCCGGGCACGAGCTCGTGGACGCCCTGCTGGAGGAGGTCGACGCGGCCCTCGACCAGGTGGCCTCCCTCGACGAGGACCGGATCCTGCGGTCCTTCCTGACGGTCATCAGGGCGACCCTGCGCACGAACTTCTTCCAGGAGGCCGCCGGGGGCGGTCCGCACGACTACGTGTCCATGAAGTTCGACCCGCAGGCCATCCCGGACCTGCCGGCGCCGCGCCCGGCGTTCGAGATCTGGGTGTACGCGCCGCGCGTCGAGGGCGTGCACCTGCGCTTCGGTAAAGTCGCCCGAGGCGGGCTGCGCTGGTCCGACCGCCGCGAGGACTTCCGCACGGAGATCCTCGGCCTGGTCAAGGCACAGATGGTGAAGAACACCGTGATCGTGCCGGTCGGGGCCAAGGGCGGTTTCGTCGCCAAGCAGCTGCCCGACCCGGGCGTGGACCGGGACGCGTGGCTGGCGGAGGGCGTCGCGAGCTACAAGACCTTCATCTCGGCGCTGCTCGACATCACCGACAACCTGGTCGCCGGCGAGGTCGTGCCGCCGCGGGACGTCGTCCGGCACGACGGCGACGACACCTACCTCGTCGTCGCCGCCGACAAGGGCACGGCGACGTTCTCCGACATCGCCAACGAGGTCGCCCAGTCGTACGACTTCTGGCTCGGCGACGCCTTCGCCTCCGGCGGCTCGGCGGGCTACGACCACAAGGGCATGGGCATCACCGCCCGCGGTGCCTGGGAGTCCGTGAAGCGGCACTTCCGGGAGCTGGGCGTCGACACCCAGGCGGAGGACTTCACGGTCGTCGGCATCGGCGACATGTCCGGCGACGTCTTCGGCAACGGCATGCTGCTGTCCGAGCACATCCGCCTGGTCGCCGCCTTCGACCACCGGCACATCTTCATCGACCCCGACCCGGACGCGGCCACCTCCTACGCCGAGCGCCGCCGCCTGTTCGAGCTGCCGCGGTCGTCGTGGGAGGACTACGACACCGGGCTGCTGTCGCCCGGCGGCGGGGTGTTCCCGCGGACCGCGAAGGCCATCCCGGTCAACGCGCACATCCGCGAGGCCCTCGGCATCGAGTCGGGCGTCACCAAGCTGACCCCGGCCGACCTGATGCGGGCGATCCTCCAGGCCCCGGTGGACCTGCTGTGGAACGGCGGCATCGGCACCTACGTCAAGGCCAGCACCGAGTCCCACGCCGACGTCGGCGACAAGGCCAACGACGCCATCCGCGTGGACGGCAAGGACCTGCGCGTCAAGGTCGTCGGCGAGGGCGGCAACCTGGGCCTCACCCAGCTCGGCCGGATCGAGTTCGCGCAGGCCGGCGGCAAGGTCAACACCGACGCCATCGACAACAGCGCGGGCGTGGACACCTCCGACCACGAGGTGAACATCAAGATCCTGCTCAACCGCCTGGTCACCGAGGGCGACATGACCGTCAAGCAGCGCAACAAGCTGCTCGCCGAGATGACCGACGAGGTCGGCCATCTGGTCCTGCGCAACAACTACGCGCAGAACACGGCGATCGCCAACGCGCTCGCCCAGTCCAAGGACATGCTCAACGCCCAGCAGCGCTTCATCCGCCACCTGGTCCGCGAGGGCCACCTGGACCGGGCGCTGGAGTTCCTGCCCACCGACCGGCAGATCCGTGAGCGGCTGGCCGCCGGTCACGGCCTGACCGGTCCCGAGACGGCCGTGCTGCTGGCGTACACCAAGATCACGGTCGCCGAGGAGCTGCTGGCGACGTCGCTGCCGGACGACCCGTACCTGCGCGGCCTGCTGCACACGTACTTCCCGGCGGCGCTGCGCGAGCAGTTCGCCGAGCAGATCGACAGCCACCCGCTGCGCCGGGAGATCACCACGACCGTGCTGGTCAACGACACGGTCAACACGGGCGGTACGACCTACCTGCACCGCCTGCGGGAGGAGACCGGGGCCTCGCTGGAGGAGATCGTCCGGACGCAGACCGCGGCCCGCGCGATCTTCCGCTCGGCGCCGGTGTGGGACGCGGTCGAGGCGCTGGACAACAAGGTCGACGCGGCCGTCCAGACCAGGATCCGCCTGCACTCGCGCCGGCTGGTCGAGCGCGGCACGCGCTGGCTGCTCAACAACCGGCCGCAGCCGCTGGAGCTCGGCGAGACGGTCGCGTTCTTCGCCGAGCGCGTGGAGCAGGTCTGGTCCGAGCTGCCGAAGCTGCTGCGCGGCGCGGACCTGGAGTGGTACGAGCAGGTGTACGACGAGCTGTCCGCGGCCGGCGTCCCGGACGAACTGGCCACGCAGGTGGCCGGGTTCTCCTCCGCCTTCCCGACGCTCGACATCGTCTCGGTGGCCGACCGCATGGACAGGGAGCCGATGGACGTCGCCGAGGTGTACTACGACCTCGCCGACCGCCTCAGCATCACCCAGCTGATGGACCGCATCATCGAGCTGCCGCGCGCCGACCGCTGGCAGTCCATGGCCCGGGCGGCGATCCGGGAGGACCTGTACGCGGCCCACGCGGCCCTGACGGCGGACGTCCTCGCCGCGGGCAACGGCAGCTCCACGCCCGAGCAGCGCTTCAAGGTCTGGGAGCAGAAGAACGCGCCGCTCCTGTCCCGGGCGCGGACGACCCTGGAGGAGATCCGCGGGTCGGACGAGTTCGACCTCGCCAACCTGTCGGTGGCGATGCGGACGATGCGCACGCTGCTGCGGACGCACTCCTAGCACGGGGGGTCCCCTCGGGGACCGCGCAGCACAGGGGGCGCCCCGGGCCGGTACGGCCCGGCACCTCCTGCGCCAGCCGCACGGTGTCCCGCAGCGCCTCGGCGTCCGGGTGCCCCTCCCGGACGCGTGAGCGGTCGAGCACGGAGAAACGGGTCG